>CAWCBX010000101.1:0-79532 GCA_963793595.1 uncultured Gammaproteobacteria bacterium | reverse complement strand
ATGTAGCCTGACGAGACTACGTATGTCTAAAGTGTTACTGATCACCGGTGCGAGCCGGGGCATCGGCGCAGAAACCGCACGCCTCGCAGCCGTGCGCGGTTACTCGTTGTGCCTTAATTACCTGCATAGCGAACAGGCCGCCACGGATCTCCTTGACTCTCTCCGGGCAGAAGGTCATCACGCGATCACATACCAGGCTAATGTTGGCGTCGAGGCGGAGGTCGAAGCCATGTACCGGGCCATCGACGACGAGTTTGGGCGCCTCGACGGACTGGTCAACAATGCCGGCATCCTCGAAAAACAAAGCGATCTTGTCGATATGACAGTCGCCCGCTGGCAGAGAATCCTTGAAATCAACGTTATTGGCAGTTTTCTATGCGCCCGCGAAGCGGTTAAACGCATGTCAACCCAATTCGGTGGTGAAGGTGGATCGATAGTTAATCTTTCATCTCGTGCCGCCGACCTCGGCGCTCCCCATGAGTATGTCGATTATGCCGCTGCCAAGGGAGCTATCGACGCGATGACTATCGGACTGGCAAAAGAAGTGGGCGACCAGGGAATCCGGGTCAATGCGGTCAAACCGGGCCTGATATATACCGATATCCACGCCGACGGCGGTGAGCCCGGACGCGTGGACCGCCTCAAAACGGGCGTGCCGATGCAGCGCGGGGGCTCGCCACAGGAAGTAGCCGAAGCGATTCTGTGGCTGCTATCCGATGCCTCGGCCTATACCTCGGCCAGTTTCATCGATGTATCAGGAGGTCGCTAAAAGCAGACCTGTAGAGCGCCTGGGATAAGATGAGTTTACGGTTTAGTTTTGGTAAGTACGATGTAGTTACCGAGGAGTACCAGTGCGAAACCGAACACGGCTCGCAGGCTCCATTGGTAGTTTTCAAATATCGTCGATAGCCCCAAAGCGATCACCGGAAACAGCACCGCGGCATAGGCGGCCTTGTCCGCACCGATTCGGCCTACCAGGGTCAGGTAGGAGCCAAACGCCAGTATCGAACCGAATACCGACAGGTAAATCAGCGATACGCTATAGTCAAAACTGGGGTCATAGTTGTAAGGAACCCCGCTTACTAGCGCGTAAAGAGCCATCACTAGCGCACCATATCCCATGCCCCAGGCATTGGTCTGTATTACCGGAATACCGTTTTTCTGGTTGCGTGCCGATATAATATTTCCGATCGAGGCAAAAAAGGTTGCCAACAGGCACATCCACAAACCACGCCAGGTATCGGCATTGTTATCGACTGCGCTAAGCTCAGCCCAGAATATCGAGGCGATACCGGCGATACCAAAACAGGCGCCCAGAATAACCCGCCCGCTTACCGCCACGCGCATGAATATTGCAGCATTGATGATATTCATCAGAATTACCGTGGAGAACATCAACGCGACAATGCCAGAGGTCAGTAAACTGGTCGCCCAGTAAAATATCAGGTAGTTGCTGGAGAATAGAAACAACCCCTGTAACGCGATAAACCCGTGCTCGCGCAGGGAATATCTGAGTGAACGCCCGGTCAGCGTGCAAAACGACAACAGGATAATTGCCGCCAGCGCAAAACGATAAACCAGCGAAACCTCAGGCGCGACCACCCCGAGCTGAAACTTGATCGCGTACCAGGTCGACCCCCAGATCAACACCGAGGCGAGGTACAGACTTGCCGAATGGGTAAACATTATTGGGCGTTGTTAATCCGCGAGTGCAGCCATCCAGCAATCACTGAGTAATTTCAGCAGACCCCGATAGTCGAAGAGAATGGATTCTTCCATTACCCGTTCCCCGGCGCAATAGGCACGCAGCAAACGCTGACTTTGTTGCAGATCCAGGTTCGCGGCATTGCATAGCGTCGCCAGGTCCCAGTAGGGTGAAGCCATAGCCGAATACTCCCAGTCGATTAACCACAAGCGTGAATTGTCAAACATCAGGTTTTCCAACACCAGGTCGTTATGCGAGGCAACATAAGCGTCGTCGCGAGTCTGCAGCAGCTTCAACACCCGCTCAGCCTGGCGCAATCGCGGCGCCAGGCGTTGCTGATCGCCCTCGCTGAGCATCGCGAAGTGTTCGTACAGCAACGCCTGCAGATTTACCCTGCCACGAAACGGCAGTCCACTGAGATGCAAACGCCGTATCGGGTCGACGATGATTTTCAGCATTGCGTCGTTACCGAAATCTGCGGCGCATAGTTCGCGGCTGGTACTGAGCGTCGGTGTCAGGGTAGTTCCCTGGCTGTCGCGCCATAACACTCGTGGTGCAATTTGTAACTGGTGGGCCAGGGTCTGATTGTGGGCCTCGGCAGCACGGTCGATAAAGCCATTGGTTTTGGCGCGTGGAATTCGTAAAACCCAGTCGTGCTGGTGATTGTGCAGGTGAAAGTTCCGGTTGGTATAACCCGCTAAAGGAGTGATGGTAAAATCAGCGGGTGTAAAACCCGCCAGCACTGAAGCGCGCGAAAACACCTCTTCGATAAATTCCTGTTTCATACCGATCCCAGGTAATCACGCACTTGCGGTAGTTGCGATTTATCGAGCAGGTCGGCGGTCTGTTCCAGCGCGACAATTTTTCCAGCGCAGATAAAAGCCGTACGCGCCGAGGCGAGTAGTGCGTCTCGAGGTTGATGACTCACCAGCAAGGCGGCCATATTGTTATCGTGTACCAGCTTTTTGACCACCTCGATCAGTTCGGCGCGTAACGCCGGACCGAGGGCAGCAAAGGCTTCATCGAGCAGCAGAATTCTGCGCTTGCGCACCAGCACGCGGGCCAGTGCGACGCGTTGCCGCTGGCCACCTGATAATTCGCCCGGCTTACGTCGTTGCAGATCACTTAGCCCGAGCTGGTCAAGTGCCGTGGCCACGGCGTCGGCCTGTTCTCGGCTAAGGCGCAACGACGGATCGACGCCTAGCGCGACGTTGGTATACAGATCTAGATGAGGAAACAGGTTGTGCTGTTGAAAAACTATCGACACCGGACGCGATGCAATACTTGATGTTTCAATCGCAATACCATCCAGTAATATCTGACCAGCGCTCGGTTCCAGGAACCCGGCAATGAGATTCAACAGCGTTGATTTACCTGACCCGCTAGGTCCGATCAGGCTTAATATTTCTCCCGCCGCAACTCCAAGGTTGAACTGCATGGTCGACGCCGCTTCAGCCGCGTAAGCAAACTCGAGCTGTTTTATTTCAAGCACCGGTTTTGCCTCCAATAACGCGCTCCAGGCCCCAGAATACGGTCAGGCTGAGCACCAGTAATAGCAGTGCGGTCACCGTGGCATGGGGAATCATGTAGGCCCCCAATTGCTGGTAGATTAATAGTGGCAGAGTCGCGCTATGCGGGGTGCCGAACAATGCGATAACGCCGAGGTCGCCCATTGCCAACGCTGCGACCAGGGCTAAGGCGAGACCCAATGGTCGGCGTAACAACGGCCATTCGAGATAACGAAACCGATTCCATCCCTGCAACGCCAGGCTTTGGCACAGATAGTGGTAACGGGCATGATTCTGCCGCAGTGCCGGGCCCAGACTGCGGATAACAAAAGGTAACCCCATTACCGCGTTAATTGCGATTACGATCGGGTAAACCCAGGTAAATACATCAACATGTGGTGACAACAGGACAAACAGCCCGCTACCAATGACCAACGGCGGCACCACGTAAACAATCGAGCCGGCAAGATCGACCAGGTGGGCCTTGCTCGTTTTCCCCGCCAGGGAAAGACTAGCGCTATATTGCAGCAGGAGCCATCCGGCGCCGACCGAAAACAGGGCCGCGAACAAGCCGATAAAAAGCGTAGTAACGAGCGACCGCCAGAGCCGGGGGGTGCCAATAACCTGCCATAAGGGTCCACCAAGGGCATCGATCAGCATCGACAGTAACGGCATACCAACAAAAATCCCGGTCGCCAGGATAAGCAGCGTGTTAAGCCTTTTTTGCGGTACGGCGATTGGCGTCGAAACCGAATCAAGAGCGATCTCCACTTCGGGTAAGCGTTGCAATCTCAGCGTCACTATGGCCACCAGGGTACATATCGAGAGTTGCAACAGGGCCAGTACTACTGCTTGTGCCGGATCAAAGTCAAAGCGCAGCGATTGGTAAATCGCAACCTCCAGCGTGGTACTTTTAGGACCTCCGCCCAGCGTCAGCACGACCGCAAAACTGGTCAGGCAAAGCATGAACACCAGTAGCATGACGCCCGGTAACGCCTCTCGCAATGCGGGCCACTCGAGAAAGCGCCAGCGTTGCCAGGCGTTCATACTGAGTTGCTCCCCGAGTTGCCAGTGGTGTGGCGGGATAGTCTGCCATTGTGGTAACAGCAGTCTGACCGCGAGTGGCAAATTGAAAAACACATGTGCCAGCAAAATACCATTAATCCCGTAAAGCGACCTGCCAAGTGAAATCCAGCCCCCGCTGCCGTAAACCGAAACCACTCCCATCACGGCTACTACCGCTGGTACCACCAGGGGTAACGCGAACAGGCGCAATAATAATCCACGCAGGGGAAAATCCCCTTGCAAGGCGAAAGCACGCGCCACCAGAATTGCCGGCAGCACGCTGCATAACATAGACAGCAAGGCTTGCCACAGGCTGAAAAATAATACCCGCCGGATATAGGCGCTTTGCCAGAAGCGCAGATCACCGGGTTCATAACCGGGTATTCCGCTCAGGTTCAGCAAACCCGCTATCGGCGCCAGAACGATCAAAGCCAGTAACGCAAGTACCAGTCCTGCCGTAACTGCGCGCGAGTTTAACCTGACCATCGATTATCGCGACATGACCTCAAGCCAGTCATCCACCCAGGATTTACGTTTACTTGCCACCAGTTCATCGCTCAGCAACAACGCCGGCGACGGATCAATCAGTTTGCCGAAATCCGCGGGTAGTTCTGTGCGCGCCAGGGTTGCCGGGTACATCCAGTTAGTGGTTGGAATAATGCTTTGAAAGCCGTCACTGAGCATAAACTCGAGAAAATCCCGCGCCAGCTGTTTTTGCTGACTACTGCGCACCAGCCCGGCTACTTCAATCTGTTGGTAATGGCCTTCACTAAAACGCGCTGCGGCAAAACGCGCATCCTGCTCGGCGATGAGATGATACGCCGGGGATGTCGTGTAGCTTAAAACCATGTCAGCCTCGCCCTTGAGGAACAGGCCATAGGCTTCACTCCAGCCCTTGCTGACGGTCACTATGCGTTTCGATAGCCTGGGCCCAGGCTTGGTCAGACTCGTCACCGAATACCTTCTTGATCCATAGCAACAACCCCAATCCCGGAGTTGACGTGCGCGGGTCCTGTATCAGGATGGTTGGTCCCGTCTTCGTCTGTCACCAATTGGCGCAGGCTCGTCGGTGGGTTGTCGAGCCGTTCCTTATTGTAGACAAAGGCAAAATAACCATAGTCATAGGGTAGAAACAAATCATCCTGCCATGGCTGTGGCAGCGACGACTTCTGCATTGTTATGCGATGAGCCTCAAATAGTCCGCTGGCGCGAGCTTCAGCGGTAAGACTGGTATCGATGCCGAGTAACAGATCTGCGCGGGTGTTACTACCCTCGAGCTTAAGTCGATTGAGCATCGAAACCCCGTCCTCGAGACCCACCAGCTCGAGGCTGCAGGCGCATTGTGCCTCGAAAGCAGCCTTGACCTGGGGACCCGGTCCCCACTCGCTGGTAAAAGAGTCATAGGTGTAAACCACGAGGGTGGGGGTTGCGGCCTGTGCCGCAAAGGACAGTAACAGCGCCAACAACGTGCCACCGAAAAATCGTAAACCCTTGTACATACTTTTCTCCATTTAGCTGAAATTTAAAACGGAGAGATGGGAAACAGTTTTGATCCGCTCACATCCCTACGCCAGTATTAACTGGATCAGGTTCATCGGGTTGACGTCCGCATGACGTCTCTCAGCTCTGATGAGCACCCCGTTGAGGAGGGATGACTATATTACTAGCGAAATGCCAAAGCAAGCTGGCTTGATCGCGCCCGTTGAAAACGGCGGGCAGGTGATGATGACGCGTTACAGGATTTTCACTTGCGCGCACTACTGTTCGGAAAAAAAATGACCGCTGATTCTCTGGCAACCTCGGGGGTAATTCCGCAAAAGTGTAGCGAGGCAGGACGCCGAGCTCCAAGCGGTCACATGGATGTGCCAAACGGCGTTTTTTGCCGTTTGGGAGCGCCTTTTGCGGAATTACCCCCGAGGATGCCATCCACTGTCAGGGGAAACCGGTGAAGTCCCTCGTGCCGTAAAGGCCGGGTGTTGATTTTTTTGACCTGCCTTCTAGCAGGGGTATTTTATTCCGGGCAGTAGCGCGCTTACGCGGGAATGACACCTGTCGGTGACTTTGAGCTACCTCTTGTACTCAAGCGTTGGGTGCAGCTCTTCGAACATCTTGTATTCAGTTTCGCTCATGCCCAGCGATTCATAGGTTTTTTGCGCAGCGATATTGTCGCGCTCGACATAGAGTCGAAAACCACAGACCGCCGGCTCCTGCTCGGCGAGTTCCTTGACGCGCAGGTAGAGTTCCCGGTAAAGGCCCTGGCGGCGATACTGCGGCCGCACATAAACGCTTTGTATCCACCAGAAAATGCCGTTGCGCCAATCGCTCCATTCGGTGGTAATCATCAATGATGCCTGGATACCATTATCGAGTTCAACCACCAGGTAAAATCCCATTTGCGGGTTGTCGATCATGGCTTTAACACCCGCGGTAATCACCTCGGGTATTAACTCAAGGCCCTCGGTTTCATGCGCCATTTTGATATTGAACTCGGCAAGTTCGGCGATGTCCTGCGAGAGTGCCCGGCGAATTATCATGGCTATTTCCCCTGTTTATTTTTACCGCGCATGGCTTTACGCGCTGTTTTTCTGGCTGCCTTTTCAGCCCGGTCTATTATTACCTGTTCCGATTCGGCGGCGAAGCCGGCGGGTGTTTCCAGACAGATTCCGCCGAGATCACCGCTACGCAGCTCGCTGATGAAAAGGCGCGATACTTTTTCAAGGTCTACCCGTCCGCCCGATACGATGCAGCCACGTTTACGCGCGATCGCTTCCAGCAATTCGATCTCAGAAACCGGTAACGGCTCGATATCATAGCGCTGAATCAGGCGTTCAGGGTAGATCTGCAGCAGAAATTCTGCAATAAAACTGGCTACTTCCTGCAATTCGAGCGCGGTATCACGGATTGCACCGGTGGCGGCCAGTCGATAGCCACTGGCCTCGTTCTCGATATTTGGCCAGAGCATACCCGGGGTATCTATCAGGGTTAATTCAGGTGAAATTTCGATACGTTGCTGCATACGGGTAAGCGCGGCCTCGTTTCCGGTCTTCGCTATACTGCGATTCGCGAGCTTGTTTATCAGCGTCGACTTGCCCACGTTAGGAATACCGGCAATCATCGCATATATCATCGCCGAACGATTGTTACGCGCTGGCACCAGCGATCGGCACAACGCGGGGAGCTCGGCAATTGCATTGTCGTTGGTACTGCATACCAGCGTTTTGACCCGGTTTTGCTGTTCCAGGGTGGCTATCCAGTCGGCAAGACGCGTTGAATCCGATAAATCGCTTTTGTTGAGCAGCTTGATGCAGGGCTTGTCACGACGCAACTCCGCCAGCAGTGGATTCTCGCTGGAACCGGGGAGACGCGCATCGAGCACCTCGATAACGAGGTCGACCTGCGGCAGGATCTTTTTGAATTCCTTGCTCGCTTTGTACATATGACCTGGGTACCACTGGATCATGATTAGTCTGCCGTTAGGTGAAGTGGTTATTCTCGCCAAGTCTATTCCCAATGTCATTAAACGTTTAAACTAGCGCAATGGCTGAAATCAGGCATCGTGTCGGAATCCGGGGCAGCGCCGCCGATATATACGAAGTTGCTAACCACCGATTCCGGGCTTTCCAAATGGTGGACAAGCGACACCAGAGGGGCTGGTCAGGCAGGTTCGATCATTGAATTTCGCTTTGGCGACAGCGGGCCCGATTTTGTTGTAATAGAGCTAATCCCGGAGCGTCTGGTGCGTTGGCGACATTCGGGTGATATACCTGAAGACTGGAAGGGTTCCGAAGTATCGTTTGAACTGCAGGAAGAAAAAAGTCAGACGATCGTTAATTTCAGCCATTATAATTGGCCCAGGTCTGATGCGTTTCTTGCGCATTGCACTACCAAGTGGGGGATTTTCATGATGAGTTTAAAATCCTGTATTGAAACCGGTAGAGGGCAGCCCTGGCCGGACGATGTTCATATCGATTTCGACGAGTAAATATGAGTGATTCAGACAACATCATCGCGGAGCTCGAGTCAGAATTCGTCGAGCTTTACAAGATCCTTAAGTTCGAAGGGCTCAGTGAGAGCGGTGGCAACGCGAAGCAAGCCATCGCCGACGGGCTGGTTAGTGTCAATGGCGAGGTTGAGACCCGCAAACGCAAGAAAATCCGGCCCGGGGATCAGATAGATTTTATCGACCATCATATAGATGTGATCGGTAAAGCCGACCAATAGACTGAATGGCACCGTTTCAGTTTCGCTAGCAATATGCCGTTGTAGGGCCGCTAAAGCTGACCTGGTTAGCAAGGGGTTTCCCGAATCGGCACCGCCGCTTGAAGACAACTTAACAAAACCGTAGTAACTGCGCTAGAATACGCCCCCTTTACAACATGGCACTGGATTTACGCTCCAGGAGGCTCGATGTCATCAGCTATCGTTATCGCTGCGCTATACCGTTTTGTGCGGCTCGATAATTTCGAAGAATTACGCCAACCACTACTGCAATTAATGCTCGACAACCAGATTCGCGGCACGCTGCTGCTAGCCGCCGAAGGTATCAACGGCACTGTGGCAGGCGAGGCGACTGCGGTCGAAAAATTGCTCGATTACCTGCGTCAGGACGATCGCTTGCGTGGTTTTGATTGCAAGTTTTCAAGCGACGATACCATGCCTTTTTATCGCTCCCGCGTTAAACTGAAGCGCGAAATCGTAACTATGGGTGTCGAGAATATCGATCCCGCGCAAGGAGGCCACTACGTCGCACCAGCTGACTGGAATGAACTCATCAATGATCCCGAAGTGACATTGATTGATACTCGCAATGACTACGAATCAGCCATTGGCAGCTTTGCTAACGCGATACACCCCAGGACAAAATCTTTTCGCGACTTTCCAGCCTACGTAAAGCAAAACCTCGATCCGCAAAAGCATCGCAAGGTGGCTATGTTCTGCACCGGTGGCATACGATGCGAAAAATCGACCGCATATCTGCGCCAACAGGGTTTCGACGAGGTTTACCATTTACAGGGGGGCGTACTGAATTACCTCGAACAGGTACCCGAAGCGGAATCGACGTGGCATGGTGAATGCTTCGTTTTCGATAATCGCGTGAGTGTCAATCACTCCCTTGAAAAAGGTAGTTATGATCAATGCCACGCCTGTCGCTTACCAATAACCGATGCCGACAAGGCCAATCAAAAGTACCAGCCCGGGGTGAGTTGCCCCGCTTGCTACGATAATAAGTCCAGTAGCGAACGCAGCCGCTTTCGCGAGCGCGAAAAGCAGGTTCAGCTTGCCAAAACCCGCGGTGAGTTTCATATCGGCGCCGATGCCGCGCAGCAGGCCAGGCAGCGTAAAACCCTGAAACTGGCGGCCAAACAGAGCCAGCGCAGCAAACCCGGTTAAAGTTTGTGTAACGCCAGTATCTTGTTGTTAACGTCGGTTTCAACGCTAAATCGCCCCTTAATACCTTCGGCAGTAACATGGCGACGAAAATTAGCTGCTGGCAATTGCAACTTCACACCCTGTGTCGATTCGACCATGATGTAACGCGCCCGACCCTCGTAAATAGTCCGGGTTTCGTGGGCGGGTAACGCCATACTGAATTCAAATTTTGGCATGATAATTCCTGTTATAGTGCAATTTTTGGCTGAGAACCAAATCTGGTGAAAACAATCGGCTTAATCGGGGGCATGAGCTGGGAAAGCAGCCTGCTTTACTATCGACTCATAAACGAAGGGGTAAAACAGCGCCTCGGCGGTCTTCATTCGGCGCAAATACTGATGTATAGCGTTGATTTTGCACCAATCGAGAAACTTCAACATAGCGGGGACTGGGAGGGCGCGGCCGAAGTGCTGGTCGACGCTGCGCGTCGCCTTGAAGCCGGTGGCGCTGATTTCTTTCTCATCGCTACCAATACCATGCATCATGTCGCCGATATCGTCAGCGCGGCGGTCGATATCCCACTGTTACATATCGCAGACGCAACCGCCGAAATCCTTAGACGGGACGAGGTCAGGCGCATTGGCTTGCTCGGTACCGCGTTCACGATGGAATTCGATTTTTATCGCAAGCGCATCACTGACCAGTATAAAATCGACGTGGTTATACCCGAACTACACGATCGACAAATGGTGCATGACATTATTTACCAGGAGTTATGCCAGGGACAGATCGAAGCCGAATCCCGCGAAGTCTATCTCGCGATCATCGATCGCATGCGCGAGCAAGAAATCGATGGGGTGATTTTAGGCTGTACCGAGATCGGTATGCTACTGCAGCCACAACACACCGACATTAAACTCTACGACACCACTACAATCCACGCGCAACAGGCCGTGAACCGGGCCCTGGAGTGATTTTAAGTGCCGGGAAACTCGGGTTTGATTAACTCAATAAACAAATCCGAAGTCGCCTGTGCACTGCAAAACAGCGCATAGCCCGCTTCGTGTTGCTGCTGGTTAAGCGCATCGGGTAAGCCTTTGGGGTACTCGATCTCGCCGCTGAGCAACTTTCCCAGACAGGAACCGCATTGCCCACTCCGACAGCTATAGGAAATCAGGATATTAGCAGCATGTGCAGCGGCAAGAATTGACTTCCGCGCCGGGCAATCGAATTGTTCACCCGTCGGCATTACCGTGACACGATGGCTGACTTCGATAATGGGATCAAGCTACCGGCTGGCTGCGTTTACTGTTAAGCCAGCGAATAATCGGCTCCCACTGATCGAGGTCTTTGCGTACCGCATAAGGCGCGAGTTCAAAGATCCCGAGACCGCGCTCGGCGGCGCGTACATAGTTCTGGGTTTCTCTTAATACGCTGATGAACGGCGCTTTGCGAACCTTGCGCAAATACGTATCGAGCTGGTGGTAAATGTTGTAATTTTCCCGACAACGATTAGCAATAAGCGCTACCCTGGCTTCCTTACGCGCGATACGACCGTTATCGAGTACCTTCTGGATAAACGGAGTCGCCGCACGCATATCGATCGGCGATGGTAACACCGGAATGATAATGCTTTGAGCGCGGCGCAGGAATGCACTTAATTCCTTGCCATGAACCGCGGCCGGGGTGTCATATACAATATAGTCGGCACTACGTGGAACCCGGAAATGACCACTGGATCCATCGATGCCGCTTATCGTGCTGCGCCCGCTGGGGCGTGCTGCCAGCCACTCCAGGCTGGAGGCCTGGGGATCACAGTCGGCCAACACAACCTTGTTGCCTTGCGCCGCATAGTAACTCGCGATACTGGTGGCAATCGTACTCTTTCCCGATCCACCTTTGGAATTTAACACCATGATTGAGCGCATGTTACCTCCGTTCCTGTAGCTAGTAGTTAATCCGGATTATCGTCCAATTTTTATGGCGGTGCAAAAACTGGCGCTAATCGAGTCCGAGCTCAGCCCAGAGCGTGTCGACTCTTTCGATAACTTCGGTAGACATTTTTATCGGCTCACCCCACTCCCGCGTGGTTTCTCCCGGCAGTTTATTGGTCGCATCGAGCCCCATTTTTGAGCCAAGACCGGATACGGGGGACGCAAAATCAAGGTAATCGATCGGTGTATTATCGATCAAGGTAATATCGCGGATGGGGTCGGTACGCGTGGAAATAGCCCAGATAACGTCTTCCCAGTTACGCGCGTCGATGTCGTCATCGACAACGATGACAAATTTAGTGTACATAAACTGGCGCAGAAACGACCAGACACCCATCATTACCCTCTTGGCGTGGCCTGGATACTGTTTTTTGATGCTGACTATGGCAACTCGATACGAACAACCCTCGGCGGGTAAATAAAAGTCAATGATTTCAGGGAATTGCTTTTGCAGTATCGGGATGAATACCTCGTTAAGCGCGAGCCCCAGTACCGAGGGTTCATCCGGTGGTCGACCAGTATAGGTACTGTGATATATCGGGTCTTTGCGCATACTCATCGCCTCAACGGTGAACACCGGAAAACTTTCGACCTCATTGTAATACCCCGTGTGATCTCCAAAAGGACCCTCTTCGGCTACATCGTTGGCATAGATATGGCCCTCGAGCACGATTTCCGCACGCGCCGGAATCACCAGGTCGGAAAGTAGCGATCTGGCGACTTCGGTCTTGCTGCCGCGCAGGAGACCGGCAAAGGCATATTCAGCCAACGAATCCGGTATCGGTGTAACCGCGGCAAGGATTGTCGCCGGATCACAGCCCAGCACCACCGATAGCGGAAACGGTTCATCACCTTTTTGCTCGCGCCATTCTTTATAGTCGAGCGCACCTCCGCGATGGGATAGCCAGCGCATAATCAAACGGTTACGGCTGATTAACTGCTGCCGATAGATCCCCAGATTTTGACGTTCACGGTTCGGTCCCCGGGTAGTGACAAGACCCCAGGTGATCAGCGGCGCAGCATCGCCCGGCCAACAGGTCTGGATGGGTAATATTGACAGATCGACTTCATCGCCATGCAACTGAATTTGCTGGCACTTCGGATTTTTCACCGATTTTGGCGACATATCGAGGATTTTCTTGTAAATTGGTAAGGTTCTCATTGCTTCCTTGAAACCTTTTGGTGGAGCCGGCTCCTTTAGAAACGCGAGCAGCTTGCCGACTTCACGTAATGCAGCCGCATTGTCTTCTCCCAACGCCTGTGCAACCCGTTGCTCGGTGCCGAAGAGATTGGAAAGTAGCGGGATCTTGCTTGCGCCCGGGTTTTCAAATAACAGTGCCGGACCACCTGCCCGTAAAACCCGGTCAGAGATTTCCGTGATTTCGAGATTAGGAGAGATACGCTGGCTAATGCGTTTGAGGTCGCCACCTCGCTCCAGCTGGTCGATGAAGTCCCGCAGATCCTTGTATTCCATTTACCAGATCTTGATGCCGTGAAACTTGCTTTTGATTCGGGTTTCTATAATTACCTTACTAACCAGAAAACTCAACAATATGATGAGCACTATCATCGGGGTTATCAATTGCCAGTAACTTCTGAAGGTATCCCATAAAACAAGCATCGCCGGGGCGCTATCATCATCCTTACGATCAATTTCGCGTTGCTTGGTTTCGACTAACTGCTGCAATTCAGAGATAGATTCACTCGCTTTCTGGTTTTCGGTTTCCAGCTCATCAATTTTTACAACCAGTTTATCCATGTCCTGTTCATACTGCTCAATAACTGCCTTGCTGTTGGCCAGCTTCTCGATCTCCGCAGTGAGTTCCTGTGTTTTCTTCTGTTCTTCCTGGAATAAGATGTTGTGGGTTGGTTTTGCTACCAGGAAACCTCGTTTGACCCATCCTTTAACTCCACCTGGAGCGGTAACAAAAGCATAAGCCCCGGAAAGTTCTTCTATTTCGAGTAAATCGCCGGATTGTAACAACTTGACAACCTTGCTTTGCGAATTAGCTGAAGTATAAAGGGAAAGCCGTAGCTGATCGGTTATATACAGTTTGTCTTTATCCTGATCGCTTGCTTCCTGGGCTGACGACAGCGCACAGTAAAACAACAGGGTCATACCGAATAGTATTTTATTTAACATCAGCTAGCTTATCCCACTATGCCTTAACAATGCGTCGATTTCGGGTTCACGCCCACGAAAACAACAGAAAGATTCCATCGCTGGGCGTGAGCCACCTTGTTCGAGCACACAGCGCAGAAATCTTTGCCCGGTTTCTGGATTGAAAATCCCTTCTTCTTCAAATGCAGCAAAAGCGTCAGCGGATAAGACCTCCGCCCACTTGTAGCTATAATAACCCGCGGCATACCCGCCTGCAAAAATATGTGAGAAGCCATTTTGAAAACAATTAATAGCAGGCGTTTTAACAACTGAAATCTCGGTTCTTACTTCATCCAGAATCGTCTGAATCTGCGTGGCTGAAGTAATCTCCACTATCTGATGCAGGCGTATGTCAAACAACGAAAATTCAATCTGGCGCAGCATTTGCAAAGCACTTTGAAAATTCCGCGCGTCGATCATCCGCTCGAATAGCCCGTCAGGTAGCGGTTCTTGTGTTTGATAGTGACGGGCAAACATATGTAACGCTTCCCGTTCCCAGCAAAAGTTTTCCATGAACTGGCTTGGTAATTCGACCGCATCCCATTCGACTCCATTAATACCAGCCACATCCGGCACATCAATCCGGGTTAGCATATGGTGCAGGCCATGGCCAAATTCGTGGAATAGTGTAATCACCTCATCGTGGGTAAAAAGCGCCGCTGCATCACCTAATGGCGGCGTCAGGTTACAGGTCAGGTAAGCTACTGGCAGTTGGGTGACGCCATCGATACGATAACGATTTACACATTCATCCATCCAGGCGCCACCTCGTTTGTTTTCGCGGGCGTACAGATCAAGGAAGAAGTAAGCGACGACTTCCCCCTGCTGATCTGCAATCTGGTAAAAACCGACCGCCTCATCCCAACGGTCGATCCCGGTTTCAACCTGACTTATACGGACCCGGTAGAGCTTCGCTACTATGTCGAACAAACCGTTTATAACCTGAGTATCTGAAAAATAGGGCTTTAAGTCTTCATCGGAAATTTGATATCTGTTCTGCTTCAGTTTTTCGCCGTAATAGCTGTAATCCCAGGCCTCCAGTTCACCAACAAAACCTAACGACTCAGCGTAAGCCTGGCGTTCGTTAACCTCGGCGATAGCTGCCTCGCGTGATCGCTTCGCAAGATCGTTGAGAAACTCTATGACTTGCTCAACGCTACTCGCCATTTTGGTCTCAAGTGAATAGGCGGCATAATTTTCAAATCCAAGAAGTTTTGCTTTTTCCTGCCTTTTAGCGACAATTTCAACCATGTTTATCGCATTATCCCAGATTTTATCGGTGACTCCCTGATCCGAGGCCCGCGTCACGTAAGCTTCATAAATTGATTTTCGCAGGTCCCGATTATCTGCATAGGTGATTACCGCGAGATAACACGGCATATCGAGTGTCACTCGATAGCCGGTCAAACCCTTCTGTTCGGCCAACTGGCTTAACATCGCCAGCGCATACTCGGGTAAGCCCTCTAATTCCGTCTTGTCTTCGGTCAGATACTGCCAGGCCTGGGTGGAGTCCAACAGATTGTTTTCGAATTTGGACTGCAGTTCGGACAGGTCTTTTTGTAGTTGCTGATAACGCGCGGCATCTTTGCCATCGAGTTCGACACCACCCAGCCGGAAATGCAAAAGTGCATCGGTGACAGCTTTTTGTTGTGCCGGGGAGAATGTGGCAAACGCTTCAGAGTCGGCAATACTTCGATAACCCTGATATAAATCGTGATTTTGGCTAACTTCGGATGAGTACTCGCTGAGCAGGGGTAAGCAACTGTTATACGCATCGCGCAGCTCTGGCGTACTTTTTACCGAATTCAGGTGCCGTACCGGGGACCAGGCCTTTTCCAGACGATCATTCATCAACGATAAAGGTTTTATCAAGTTATCCCAATCAGGTCGTTCTTGCGCGGACAATTTCGCTATTGCGCTACGATTTTGACTGATCAAATGTTCGATCGCCGGTTGGATCATTTGCGGCTTGATTTTACTAAATGCCGGCAGTGCGCCCGGTTCGAGTAATGGGTTGGTCAAGGTTATGGTCATCGGTTCAACATAATAAAGTGCGCTAGTCTACTTAACTAAGCCGGGCAATTAAACGTCAAATGAGGCATGAACTGAAACGATGGTTTCCAGCTTACTGAAAAACAGGAAGCAGGCCGTAATTGCCGCGTAGGTGGTTAACATTTTACCGGCGACCTGGTCAGACTAGTTGGCACTGTACTCCTCCAGGGCGCTGGTCTGGCTGGCAGGTTTTTAGCACTGCGCTTTTTTTATCGATCGAACAGTAATACCAGAGACAAAATTTACCGCTGAATCATGACCGTATCATGTCATTCAGCATCCACCCGGTAGCTCCCTGATTATTAAACTATTCCCCTGTATAGAAATTAATATAATAAAATCAAGGGGTTACTATACATCCAGGTTGCTGACATTGAGCGCATTCGTCTCGATAAAAGCACGGCGTGGCTCCACCTGATCGCCCATCAGAGTAGTGAATACATCATCTGCGGCGATTGCGTCTTCGATACGAACCTTGAGTAAACGTCGATTTTCCGGGTCCATAGTTGTTTCCCAGAGTTGCTCGGGGTTCATTTCACCCAAACCTTTGTAACGCTGGATGTTCAATCCCTTACGCGCTTCTCGCATCAGCCAAAAATAGGCTTCGCTGAATTTCTTTACCTGTTGCCGACGCTCGCCTCTATTTATGTACGATTCCGCGGTAAATAAATCACCCACCTGCTCTACAAACCGGGCTATCTGCTGATAATCGGCACCATTAAAGAAGTCACTACTGAGCTCACTTGGAGTGGTAAGTCCATGCAGGCGCTTTTCTAAAATCAAGTCCGAACTGGTTACTATCATCGTCGCTCTTGACTGACATGGTGTAGGATACGGAGCTACCGCTTTTTTCATTAAGTCGCGAAGCTAGCGCCTGGCCCCATTCGCCAATTATATTTTCGTCGAGCAGGGTTGATTCCGTCACTACTGGCAAATCGACCAGTTCTTCGAGCGCTTCTACCGGGATATGCCTTTGCAGACGGTCGAAAATTGCCAGTATGGTTATGAACTGGCGCGCCAGATTCTCAAGTGCCAGGTCAGATATAGGTGGTGCATCATCAGCGAGATGAAGATTTGCACCCTCAATGGCTAGCTGTAGCAAATATGCATTCAGCTCTTTGTCGTCCTTAACATAGCGCTCCTGCTTACCCTTCTTGACCTTGTACAGAGGCGGTTGTGCAATGTAAACGTGCCCGCGGTCGACTAATTCACGCATTTGCCGATAAAAAAAGGTAAGTAGCAAGGTGCGGATATGCGAACCATCAACATCGGCATCGGTCATGATAATAATATGGTGATAACGCAGTTTATCTATATCAAACTCTTCGCGCCCGATTCCACAACCTAGCGCAGTTATCAATGTACCTACTTCAGCTGATTGCAGCATCTTGTCAAAACGCGCTTTTTCGACGTTCAGAATTTTTCCCTTGAGGGGCAAAATAGCCTGGGTTTTACGATTTCGGCCCTGTTTTGCCGAACCGCCGGCCGAGTCACCTTCCACCAGGTATATTTCTGACAGGGAAGGATCTTTTTCCTGACAATCGGCAAGCTTTCCGGGCAAACCGGCAATGTCGAGTGCGCCCTTGCGTCGCGTCATTTCACGCGCTTTGCGCGCTGCTTCCCGCGCCCTCGCCGCGTCCTGAATCTTGCTCGTAATCGCCCTGGCATCCGCCGGATGCTCCTGTAGAAAATCCCTCAGGTGTTCACCCACGACCGACTCGACTATGCCTTTGATTTCCGAAGAAACAAGTTTGTCTTTGGTTTGTGATGAGAACTTCGGATCAGGAATTTTAACTGACAGAACCGCGGTCAGGCCTTCGCGCGCGTCATCACCGCCCGTATTAAGTTTCTCTTTCTTGCCCTGGTTGTTTTCCATGTACTGATTCAGGCTACGGGTCAATGCAGTTCGAAATCCTGATAAATGGGTACCGCCATCACGCTGTGGAATATTGTTGGTATAGCAAAAGATATTTTCCTGGTATGAATCATTCCATTGCATCGAAACTTCAACTTCGACAGTATCCAACTCCATCTTGATAGTGATAACCTTTTCGTGAATCGGAGTCTTGTTTTTATTCAAATGCTCAACAAAAGCACGAATACCGCCCTCGTATTCAAAGATGTCTTCCTTGTTGCTACGCTCATCAAACAGGTGAATGCGTACGCCAGAGTTTAAAAAAGACAGTTCGCGTAAACGCTTTGCCAGAATATCGTAGTGAAATTCAATATCGCCAAAAATGGTTGGGCTGGGCAAAAATCGTATCTCAGTCCCGGTTTGATCAGTATCCTTAACTTCCTTTAGATCACCTTGAGGTTCTCCCAGCCTGTATTCTTGTGTGTAGAGCTTTCCCTGGCGTTTTATACGCAATGATAACGTTTCCGACAATGCGTTAACGACCGAAACACCAACACCATGCAAACCACCTGACACCTTGTACGAATTGTCATCAAACTTACCGCCAGCATGCAATACGGTCATAATAACTTCCGCTGCAGAACGTCCTTCTTCCTCGTGAATATCGACAGGAATTCCCCGGCCGTCATCCTTTACCGATACTGATCCATCGCTATGTATAACTACTTTAATTTCCGTGCAATGCCCCGCCAGGGCTTCATCGATAGAGTTATCGACGGCTTCAAAAACCATATGATGCAGGCCAGTACCGTCATCAGTATCACCAATGTACATACCAGGCCGCTTACGGACAGCATCGAGGCCTTTTAGCACTTGAATGCTAGTGGAATCGTAGTTTGACATGAAAGGATCTAGCTGAAAATTCGAGGTCTGATTATACCATGTTCCACGTGGAACAATTTAATTTCTTTTCCTCTAACAGGCTCCGGAACGACACTATCGATGTTGCTAATAAAGATCTGCAAATCCATTTCGACTAACTGCTGGTAAACTCATGTTTTGTGCCTTGCTATCCAGTTCTGAATTGAGATCGTCGATTAACAGGATGATCCTGTTCTGCCTCGATTTACTAACCACCTTCAAAGCTGCTAACAACAAAGCGAGGCAGAGACGTTTGCCCTGCCCTCGGGAAAGAATTTCACTCGCGTTTCGGCCCTGGGAAAGGAATCTTAAATCGTCCCGGTGAATACCCGTATTAGTAAATCCGCTGCGAATATCCCTCGCACGGCTACTATTGATTGCATCTTCGAGGCTAAGGTCATCAGGCCAGCCCTGCTGGTATTCGAGTTCGAGTGAAATTCCTGAAAGAATTTCGCATAATTCATCTGCCACTATGGCCTGTAGTTTTTTACAGTAATCCCTCCGCATCGCGCTCAGACTCAGAGAAGGCTCAATTATATGTTTATCCCAATAATCCAGTAGATTGATATCCTGCCTGGATTTCAGCAGCCTGTTGCGCTGGCGCAAAGCATGCTGAAACAGCCGCCACTGTTCGGCATAACCTGGTTCCACGTGAAACATACACCAATCAATGAAGGCACGGCGCTTCTGTGGTGCACCGTCTAATAGTACAAAGCTATCCGAGTTTACAATATTAATCGGTGTCTTCCTGACTAATTCCGAGCGGCGTTTTATACTTTCACCATCGACGTGTATTTCGAGTCTTTTGTCGCTTTTTGCCAAACCGGCTTTGTGGTCATCAAATCGGCCAAATAACAGAAATCCACTCTTATCGTGGTTGATGCACTGCTTTAGTTGGTGAGTGCGGAATGAATGAGCCTGACAGAGGACGTAGATAGCTTCCAAAAGGCTGGTTTTGCCTGAACCATTATCACCACTGATAATATTAAAACGGGAATTAACGTCGAGTGTCGTACTGCGCAGGTTCCTGAAATCCGTCAGGCTGAGCTGACTGATCGCCATTTATCAACCTCTGGTTATCTCTACAAACGCATCGGCATGACGACGTATAGACTGGAATCGTCCTGGCTATCGCTAATAATAGCGCTGCTGTTGGAATCCTTGAGTTTGATTTGTACTTTTTCGGAATTAAGGACATTTAACACATCGATTAAATAAGTGACATTAAATCCTATTTCCATATCCGACTCGGCATAATCGACCTGTAATTCCTCTTCTGCTTCCTCCTGGTCAGGATTATTAGCCTGTATGGATAAATTACCTGAAGACAATGTTAACCGAATACCTCGATATTTTTCGTTCGATAAAATCGCGATACGGCTCATCGATTGTTTTAATGTCTCTCGATTGACTTCCATGGTCTTGTTTCCATCTACTGGAATCACTCGTTGATAATCAGGAAATTTACCGTCGATTAATTTAGTCGTGAAAACCAGCGTACGGGTTTCCACCCGTAAATGATTCTGGCTCAACATACAGGTGGCCGAACTATCACCAGACTCGAGTAGACGCGAAAGTTCGAGAACTGCTTTGCGCGGTATAATAATTTGTTTATCTTCCTCCACGCCAGTTTCCATGGCAGTTTCACTTAATGCGAGCCTGTGCCCATCGGTGGCAACCAGTTTAATTTTACCCGGCGATAATTCCATCAGGATGCCATTGAGATAATAGCGCACGTCCTGTTGCGCCATCGCGAACGAAGTTTTATCGAATAACGATTTAAGCTGGTTTTGTGGTATCGAGAAAGACTGTAGAGCGCTTATTTCGTCGAGACCGGGAAAATCTTTTGCCGGTAATGAGGCCAGCGTAAAACGGCTCCGCGCTGATGTAAGTGAGACCCTGGATTCATCAACCGTAAACGTAATGTCGGATGAGTCTGGAAGAGCCTTGCATATATCGAGCAGTTTTCTGGCAGGAATAGTCGTTTGAAAGTCATCGTTTCCCTTCGCGGTGATGTTTGCGACCATTTCAATTTCGAGGTCGGTCGCAGTCACCGTTAAGTCACCACCTGTAGACTTAAGTAAAACATTCCCCAATATTGGTAATGTCTGCCTGCGTTCTACTGCACCTATAACTTGTTGAAGAGGGGCTAGTAGATCTTCTCTTTTAATAGTTGTTTTCATATATATATAATCTATTGTAATTATTAGTAACTACACATTTACTGAATAAGTAAGAAATATTGTTTAATATCAACAGTTTATAGTGTAAGTCGTCCATTTTTACCTGTCCGCAGCCGCTTGCTAAACTGTGCATAACTACGGGATAAATATAGACCTCTATTTTATTCGCATTTTATCCACAAACTACGCACAATATTTCCCACAGCCTAATTACTCAACATCCGCTCCAGAATCTCGACATCTTCATCGATACGTCGATCTTCACTTCTTAATTCTTCAATTTTTCTGCAAGCATGCAGTACGGTGGTATGATCACGTCCCCCGAAAGCACTACCAATCTCCGGTAAACTGTGGCGCGTTAATAATTTCGATAGTGCCATTGCAATCTGGCGAGGTCGAGTAATAGACCGGGTACGCCGACTGGACAATAAATCAGCCACCCTGATCTTGAAATACTCGGCTACCAGTTTCTGGATATTATCAATGGTTATCGGTTTATCCTGTACCGCGAGTAACTCTTTCAGCGCCTGGCGAGCGAACTCCTGGGTGATCGCCTGTCCAGTAAATCGCGCATGTGCAACTACCCGCTTCAATGCGCCCTCCAATTCTCGAATATTCGACTTGAAGCGCTCGGCAATAAAAAAAGCCACGTCATCGGGGACGTCTGCATCAGCCTGCTCCGCTTTGCTTTTGAGTATCGCAACCCGGGTTTCCAGATCAGCTGGTTTGATATCAACTGCCAGACCCCATCCCAGGCGGGAGCGTATACGATCTTCGAGCCCTTCGATTTCCTTGGGGAAACGATCGCAGGTAATTACCATTTGCGCACGCGCTTCATACAACGAATTAAAGGTATGGAAAAACTCTTCCTGAGAGCGGTTTTTATCCGCCAGAAACTGGATATCGTCGATTAATAGTGCATCAAGGCTTCGATAAGAATTCTTGAAGTCGTTCATACGACTATGCTGCAAGGCTTTTACCATATCTGAAACAAAACGCTCACAATTGACATAGAGGATGTTCGCCTCAGGGTTGTTTTCGCGGATTTGATTGCCAATCGCATGCATCAGGTGGGTTTTGCCGAGGCCTACGCCGCCATAGATATACAAGGGATTATATTCGGAACCAGGGTTACTACTGATTTGAATCGACGCCGCACGTGCTAGCTGATTCGATTTGCCTTCAACAAAATTCCTGAAATTTTGTGAATCGCTGAGTCCACAAGACCGATACGCGCGCGCGGGTGGACTGGCGGCACCCGTGTCTGACGGCACTGTCGCGGCGTGAGAGCCTATCGACAGGCTGACCGAAATCGATTTACTGTCGTCAAGGCTGGATATTAACTCGCGAATTCGATCGAGGAAGTTCTTGCGTACCCAATCCATGACGAACCGGTTAGGCGCCAGCAGTTTCAGTGTGTTTAGCTCTTGTTCGGCCTGTAAAGGCAGAATCCAGGTGTTGAGCTGCTGCTCACTGATTTCGCCTTCCAGGCTGGAAATACACTGTTGCCAGATCGAATTCAAAGTTTTTCCGCTTGTTTGCCCAACCGCGCACAATATTGCGCAGAGTAAATAGCCGTCCCGGAACCGGCGTGACGCTTGCTTACCGGGAAACATTGCTGCCTGGCTAGATTTTCGGCCGTATCACCCGCTATTTCTGGTAATTATCGAACCCCGACCGAGAGGGCTCAATACTATACTTATCCACAGCCCGAGCAAAGAGGAGATGGTCAAAAATAACGATGTTTGCTCTCTAATTTGCGCTGTAATGGCGCCTGCCGTGCCAAATAATTAAAATATCACTAACTGCCACAATTAAATATTGACGTAGGGCAACTCTACAAGTACATTGTCGCGCCTTGTTGAAATCGACAAATAGCGAGCCGAGGCGTTTGACATGAAACGTACATTCCAACCGAGTAATTTAAAACGTGCGAGAACGCACGGGTTCCGTGCGCGTATGCAAACTCGCGGTGGTCGTAGTGTAATTCGAGCCCGCCGAGCCAAGGGTAGAGCGCGTCTCACGCCATAAGGTGGATGCCTGTATCAGCGAGTCTTTCCCAAGACGGCTGAGATTAACGCGATCGATCGATTTTCAGCAGGTTTTTAAGAACAATATTCGCCGTAGCGACGCGTGCATTACTATCCTGGTAGGAAAAAATAGTGGCGAATGCCCTCGTCTCGGATTTGCAGTAGCACGAAAGCAAATTCCCACCGCGGTAAAGCGAAATGCGCTGAAACGGTTGTTTCGGGAAAGCTTCCGTAAGAATCAGCATCGATTACCGGCGCGAGACTTTGTGATTATGGTAAGACGCGAAATACTACTAACCAGGCCGGCAAAGTTGCGAGCCATGCTGGATCAACATTGGAATAGCATCATCAAACAATGCGCAAACTCCTGATAATACTGATTCAAGCATATCGCTACTTGCTGAGCTCATTACTGGGCAATAATTGTCGGTATACCCCCACCTGTTCGCAATACGCCCTCGAGGCGATAGAGACTCATGGCTGTATGAAAGGATTATGGCTGGCGTTGAAACGTGTCAGCAGTTGCCATCCCTGGCATGCCGGCGGTTACGACCCAGTGCCTGGCTCCAGCACCGAGCATAACCATGGATAATTCAAGACTTTTTCTGTTCGCCGCCCTGATATTCGTTGGCATGTTGCTGTGGCAGCAGTGGCAAGCTGACTATGGTCCACAACCGGTTATCAGCAGTGAAGCGCAAATAAGCTCCGATGGCGGTGTTGCTACCTCGCAAATACCGATCGATGACCTGCCCGATCAGGCGGATGAACTGGGGGTTGATAGCGGGCAGAGCACCAGCCAGGCGGGAGACTCTGGTAGTGAGCAATCCGCGGTCCAGCCACAGGCACCAAAAATGGTGCAGGTTGACACCGATGTTATCCGGGTAATGATCGATACTCGTGGTGGCGTTATACGCTCGCTCAAACTTAAAAAATATCCAACTTCGCTGGAGCAACCTGACGACTGGCTTGAGCTAATCCATAGTGACAGCGATTCGGTGTATATCGTGCAGAGCGGGTTACGCAATAAGGCAGAAAAGGCCCCCACGCATCACAGTATTTATCGCAGCGAGCAGACGACCTACCAACTTGCCGATGGGGACGACGAGCTGGTCGTGCCAATTTACTGGAACCAGGATGGTGTCGAAGTGGTAAAGACTTATCACTTCAGGCGTGGCGACTATCTGATTGACCTCAAACACCGTATCGATAACCAGTCAGCGCAGGACTGGCAAGGCAGCGAATACCGCCAGATTCAGCGCTCACGTCCACTGGAGACATCACGCCTGCTCTATACCTATACGGGCTCGGTCTATTACAACGAAGAGACCAAGTACGAAAAAGTTGATTTCGACGATATGGAAGAGGGTCAGCTTAAACTGGAATCCAAAGGCGGCTGGATCGCGATGATCCACCACTATTTCCTGTCGGCATGGGTGCCAGGACAGGAAGAAACAAATCTGGTTTACACCATTGCCAACACCAAGCGCAACCCTTCGACCTATACTATTGGCCTGCGTTCCGCAAACCGGATTGTACCGACCGGTGGCAGCACAGAATTTACCAGCCAGTTGTTCGTTGGTCCCAAGATAGTTAAGCGACTGGAAGAAATTACCCCGGGACTGGAGCTTACCGTCGACTACGGTGTTTTGACCTTCCTCTCCAAGCCCCTGTACTGGTTACTATCCTGGTATCACAGTTTCGTAGGTAACTGGGGCCTTGCGATCATTCTGTTAACCCTTACCGTTAAGGCCTTGTTCTACAAGCTCTCGGAAACCAGTTATCGTTCGATGGCAAAAATGCGCAAGGTCAGCCCGCGTCTGAAAACCCTGAAAGAACGTTACGGGGATGATCGACAGAAGATGAACCAGGCGATGATGGAGCTATATAAAACCGAAAAGATAAATCCGATGGGCGGCTGTTTGCCTATATTGGTGCAAATTCCGGTTTTTATCGCACTCTACTGGGCCCTGCTCGAAAGTGTCGATCTGCGCCAGGCGCCCTTCATCTTCTGGATCAAGGACCTGTCGGTGATGGACCCCTATTTTGTGTTGCCGGTGTTGATGGGTATCAGCATGGTCATCCAGCAACGACTGAACCCCCCACCGCCGGACCCGATTCAGGCCAAGATCATGATGGCATTGCCATTCGTGTTTACCATTTTCTTCGCCTTCTTTCCATCTGGGCTGGTATTGTACTGGGTTGTCAACAACGTCTTGTCGATTACCCAGCAGTGGATCATTACCAGGCGTATCGAAGCCGGGGCAGGAACGGCAGGGGCTAAGTAAGCCCGGTCCCGGCTCAGTCAATGCGCCATTATCACCATGCCATCGCATGAGACCATCGCCGCAATAGCAACGCCCCCGGGTACCGGTGGTATCGGCATCGTGCGCCTCTCCGGAGCCAATGCGCTGGCTATCGCCGAGATACTTTGTCACAGCAAAATTAAACCGGACCTAATCCAGTTTCGGCGATTTTTCGATTCTGCCGGCCAGCTACTTGATCATGGTATATGCCTGTACTTCAAGGCACCGCGTAGTTTCAGTGGTGAAGACTGTGTCGAAATCCAGGCTCATGGCGGACCGATAGTACTCGATATGTTGCTCGAACGACTGTGCGAGCTCGGTGCCCGGCTGGCACGTCCCGGTGAATTTTCCGAACGCGCATTCCTCAATGGCAAGCTGGATCTGACCCAGGCAGAGGCAATAGCAGATTTGATAGAGTCGGGCAGCCGTGCTGCTTCGCGAGCAGCTATACGGTCATTGGAAGGCCGCTTCTCGCAGCAGGTGCATAGCCTGGTGGACGAAATTATCAATCTACGCGCATTTATCGAGGCTGCGCTCGACTTCGCCGAAGAAGAAATCGACTTTCTCGATAACCCGGATATCAGCCAACGTCTGAATGACTGCAACCAGCACTTGCAAACATTACTAGCACAGGCGGAACAGGGCAGAACCCTGCAGGAAGGCTTGAGCGTATCGCTTGCGGGTTTGCCCAATGCGGGTAAATCGAGCCTGCTAAATTACCTCGCTGGGTACGAAGCCGCGATAGTTACCGAGATCGCAGGTACTACCCGCGATGTGCTGCGTGAACACATATCGCTCAAGGGTATACCTCTTAAGGTCCATGACACGGCTGGCTTGCGAGAGTCGCAGAACCCCGTTGAAAGAGAGGGAATCAGGCGTGCCTGGGAAACCATCGCGCAATCGGACATCACCATATACCTGGTTGATTCGAGTAAAGGATTAACTCCTGCGGACCGAGAAATTATCGATCAATTAGCGGGAGCCAATTTGCAACTAGTATTCAGCAAAAGTGATTTGCTAGCGGCAAATCAGCAACGCGATCCTGAAAGCCTTACTATTTCCACATTAACTGGTGATGGAATGGAACTGCTGATTCAACGCATAACCGGCCAGGTTTCTGACTATAATCAGGATAATCAGGCATTTATGGCGAGGCGACGTCATGTTGATGCACTCCTGCGAGCGCAGGAATCGGTGCAGCAGGCGATGCACATATTTAATACAACACGGTCGGGAGAGCTCATGGCGGAAGACTTGCGTGACGCCCAGCAACACCTGAACGAAATTACCGGCGAATTTACCAACGAAGATTTGTTGGGTAAGATTTTCTCTACTTTCTGCATTGGTAAATAATAGCCAGTTCTGCGCCCAGGAACGGGCCGTGAAGGATAAGCCATTAACGTGAACAACAAATCCACCGAATCCACCGAACCCCGCTCAAGTCAGTCGTCGATACACGAGCGACTTGCTGAACTATGTATTAAATTTCATCAGCTCCAGGACGAACTACTGAACGAAGCTGACGCGGCAAAGGGTGCCAGGCTGCAGCAAATCGCAAGCAGCCTGATCGGCCTGAGCCGGGAGCAGACCGATCAGCTATTGGGTGAACTTTTTCTATCGGAGCATTCAAATTACAACTTTACCAAACCGCTTTATATTGGCGTGTCCCTGGTTGAATTGATCCGGCGCTATAATCATTACGCGGCGGACGTAGCAATCGATGACAGCGAGTTAGAACAAATGGTGGTAGCGGCGCTGGGTCATAATCTCGGATTACTGGCCTACGAAAAGCGGGTATACGAAAGCCAGGAAGAATATTCTGTAGAAGACAAACGTCAGCTGCGCGAACACTACCCGCAACAAAGCGCCGATATCCTCAAGGCCGCGGGTCTCGATCAGGCATCGATTCAGGACGTGGTGCGCAACCATAATGTGGCAAGCGACAATCCCTCGAAACAGGCCTTGTTGATGCGCACCCCGTTTATCTATGCTGGTATCGCAATGCCACAAAACCTGTCGGCTGGACAACGATCTATCGATAACCCCAGTCGAGAGTTTGCGCGTATGTTTACCAACCAGGAGCTGGATCCGGTCTATGGCGGTCTGTATCTCAAAATTAACGGTTTAGCGCCAATAGGATCGATTCTGAAACTTGAATCCAATGAACGGGCCGTTGTTGTGCGGGGACCGCAAGATGAGAACATTATGTCGTCGACAGTGCGTATGTTGACCAACCGCAACGGGGTGCAACTGCTCCGGCCAGGCGACCTCTACCCGCTGAACAAAACACCGACTCGCCATCGCGGACTGGCTGATCACCATAGTTTTGCGTGGACTAATTTCTCACCGCATATGATGTGGGAGCAATAGCTTATAGACCTCTTTAGTCTGGGCACTGCGTAGCAGGTGCATCTGCCGAAATACTTCGGGGCATTTTAAGAAGGTCAATTCACCGCTTAGCGGGAAATTTTTGTCATAGAGTCGGGATAACCAGAAGCGTAAGGCGCCGAGGCGCAGCATTAAAGGCAAGGCGTCTAATTCCATAGCTTCAAGCCGACGCTGCTGTTGATAGGCGTCGATAACCGAATTTACCCTGGTCTCAACCAGTTGTCCCGCGCTGTCGATACACCAGTCGTTTAATAGCACCGCAATGTCAAATACCAAACTATCGTTACAGGCGTAATCGAAATCGAGGATACCGCCTAGCTCGCCGTTAGCGAACAGTGCATTGTCGTGAAACAGATCGGCATGTATGGCGCCGCGCGGCAGCCGCTCCAGATCATACTCTCGGCAACTATCCAGGGTTGCCGTAATACTACGTAAATCATCACTTTCGAGGCAGGGGCCGAGTGTCTCCAGCACTGCCAGTATCCATTCTATTCCACGCGGATTGTTGCGCCTGCCTGTGTAATCACGACCAGCTAGATGGAAGCGGGCCAGTTCTGTACCGATTGATGCGCAGTTACGCGGGTCTGGAACTGTTTCTACTTCACCCGGTAAACGATGAATGATTGCCGCAGGGCGTTGGTTCAGGCTCGAGTAGAATTGATCGTAGCGATCTTTTACGGGTTCTGCGCAGCGCACAGATTTATTGGCCAGATGCTGTTGCAGGCCTAGCATGTAGTCGAGTTCAGAATCGCCGTGGTGTTCGTATAGAGTGAGTACGAAACAACCCTGATCAGTGTCGAGATAATAATTGGTGTTGGTTATACCAGCGGCGATTGGTTGGAAATCGCGCAGTTTTCCGAGCTCGTAGCGCAGCAGAAAACGCTCGAGCTGCTTAATTTCAACAGAGGTGTAAACAGACATGAATTTAGCGAATAGAAAGGCGCAAACGGGCGAAGTCACCGTTGCGGCTATGATATGATCCTGATTCAGGGTCGGGCATTCTAGCGCATCTATATGAATCAAGAGAAACAAAAAAAACTAGTTCTGGTGGACGGCAGTTCCTACCTCTTTCGCGCCTATCACGTTCCCGGGCCGGATCTAACTAGTCCGTCGGGGAAACCGACCAAGGTGATCTACTTCGTCCTCAACATGCTGAATAAATTAATCAAGGACGAGCAACCTGATCGGGTCGCCGTGGTATTCGATGCCAAGGGGAAGACCTTTCGCAACGATATTTACCCAGAATACAAGGCTACCCGGCCGCCGATGCCGGATGATCTGCGTGAGCAAATCGAACCGCTGCATAAAATTATTAAGGCGCGTGGGCTGCCATTAGTCTGTATCGAGGGAGTCGAAGCCGATGACGTAATCGGCACCATGAGCTGCCAGGCGACCGAACAGGGCTACCAGGTACTCATCTCGACCGGAGATAAGGATATGGCGCAGCTGGTCAACGAAAACGTGCGCCTTATCAATACTATGAATAATCATTTCATGGACGAAGCGGCGGTGGTTGATAAATTCCAGGTTCGCGCAGACCAGATTATCGATTACCTCGCACTTATGGGGGATAGTTCGGACAATATACCCGGAGTCCCAAAAGTGGGGCCAAAGACTGCTGCCAAGTGGATCGGCGAGTACGGCGATTTGAACGGCGTAATGGCACATGCCGAGGAAATCAAGGGTAAGGTTGGGGAATATCTGCGCGAGTCGCTGAATTTTCTGCCGATGTCTTATGAACTGGCAACGATCAGGCTGGATTGTGATACCGGGGTTAGTATTGACGAGCTGAAGCAGCAGGAAGCCGATCAGCGCGCGCTTGCGGCATATTACCAGGAGTATGGATTTACCCGCTGGTACGATGAAGTCGGAGCCAGCGCCAGTGACGAAGCAAAACCAGGTGCAGTAAAAGTCGATGCCAATTATGAAGCCGTGCTCGAGCAGGACCGCTTCGATCAGTGGCTGCAGCGCTTGCGCAAGGCGAAAGAGTTTGCCGTCGATACCGAAACCACCAGCATTGATTACATGCAGGCCGAACTGGTAGGTATTTCACTGTGTCTTGATCCCGGCGAGGCTTGTTACATCCCGCTTATGCACCGTTATGAAAATGCCCCGCAACAGCTCGACAAGGCCGAAGTGCTGGCGGCACTGAAACCGGTTCTCGAAGATCCTGCGATCGGAAAGATTGGCCAGAACATCAAGTATGATGCACATATTTTTATCGGCGAAGGCATTCGCATGCAGGGTATCGCGCATGACACCATGCTCGAATCCTACGTACTCAACTCGACCGCCAGCCGACATAACATGGATGCCCTGGCAAAATATTACCTCGACCACGACACCATCCATTACGCTGATATCGCTGGCAAGGGCGTCAAACAGAAAACCTTCGACCAGATTGAGCTCGAGCAGGCCAGTGATTATGCCGCCGAAGATGCTGATATCACGCTACGCTTGCACCGAGTTTTGAACGCGGGGCTGCAAGAAGATGAAAAGCTGAATCGGGTTTATCGCGAAATTGAAATGCCCCTGGTCGATGTATTGCTCGATGTGGAACAAAATGGTGTATTGATCGACCAGGATATGTTGCGCAGCCAGGGCAGGGAAATCGATCAAAAACTGGGACAGATCCAGGAGGAGATTTACCAACAGGCCGGGGAAGTCTTCAACCTGAGTTCACCCAAGCAGATTCAGGCAATTCTCTATGAAAAACTCGAATTGCCGATACTGCGCAAGACTCCAAAAGGACAGCCGTCGACCGCCGAAGATGTGCTCGAGGAACTCGCCGTAGACTATGAAATTCCGGCCCTGCTGCTGGAGCATCGCAGTTTAAATAAACTGATGTCGACTTATATCGACAAGCTGCCGCAGGAGATCAATGCTAAAACCGGGCGTGTACATACTTCCTACCAGCAGGCGGTAGCCTCCACCGGCCGCCTGTCGTCGACTAGTCCAAACCTGCAAAATATTCCGATTCGCACCGCCGAAGGTCGTCGCATTCGAGAAGCTTTTGTGGCCACTGATGGCTGTAAGATCCTGGCGCTCGATTACTCGCAGATCGAGTTGCGCATCATGGCGCATCTGTCGGCCGATGAAAGTCTGCTAAATGCCTTCGCCCAGGGACTGGATGTGCATCGCGCTACCGCGGCAGAGGTTTTTGGAACCGGGCTCGAGCAGGTCAGTGCGGAGCAACGCCGTGCCGCCAAGGCAATCAATTTTGGCCTGATCTATGGCATGTCGGCGTTTGGTCTGGGTAAACAGTTGAGTATCGGCCGCAACGAAGCTCAGCAATATGTCGATACTTATTTCGAGCGTTATCCCGGGGTTAAGCGCTATATGGAAGAAACCAAGCAACTGGCGCGTGACCAGGGCTACGTGGAAACGGTTTTTGGACGCAGACTGTATTTGCCCGATATAAACGCGCGCAATGGCAATGTGCGTCAATACGCCGAGCGTACCGCGATTAATGCACCAATGCAGGGCACTGCCGCCGATATAATCAAGCGCGCAATGATCAGAGTGCAAGCCTGGCTAGTTGATACAAAGCCCCATTGTAAAATGATCATGCAGGTTCACGATGAGCTGGTATTCGATGTTGCTGCGGATGAGGTCGAGTCTTGCTGTGCAGCTATCGCCGAGTTGATGACCGGCGCGGCTGAATTGTCGGTCGATCTGGAAGTAGATGCCGGGGTTGGCTCCAACTGGAACGAAGCTCACTAAGGTCTGGGCGCCAACCAGATTACTCGTTTTTTTGGCCTTTAAATCGGCTTAGGCTATTTCATGCGCCGGTAAGGCCATCGTTTACACTGCTACCATGTCCAGTGCGCAATAATTCTGCTCGGTTCCGGTATATTCCTGAAATCGAGCCCGGAGTCCCGGTAAAGGCCCTTTTTATTCAAGGCGCTAACTCTTTTACATCTCGCTGGCTGAAGAATTTGTAGTGGCGGGAGAATCCTGTGTTCCAAGTTGATCCGAACAGACTGGTGTCACGTATATTCTTCAGTTGTTACCGGGGTTGAAATTAGAGAAGACGGCCCCAGATGGTTAACTAATTAGTGGCAATTGATGCTCCTGGGCTGTTGTAACCGGCCGCAGGAACTAAAGATCGCATCAGCTGTCTACCGAAGTAGCGCTATAGCCCAGCGCTATGTCCGTTCTCCCTCCTATGGACGGACAACGATCCGGAAACCCCATCCGGGTCAAACCTTTGGCCCTGGCAGTTTACTGCCGGGGCCTTTTTATGTTCACACTACTCCGCGTCCTGGGGCTCGATGGAGGAGTCGGGCTCAAGCCATTTTCGGCATACCTGCTCGAGTGAGTCGAGTCCCTGTCGATTCAGGATCGATAGCGTCGATACGCTCTTCTCCGGGCCAACCAGGCGGGCCTCGGTATCGGCAACCGCCTTTAGAATCGCCGAGCGTGACAGCTTATCCGATTTGGTAAGCAGTATGTGCAGTGGCAAGCTGTCTCCCAGCATATCGATCAGACCCTGATCGAGTTCGCTGATGCCACGGCGAATATCGACCACGATGACGAGGCCTTTCAGGGCCTGGCGTTCGAGCAGGAACGCAGTTAGTACCTGGTTCCAGTGGCTACGCATTTTCTTTGAAACCTTGGCAAATCCGTATCCGGGTAGATCGACGAGGCGGCGATCCGGGTCCAGCTCGAAGAAGTTGATCAACTGGGTGCGTCCAGGCGTCTTGCTGGTTTTGCACAGGCCTTTTTGCCGAGTCAGGCAGTTTATAGCGCTTGATTTCCCCGCGTTGGAACGCCCGGCAAACGCGACCTCAGCGCCTTCGTCGGCAAGCATTTGCGATAATTCGAATGCACTGGTAACAAATCGGGCCTGCTTGAATGAAATACTCATAGTTCCCATCGGGTTATTGTTGAACGAGCGGCCTGGGTATGATATACATTTGCGCCCGAAATTTCCGTACGTTTTCCCTCTGGAGAAATAATGAAAGCGAGCCTATTTGGAGCCATGATTCTGGCCTTGTCCGGTCTGATGTCAATTACCGCGAATGCGGCCGATATCGAAGCTGGTAAAACGAAGAGTGCCGTATGCGCGGCTTGCCATGGAGCGGACGGAAACAGTTCCAATGCTGCCTGGCCATCGCTTGCGGGTCAGCATGCTAGCTACATTTATAAACAGTTAAATGATTACAAGGAAGGCCGTCGCAACAATGCCTCGATGACCGGTATGGTGGCTCTACTCAATGACGAGGATATGAAAAACGTCGCTGCTTACTATGAAAGCCAGCAACCAAAAGCAGTCGCTTTTGATGCTGATTTGATCGCGGCAGGGGAAAGTATCTATCGTGGCGGTATTACTGAAACCCACGTGGCTGCCTGCATGGGTTGCCATTCACCCAGCGGCAAGGGTAATGGCCCTGCGGGTTGGCCATCGCTGAAAGGCCAGCACCCCGAGTACCTGGTTACTCAACTGCAAAACTTCAAGCAAGGCTTGCGTGCTAATGACAATGGAAAAATGATGCGTAATGCCGTGATACGTATGTCCGACATGGAGATGAAGTCGGTAGCAGCGTATATCGCGGGTATCGAGTAAAACCAGTCACTGACTGCATTCAGCGGGTATTAACCTGCCGCAGTGCAAGCTTGGGATAAAACTAATCGCGATAATACCTGTCCATCAGGGGAACGATATTTTCAGGAGAAGTACAATGATTAAACGCTGGCTAACGGGTTTGGCTTTGTTGATGCTGGTTTCGGGCGCTGCGTCTGCGCAAACAGCCTTCCAGGCAGGTAGCGACTATCAGGTAATCTCGCCTGCAGTCAAGACCTCCCAGCCCGACAAAGTAGTTGTTACCGAGATATTCTGGTATGGCTGCCCGCATTGTTTTCGTTTCGAACCCTATGTCGAGCGTTGGGCGGCAGGCCTGCCCGATGGTGTTGTTTTCGAGCAGGTGCCTTCTTCACTCAATCCGCGCTGGACCGAGACTGCCCGGGCCTATTACGCTTTTAAAATGATGGGTGCGCACGAGCAAACCCACAAGGCAATATTTGATGCGATTCATCTCAAGCGCGAACGCCTGGACAATGTTGATGCACTCGCCGAATTTGCCGGCAAACTCGGACTTGATGAAAAGGTATTTCGGGAAAACTATTCTTCGTTTCCCGTCGACACCCAGATTCGCAAGAACATACAAAAGGAAAAACGGTACGGCCACCGCGGTGTGCCGGCGGTCATAGTCAATGGCAAGTACCTGGTTTCGGCATCATTGGCGGGAAGTAATGAGCGCATGATCCAGATTATGAACTTCCTGGTTGCACAGGAACTCGCGCAGTAAGCGCTGATAGCCAATCCTCCGTCTTCATGGTCTGATTTTGAATGAGGGATAGAGGGCATCGTGCCCTGGCGTGATAACCGGTTAGGGGAATCGCTGCATTCGATTCAGGCTAGGTTGTGCTCCAGCCGAAACGGGCGATCGCGATGTTGCCCTTGCCGTGAAATTCCAGCGATTCACACAGGTCCCGGATGAGCATTAGCCCGCGTCCGCTCAGCGCCATTTCCCTTGGTGACGGCGGCGCGTGATTTTCGAAATCGAATCCCATGCCGCTATCTTCGATACGTAACAGTATTCTGCGCCATGATGATTCCTGTTCTACAGATAAATTGAAAATCACGTATCCGCTATCAAGACTTTCGAGTCGTCTTTCGCGGGTCTGAAAATAAGCTTCGAATCCGTCCGGGTCGGCTTTCAGATTTGAATCCAGACCGAGCACACCATGATCGAGGGCATTTACATATAACTCGGTCATCACGGTGAAAAGGGATTGTCGCTCGGCTTCGAGCTCTTCCATTTCCATCAGGTAATTAATCAGAATCGGAACCGGATTGGTTTCGCGCAGGCGGGTGCCATTGAAACGCAAGGACAGTTTCCACTCCCCGCGATCACCGAGCATGTGGATAGGCGGCTTGATGTAGTCATGTATCTCGATCTCGGGCAATACATCATGTACGCAGGTAATTTCTACCAGCGTAACGTCGTCGGCCTGGGTCGTGATATCACCGCAAAACCGGTCGAGGTCGGTAAAAATCTGGTCAAAGATTTTGTTTTTCGGTGCGTTACGGATGGACTCTATCAGGCGGTCACTACCAAACTCCCGATCCTTCGCATTGCGCGCCTCGGTCAAGCCATCGCTATACATCAATATCTTGTCATTATATGAAATCGGTGCGTATTGAAGCATTTCCTTGGGGTCTATGTTCGTTTCGACACCGAGTGGCAATCCGGTGGACACGAGGCGGTGCCTGATCTGGTTGGTTTCGCCATCGACGATTATCACGTCGGGCATACCAGCATTGAACACCCGTACATGCTCCAGGTCATGATTAACGACTACCAACTGAGCACCGAAAAACATACCGACGGGTAGCATCGACTTCAATTTCTTATTGATGCCGGTAAGTATTTCCTCGGGACTGAATCCCTTGGTCGTCATGGCACGAAATACCTCGGAAACCGGCATCGCGCCTAGGGCGGCGAGTAAGCCGTGCCCGGTGAAGTCTCCCGTCAGAAAGAAAAGGTCGCGAGAGGGTGAGTATGCCGATAACACCATATCACCACTAAAAATGCCTGCCGGTCGTACCACCTGGCGCAGGTACTGGTTTTCGATGTTAGAGCTTTGAATCGCATTGACAAATACGGACTCGGCGATTTCATGTTCACGATGAATCATGCTGTACATGCCTTGCACTTCGCGGTTTAGCGCCGCGATACGTTGCATAGAGCGAATCTTGCTCTGCAGGATAATTTTGTCGTAGGGTTTGACCAGGAAGTCGTCACCACCGGCTTCTATGCATTGCGCAAGCGCTTCTTCATCGCTCATTGCGGTCAGGAAAATAATCGGCACAAAGCGATTTGTCGAGGCTGCCTTGATTTGTCGCGTGGCTTCATAGCCATCGATAAGCGGCATCATCACGTCCATGAATATAATGCTTGGATGTTCCTGATTGAACAAGTCGATCGCTTCCTGTCCATTGACTGCTTCAATGGTCTGGTAACCTTGCTTGCTAAGCAGCGACTTTAAAATAAGACGATTGGTTTTTTCGTCGTCGACGATCAGGGCTTTGCCGGGGCCGGAGTTACTCATAAAGAAGGGCGGTTTGGAAAAACCGGTTTGTCGTTCTACCGAAAAGCACAGCTGATCCCTATTTGAATGTGCTTACTTGTTTAGTACATATGGAGCTGAAAGCAAGCCTGCTCCGATGTTGTGGGGGTAATTAATCCGGCCACCCCAGTTTGCGGGCCAGGCCTGAATGGCGATGGGTCAGGTGTTCGATCGAACTGTTAACGACGCTCTCTGAGGCGTGCAGGATAAACTGCTGTCGGGCCCGGGTGATAGCGGTGTACAGCAGCTCACGCGACAGTGCTTCAGAGTCCGGGTCTGACGGCAATATGAGGAACACCGAATCGAACTCAGACCCCTGCGATTTATGTACCGTACTGGCCCAGGCGGGCACGAATTCTGGTAAACGGTTCACCGCGAGGTCGCGAATATCGCCAGTGGAATCGCGGAAGCATGCGCGTAGCCCGGTTTTATACCGCCATAGAATTCCGGTATCACCGTTAAACAACCCGAGTTCATGATGATTACGTTTAATCAATATTGGTAAGCCAGCATATAAATCGGATTCGGCTAAATTATTACGTGCCAACATGGCCTGTGAAATCATACGGTTGAGTGATTTCACGCCCAGAGGCCCCTGATTGGTTGCGCACAACACACGAGTCTTTTCATAGACCTCGAGTGCTGCAGCTGGCGAATTGCAATCGAATATAGGTTCGTAAGCTGCATACAGCCAGGCAAGGGCGTCGGCGTGAATTTGATCCTGACCTTCGGCGTACCAGCGCAAGCCCCTGTCCCCGCGGCGCATCAGTTCGAGAGCTGCTTTACTCTGGCCCTGGTTGACATGAGCTGCGAGTTCACCGATTGCGCTATCATGACCGAAGCGGTAATTGTTACGTAACAAGGCTATTGATGCGGCCAGCGGTGTGCTGGCCGGGTCAAAGGCAAAGCCATGACCGGTGATATCGCCTAATACATTGCCGGCAGCGACGGAGGCCAGCTGGTCCCGATCACCTAGCAAAATGAGGCGCGCCGTTGCCGGTAAAGCGGTCAGTAAATGAAACATCAGTTTCAGATCGATCATTGACGCTTCATCGACGACCACGCAATCGAGCGCCAACTGATGATGCTCATGGTACCGATAACCATGCCGTCGATAACCGAGCAGGCGATGAATCGTACTGGCCTTGGTGGGGAGCGCGTCGCGGACAGCGGGATCCATATCGATATGATTTATGCGCTGGCTGATTGAATCCATCATCCGTGCCGCAGCCTTGCCGGTTGGCGCAATCAGCGCGATACGTATATTCGGATCGAGTGCAGTCAACACCGCCAATATACGGATAACGGTCGAAGTCTTACCGCTCCCCGGGCCACCTGAAACTACGCAAAAGTGTTTTCGTGCCGCGGTTGCGACGGAGTGCTTTTGATCCTGATCGACCGGTGCAGAGCCAGCAAAGATCTGCTCAACCTGTTGTGAAATTCGTTCATTATCAAGATCTTCCCTGATCTCTAGCATGGCACGAATCCTGGTGGCAACCTGCTCCTCATAATTCCAGTAGCGATTAAGGTAGAGGCGTTCGCCATCAAGCGTTAACGGGGCGGAGTCGCTCGGGCCACCGACACAATAGCTGGTACGTAACTGTGCACACCAACTACTACTGTCAATACCACATGGTATTTCAGTCGCATCGATGTAGTTTGAATTAAACAGCGGACGCTGGTTAAAACGTCCCAGTTCTATGCATACGTCGCCGCGCTGGTTAGCTTCGCTCACCAGTGCGGCGCTAAGAGCCAGCAAGTCATCAGTACCGGACTGTGCCTGCTTTGCCACAAACTCGGCGAAATAATAACTTAACCAGCTTATATCACCGTTACGCGCGAGATTGTGTAATAGCGAGCTCATGCGTCGACCGACTCCGGCGGGGTGAATTTCATTAAGTGATCGAGTTGTTGAATTGTTTTCAACGCAGGCCGATCGAAATGAATACCATAGTGTCTGCCATGCTGTGGTCTCATCGCGCGTAAAAACAGGTAGTAACAGCCACCAAAGTGCTGTTCATAGTCGTAATCCGGCAGGCGTATTGCCAGCAAGCGATGCAGTGCAACAGCATAGAGCAGCGCCTGCAAATCGTAGCGCCGGCCCAGCATTGCTTGCTGAAGATTTTCCGGGCGATAGTCTTCCAGGTTACTTCCGAGGAGATTACTTTTGTAATCAGCGAGGTAGTAACGACCCTGGTACTCGAACACCAGGTCTATTACCCCGGTGATTAATCCACAAAACTCGGGACTGCTGACTGCCTGCAGTGGAAGCGGGGACAGGGATTGCAAAAACTGGTTGAGCGCATCGATGTTCAGATGATCGAGGGCAAAGTCGAAAGCAAGCTCGTTTAGCCTTTGCCGGTTGGAAATATTGCTTAAAGTCATCGCGGCGTCGTCCAGCGGTGTCGATACTATTTGCTCAAGCCATGCCATCAGCGTCGGCTCGTGTTCGTGTGAAACTCCTGCCAGTGGCAGCAAGCGGGGAAACAGTTGTGTGCACTGTTCGCGAATGTCCTGCTGGAAATCGATATTCTCCAGCAATGAATGAACCAGCAGCCCGACGTGACTACCGGCTGGAAAATCGAGGAAGGGGTCACCCTGGCTGGCGATGTCACCGAAGTGGGCTGGTTGATGAATGCCTCGGGTTAGCGCGGTAAAGCTGTTTATTCGCCATTGGGTCATGTTGCCACGTGAAAACGTTGCAAGTTGCGCGGCTGGCAGTTCTAACTCACTTGAGCGAAAAACCGAGGATATGTCACCCCGGGGTAACGGCCGCAACTCAATGCTCGTTGCACTGGCGTCTACCAGGGCCTGTAGATCGGTGGCAAACTCCATGCCCCTGGGAAAACCGTCCGGCGAGATTGAATCGAGATCATGCGGGGTCTGTTTCGAATGTAGCAGATAAGCCAATGCGGTCTGTTTCGCATAGCCTGATCGAGCAGGGTTTCCGGCCTCGCCCCAGGCCAGGTAAACCTTGGAGCGCGCGCGTGTCAGCGCGACATACAATAGTCTGACATCCTCCGCGAGCCGCTCTTTTTCCGCTTTCAGCCAGTTCTGTTCTAGATCGGGAGAGCCGAGGTCAACACAGGGCAAGAATTCTGCATCATGAAAATATACCGCTTTAGCACGGTCGACCTGTTTGCAGGACCACAGAAAAGGTACGAATACAATCGGGTACTGCAAGCCCTTGGATTTATGAATGGTTATAATCTTGACCAGGGCCTCGTCATCTTGCAGGCGCAATTCTGCATCTTCGTTACCATCTTCTTCGAACTGCTGCTGAAACCAGCCAAGCATGGGTGACATTCCGGTAGTAATCGTGGATTGTTGTTGCAGCAATTCAGCCAGCTGCAGTAAGTTGGTGATGCGCCTTTCGTTACTGTCCTGTTGTGTCAGCTGGCTGGTGATGTCAAATTTATGCAGCATTGATTGAAACATTGCTATGAAGCCATGTCTTTCCCAGAGTTGTTGCAATTCATCGAGTTTGTCGAGCCAGCTTTGCCAGGTAGCGTCATCGTCGACTACCGCGGCTATTTGCCGGTAATCCAGGTTAAGCAGGCTGGATGACAACGAACGCGTGGCGGCTGTGGGATCCCGATACTGTGAAATGGCAAGCATTAAATCGTAGAGCCCGCGAGCTTCATCGCTTTTGAAAACAGAATCCCTGCCAATAGTTACCGTACGGATACCGTGGTGATGCAGTAGTCGACTCAGGGCATGCCCCTCGGAAGCCTGGCGCACCAGTATCGCGATATCACCGCTTTTCACCACTCGCCCATCGATAGTCGCGCATTTCCGAGCTGCTTTTTCGAGCAGGTCGGCGATCTCGATTACGATCGCCTGGTTTATCAGGTCGCGCATTTCATCGCGCGAATAGTTTACCTTCGGTTCCTTTAGCGGCAGCTGCCACAAAGTCATCGCGGTCGCTGCCTGATCCTGTAAACGAAGTTCATGGTTCTTATTTAGCGCCACCGCTTCGACCGCCGTAAAAGCGATTGAATCGTGGTAAATGAAGGCCTCGGGACGATGCGAAAAAAGCGTATTGGTTGCCTGCACCAACTGCGGCTGGGAACGCCAGTTGGTTTGCAGGTCAAACAGGTCTACGCCGTTTAATTGCCTGGCTTGCATATAAGTAAAAATATCACCGCCGCGGAAACTGTATATCGCCTGTTTGGGATCACCGATCAGGGTCAGGTTAGCCATTTCAACGGACATGTAAATATGCTTGAAAATCTTGTACTGAATGGTATCGGTATCCTGAAATTCGTCGATCATCGCGACCGGATACTGTTGCCTGAGGCTCTCTGCGAGAGCCGCACCGCTGCCTGATTCGAGTGCTTCGAGTAACAACGATAGCTGGTCCTGAAAGGCGAGTGAGGCAATTTCACGTTTGTTTTCGAGTACCCGTCGGGAGACAGTATGAAAAGCATCGGCACGGAGTTGCGCTGCAATTGAGTTGATAAAGCTTTGCCAGCATTGCGCGACCGGGTTAACCGCCTGGAAAAATTCATGTTCCAGTTCGGGGTCCTGCCCCTTTTTGCTGGGTTTCGAGTTTTGCTCAAGCCACTTTGTCCCCAAATACTCAAAGTTTTCGAATACAGTATTTACTTCTTCGGCATTGAAAAACTTATCAGCGGTGTCAAGGAATGCATCGACCCGTTGTGGATGGTAGGGTAATTTTGCAGCGCGGCTCAATGCTTTCGAGCCCGATACGACTCGTACGATAGCGGAGCGGTGTTGCCGCCATAGTGGCGCCAGCTGTCGCAAGGAACTGGTAATATTGCGCGCCCGATCTAGCAGGCTTGCTATGCTGCCCTCGGCGGAGGGAATCAATTTTACTGAAGGCTTGTTGCGCAACTCGAGCAGGGTTGCGATCAGGCTATTTAAATCCGGAAGCTGGTCGCCTATCAGATTCCAGGTATCACTATCCGTGTCATAGGTCTGACGTCGCCACCAGTCTTTAATCGCTGCTTCCCAGAGCTGGTCATCGTTGGTCAACATATCACTGTCAAAAAGCTGGTTACCGGATAGCGCGTTTTCCTGCAGACTACGCTGACAGAAACTGTGTATCGTTGAAATTGAAGCCTCGTCCATACTGCGTAAGGCCAGTTGCAGACGCCGCTTTTGCACCGCACGGGTGGCTTCATCGAGGCCTTGCCATTGTTCCAGCAGTAACTGGAAAAGTTCGTCCTTGTCGGCACCGGGCTGGTCGAACAGATTCAGCGCATCGTAAAGCCGTTTACGAATGCGACCTCTTAATTCGTCCGTGGCCGCATTGGTATAGGTAACAATCAGGATTTGCGAGGTCTGCCTGCCGTCGAGAATATGCCGCAGGTAAAGATCGGCAATAGTATGTGTTTTGCCGGTTCCAGCACTGGCTTCGATGAGCTTGATACCATTCAGATCAAGCTCCAGGATAGCCCCGGCATCGAGATTTATTATCGTCCGGGACTTAGTCATCGTCGCCGCCGTGTTCCATCGCGGGGGAATATATTTGCCATGCGTACTCCTGGAACAGCATGTCCGCGAGAGGGTTTGGCGCGGTGTTATGCAAAGCAAGCCTGATAAATTCGTCTTCACGTTCCCCACGCGGGGCATTCCTGTAGCTGCCCCCGTTCCAGACGGCGAGCGCTTTGTTCATCGCGACTTCGGGGTCTTCATGTGATGCCCAGGCGTAACTGGTATTTGGAAACACCGGAAGAGGGCAGTCGAGGCCCTGTTGAAACAAGCGGACATAGTTTACCAGCAGTGCTTTGGCGCTGTCCGCCTCGAGATGTTCAAAACGCTTTCCTTTGCCAGCCGGAATAATCAATTGGCTGATTTCATCGCCCGCCAACTGCTGCGTGGCACACAGCGCCAGGTGATTCAGCCAGAGTGAGAGCAGTGCCCTGCTGCTGACAGTTTTACTCGCGCTGAAATGCATTAAGCCGATACCCGTGTAACAGGCGTCAACTTCGCCAAACAGCAACAGCCCGTTTTCAAGGCTACACTCGACGGGCCTGCTAGCCGATGGAAGGCTACGGAATTGGCCCAGTTGGTCCAGCAGCGTCTGGTATTCCGACTGCAGTGACAGCCATTCGCTATTGGCAGCTCTGCCATGAGGCAATAAACCTTCTGCCGAGAATTGTTGAGCGTCGTTCTGACTGCCGCGCAGAAGGTTTTCAGCTAAACGCTCTGCCAGTTTCCACTTGTGTAATCCCTGCAGGGCAAAACTTTCTTCGTCTGTCGAAGTCGATTGCACTGGAATTCTTACGCCTAGTCGCGAGTTGAAGAAATAGCGGATGGGATGGGCGAAAAAACGTACTAGTGTAGCGAGGTCGATTTCGTTTTCGAAATCTGTCACCGGGGTAAGCGTTTTCTGCGGCCAGGATGAGTTCTGGTTCAGCGTGCTACTGGTTTCAAGCTGAACAGAAGTCTCGTACCAGTATTGATCGTAACCGGGCACGTCTGGCTGGAAGTTTCTACTCGAAAAGGGTTGCATAGGATGAACCCGGCAAATTTGCTGACTCACCTCCTGACCATCTGCGGCGGCGCCAAAACTGGTATCTATATAGTCGAGCAGTTCGCGTAGTAGCACCGATGGCTGGCACTCGCTATTGTCCTTGAGACTGCGTCCACAATAACTGAAATAGAGATATCGGCGCGCACAGAGCAAGGTTTCAAGCATCAGGTAGCGGTCTTCATCGCCTTTATGCGGGTCGCCCGGGCGCCATTGCTGACGCATCAGATCAAACTCGGCAGAATGCTCCCTGCGCGGAAAAGCATTATCCTGCATTCCCAGCACACAGATTACCGGAAACGGGATGTTGCGCATGGGTTGCATGCCACAGAAGGTGATGCCCCCCGAGTAGAGCATCCCGGGTTGCTGGTTTGTTGCCAACTGTTGTTCCATCCAGTAGCTGACCAGCGCGGGACTCAACTCGACGGATTCGGATTGACCGAGCTCACTAATCGCATTCCGCAGCGGCTGCAGCAGGTCCTCGGTCACTACCCGGGGGGCCAGGAATTCTTCGATCAGCTGATGCAGGCGCTGCTGCCATACAATGGTACTGGCTGTGTTACCCAGTTTTTGCTGCCAGTAGACCAGGCGTTCGAACAGATAACGCAAGCGTGCTATCGCCACCACACTATCGGTGCCGATTTCGGCGATAGGCGCGATTCCCTGCCAGAGGCCATCGTCGGCCAATGAATATCCGGCAAAAAATCGTTCCCAGGCCTGTTGCCAGGTATTTTCATGAATTGCGGGAAGACCTAAAGCGTGGCGCTGGCTGGCATCGATTCCCCAACGCACCTGTGCCGATTCAACCATTTGGTATATATCTTCGAGCATTTGCGGTTCGATGCCGAAACGATTGCGAATTTCAGCACATTCGAGATAAGCCAGAACCTCGGAGCGCGTAAAGCGACTGCGGGGCAGGTTTAGCAGTTGCAAAAATACTCCGACCAGCGGGTGACCATCGCTGACGCTGATATCGGAGATGTTCCACGCCAGGCCGGGACGCTTGCCGCTGGCATCGTGCTGAAAAACCGCCTCGATGTACGGCGCATAGCGACTGATTTCCGGCACCATGACGAGAATGTCTTCGCACGACAGATCGGCATGTCGATCCAGCAAGCCCAGCAGGTGGTTGTGCAAAACCTGGCATTCACGCATCGGACTGTGACAAATATGAACCGAAACCGAATCGTCGATAATCATTCCCGGGGCCGGCGGCTCAAGCCTGAACAGGCTGCCCTGCAGGCACTGTAAAATACTGTCACCGCCGGGAGGATGATTGGCCTCGATTTCGGTAGCCGTGATCGAGCCAAGATCCAGCAACAGATCCTGCATCGCCTGTCCCTGTTTGCCCCACGCAGCCAACAAACTGTTGCTGGTATCGAAGTACTCAACATGATCGGGATTTTGTAAGCGCCTGCGCGCCTGTACTTTCTCACTGACCAGGTCGGCCCAGTACTGATCGGTTGGGTTGTGTTGATATAGTAGAATCTCGGTTCTGCTGGCGAGGGCATGAATAAACTCGATAAAAACCGGTGCCAGTCGCGACATCGCGAACAGACTAATACGCTCTGGCAGCTCAATCGCCTGAGAGTCATCGCTGAGCCGGTCGATTACGCTGCCGATAACTTCAAGTCGATGTTCCTGTTTCCTGGTAGTGACAATTGCACGCCATAACCGGGCCTGCCAGTGATGCTCGTCCCCGGCCGACCAGGTGCGAATTTTTTCGGGGCGATAAAGCTGGTAGCGATCGAAGGCTGCGGCGATGCGTTGTGCCAGCTGCCAGCGCTTGAGGCCGCTATGATCGTCATCCAGGTAGCGAAGTAATGGCGCAAACGATTCCTGTTCCAGCAGACCGGGCAGTAGACTGAACACCTGCCAGTTGAGCGCATCTCTGGAGTAAGGGTCCTGTTCTGGTGTGCTATCCAGGATCGTCCCAGCCAGCGTCCATATCCATTCGCCTACCTGCGGATAATCGATATTCGCCGCGACCCCCTGTTGCTGGGCAATGCGTAAATTTAACCAGCGTGCCATGGCGTAGGTAGGAACCACGATCACTTCCTGCGCGAACGGATCATGCAGTGGCTGCGCCATGAGTTGCCGCGTCAGTCTTGATTGCAGTGTTTCGACGCGATTTGAACTCAGGATAGTTAAGGCCATGGCAAGATTATTTTGTTAACCCGAGCCATTATGAAGTGATAACGGCTCACAGGATGAGCCAGGCGTCTTCCCTGTATTCAAAATTTTAATTGATTACCTCAATAGATTTCATAACATTGTAGCCGGATTGATTTATGATTGTCAGATCCCTAATGATAGAAACAACACGCGGACTCAATGGCCACCGCTACCGAAAGTAACTCACCACCGACAGACGGCACTCGTCGTGTTATCGATTCCATCGAGTATGTTTTCTACGATGGTTACTGGATTCGCTATTATGCGCCATTGCAAGATACGCTGGCGAATCGAAAACGTTTGATCGATAGCCTCACGCGGCGTGCTTTCCACCACACCGAAGCGGGCATAAACACCCCGGGTAGCAGCCTGGAACTTGCCCGCGAAGCCTATGAAAAAGAGACCGATCCCGATTGCAAGCGCGTAAATGCAGCGATGCTGGCCGGTGCGTTGTTTAATCGCGCCACCGACTTGTTTACCGCGATCGTGGATCTCGGTGAGCTGGGTGTCCAGGTTAGCCACGGCAACGAATTGATGCGTCAGTGCAGCGATTGCTTCCAGGAAGCATTAACCCTGGGACAGCAGGTTAAGCATCACAGCGGTTGTGAAGGCATTGACGAAGTCTGGGGCGAACCCTTTAAAGCTTTTACCATGCCCATCGCTGACTTCTACCAATCGAGATTTATCAAGATCGCGCAAAGCATGCGCGAAATCGATGACGTGGCCGATTGCATGATAGAGGTATTCGGCAGCCGAACTTATTTTGCCGGGTTGAAAGTCCTGGTGGTTGATTACGCGATAGCGGCCCGACAAGCTGCTGAAACCATGAAGAAGGACCCGCGTATTTTTCAGGTATGGCCAAACTTCGTAGCACTGGGCGAACTGCTCGATGAATTCAGACCCGAGGTGCCAGGTGATGCTGATCAAATTCTGCGCATGCGCATAGCCTACGCTCGAGATTTGATCCAGGAAGGCAGGCGACTAATCAGTTACATTGCCGGCGCGCGGGTACCGATGCCAAAAAGTACTGCGATCTATATCAAAAAATGCCATCGCTTTGCCAGGACCAGGCTGCCCTAGAACTTTAACCGTTAACGTACTGAGAACCCGATAAAACTACTATGGCAAAAAAACCCAAAGCGGTCGGTAATCCAAATATTATCAAGCTATGGCCAACGACCATGCTGGCCAAGCGATTCGCGCATTATCAAAAGGTGAATCCGGCCTTGCTCGAACTGTTTTATGCTCACCGCGAGCGCGAACAACGCGGCACAAAACAGGCCTATGCCAGCCACGACGACCTGCTCAGCAAATATCCATTACACAACGAACTGAATGAGCTTGCGGAGTTCATAAGCCAGGGGATTGTAGAGGTGGCCAGGGAAGCCAATCAAGGCTTATGGCGAGAGAGTGAAAAGGTGCGTGTCAACATCACCGGCCTCTGGTTTCAGATATCGAACAATCATTCCTTTCACGAAATGCATGTGCATGGAAACTGTTCCTGGTCCGGGGTTTATTACGTGCGTGCCGCCGACTGCAGCACGGGGCCGGATTCGCATCGCGGCGAACAACCGAACGGAGTGACCCGTTTCTATGGCCCGCATCTTGAACACATGGCGGGTGGTTTTGGAGATTACGGCAATTATTATCTGCACGATAGCAACTGGGATTCTTATCCCGAGGATGGCAAGTTGTGTATATTTCCTTCACATATCAAGCACATGCCCTTCCCCTATAACGGCGCAGAGGATCGCGTCATCGTTTCGTTTCATGCGCAGGTATTTAATGCCAGCGGGACACAGAATTACGACTACGGTTTCAGCAATTAGAGATTAGCTGCCGATTAGGTAAACCACCCTCAACAGAATGAGGGTGGTGTTCAGGAATAGAATCGATTGCAAACGAATCGACAGATCCGCTATTTGAGTACCGGCATGGTGAATTCAGTATCAAGTTCGCTATCCAGCCAGCGCGCGGTTACGGTTTTCACCTTGGTGTAAAAACGTAAAGCTTCCATGCCGTACTGATTGTGATCGCCAAAAGCGGAAGATTTCCAGCCACCAAAGCTATGGAAGGCCAGCGGCACCGGAATCGGCACATTGATACCAACCATGCCGACTTCAACCTTGTCGGCAAAGGTGCGTGCAGCGGCGCCGTTTTTGGTGAAAATGGAAGTACCATTGCCATAGGGGTGATCGGTAGCCAGCGCAGCCCCTTCGTCGAAAGAACCCACGCGCATTATTTGTAGCACCGGCCCGAAAATTTCTTCCTGGTAGGACTGCATTTCGGGGGTCACATTATCAATCAGAGAGCCGCCCAGAAAGTAACCATTCTCGTGCCCTTCGCAAACAAAATCGCGACCATCGACCACCAGGCGCGAACCTTCATCCTGCGCCATCTGAATATAATTGATGACTTTTTCGCGGTGCTCCCTGGTCACCAGCGGGCCCATCTCGAGATCGGTATCCAGGCTGGAGCCGATGCGTAGTGCTTCGACCCGTGGCTTTAATATATCGATTAATTTGTCGGCGACTTCGTCACCGACACAAACGCCGACTGAAATTGCCATGCAACGTTCCCCGGCTGAGCCATAGGCTGCACCCATTAGCGCATTGGCGACATCATCGAGGTTGGCATCTGGCAGGATCAACATGTGGTTCTTGGCGCCGCCCATGGCCTGGCAGCGTTTACCATTGGCAGTTGCTGTAGCGTAGACATACTTCGCAATCGGGGTTGAACCAACGAAACTGATGGCCTTGACGCGTTCATCCTGCAGCAGCGTGTCGACAGCTTCCTTGTCACCGTTAACCACGTTAAACACGCCCGGAGGTGCACCTGCCTCGACAAATAATTCCGCCAGCCGCATGGGACAGGAAGGATCTTTTTCCGAAGGTTTCAGCACCACGGTGTTACCAGTAATCAGCGCCATTCCGGCCATCCACAGGGGAATCATCGCCGGGAAATTGAAAGGCGTTATGCCGGCAACTACGCCGAGCGGTTTGCGCATCGAATAGATATCGATTCCACGCGCCACATTGTCGGAGAACTCGCCTTTTTGAGCATGCGGTGCGCCGCAGGCGAATTCTGCCACTTCGATACCGCGCAACACCGATCCCATGGCGTCCTCGATGACCTTGCCGTGTTCGATTGAAACCAGTGTGGCAAGTTCATGCTGGTGCTTATAAAGTAACTGCACGTAGCGCGCCATGATGCGCGAACGTTGCAATACCGACGTCGCAGCCCATGCCGGAAAGGCTTCTTGGGCGACCGCGATGGCGGCTTCGACCTCGGATTTCGATGCCAGCGGCACTGCGCTGATTTTTACGCCCTTGCTGGGATTGAAAATATCGCCAAAGCGGCCGCTGGTGCCGGCGACGTGTTCGCCGTTGATATAGTGGCTAAGCTGGTTGATTTCAGAGGATACGGCTGCGGCTGGCTGGCTCATGATGGCTCCTGCAAGGGTATATGGCTAAACGGACGGGCAGTATAGACAAGATATTTATGCAAGGATATAGTCTGATATCCACATCCAATGTGCATTTTTACACATGTATGACTGGAACGACCTGCGTTATTTTCTCGAGCTTTCGCGCCAGGGGAAGCTGGTGCGTGCGGCCGCACGCTTACATGTCGACCACACCACGGTAAGTCGGCGCATTACCGCACTGGAAAAACAACTCGATGTGCGTCTGTTCGACAAGTCACCAAGTGGTTACCAGCTTACTGACGCCGGCTTACGCTTGCTGCCGCTGGCCGAGCAAATAGAAACCCGCTCCAACCAGCTCTACCAGGATATTGCGGGCAAAGACGCGCGCCTTGGCGGCACGGTGCGCGTGGCCGCGCCCGAAGCGCTGGGATCACAGGTAATCGCCCGGCATGTAACGTCATTTTGCCGGGAGCATCCCGATATCGAAATCGAGTTGGTAGCAGAAACCCGCCGTACGAGCCTGTCCAAGCGTGAAGCCGATATCGCCATCAGTTTCTCGCGTCCTGAAAGTGGTCGCCTGATTGCCTGGAAGCTCTGCGATTATCGCCTGCGCTTGTATGCGACCCGGGACTACCTTACCAATCATCCCCCGATAACTCGCCCCGAGGATTTGTCCCGGCACGGGTTTGTTTCCTACATTGAAGATCTGATTGAAATGCCGGAACTTCGATTTTTCGACAATACGATTAAAAATGCGCACGTCGTGTTTCGCAGCACCAACGTCAGCGCGCAGTACAACGCGATACTCGGCGGTCTCGGCCTCGGCCTGGTGCATTGTTTCATGGCGCAGCGGGAAAACAGGTTGCAAGTGGTACTACCAGAGCAGATTTCAGTAGAGCGTACCTACTGGTTAGTCGTGCACGAGGATCTGCGCCATGTTGCGCGTGTCGATGCGGTTTGCATGTTTCTAACCAGGTTACTGAGCGAAAACGCCGCACTGATGATGGGTGTTTAGCGTCGCTCGCCGCGTAGTTGTTCAACTCTTTGCTGTAATAGCTCTGGAGTTACGATTTCGGCCGCGATTGGATCTCCGGCTACCAGTTCGAGACGGCTAAACATGCCACGCGGGAGCAGGCGACTCATCGCGTCGCCATACGCGCGGCTGAAAAAGCTGCCCCATAGACCCCGCAAAGCCAGCGGTATCACCGGGACCGGGTCCCGATTGAGGGCCTTCATCACGCCGGGCCTGAAAGCATTCAACTCGCCATCATCGGTAATCTTGCCCTCGGGGAAGATACAGACCAGTTCGCCCTCCCTTAGTGCGGCACTGATCTGGCCAAAGGCATTTTCCATCATCTCCCTGTCCTCTTTCGCACCGGCAATGGGGATGGTGTTTGCAGTCTTGAAGATAAAGGAAAGAATAGGTAACTGAAAAATCCGGTAATACATAACGAAACGCAGTGGACGTCGAATACTACCGGCGAGTACCAGCGCATCGATAAAACTGACATGATTACAAACCAGGATCGCAGGGCCTTCATCGGGAATTTTATCGAGATCGGTTTTATCGACTCGATACATGGTATGCACCAGTAACCATATCAGCAGGCGCATGGCGAACTCGGGGATCAGTTTGAAGATGAACAAAGCTACCGCGGCGTTCATTAAGGACATGATGAGAAACAGCATCGGAATCGAGACTCCGACCGACAGGGCAAACAATCCGTAAACGGACGCCACCACCATAAACAGCGCGTTCAAAACATTGTTGGCGGCGATGATTCGGGAGCATTTGCTGGGTTCGCTGCGCTGCTGCACCAGGGCATACAATGGCACTATGTAAATACCTCCTGAAATACCCAGCATGACGATATCGAAACAAACTCTTAAACTCGAGGATTGGGCGAGGAACGCGGCAGGGCCGATCAGGTCTGCACCAGCGCTAGCCATCCCCTGGTTGAAGTAAAGATCGATACCAAACAGGCTCAGGCCGAGTGCGCCGATGGGGACCAGCCCGATCTCAACCATGCGACCGGATAGTTTTTCACAGAGAAACGAACCGACGCCGATACCGATGGAAAAAATCGCCAGCAGTAAAACGTACACCTGTTCACTGCCACCGAGTTCGTAGCGCACATAATTGGGTAACTGGGTCACATAGGTGATGCCGAAAAACCAGAACCACGATATTCCTATGATCGAGTAGAACACGGTTCGATTTTCACCTGCGTCATGCATGATGTTGACGGTTTGGCGGAATATGTTGAAACTCAGCTTGAGTTCGGGGGCGGCAGCCGGAAGCGCCGGAATGCTCCTGCTGACCCAGTAACCTGCACAGGCGGTGAGAACCACCGCGATACTTATTGCCGCGTAGCCCAGGCCTATAATATAGACACTGGCGATCAGACCAATCAGGATTGCAAGAAAAGTTCCAAATTCGACCAGGGCATTGCCACCGACAAGTTCTTCAGTTTTAAGCGCCTGGGGCATGAGGCTGTATTTAACCGGGCCAAATAACGTCGACTGCGTCCCCATTAAAAACAGGATAGCAATCAAGAGTACCGGGCTTTGCAACATAAAAGCACATGCCCCGAGTAACATGATCCCGATCTCGAGTAGCTTTATGCGCCGGATCAGCATTGATTTCTCATGCTTGTCTGCAAGTTGACCGGCAATTGCGGAAAATAGAAAGAAGGGCAGAATAAACAGCAATGCAGCGATATTGACCAGGGCATTACTCTCTGCTTGCGTAACGCTGGCTGCCTGGAAGGCGATAAATATAGTCAACCCGTTTTTATAAAGATTGTCGTTAAATGCCCCCAGCAGCTGGGTCAGGAAGAATGGTCTAAACCGCTGGGTGGATAAAAGATTGACCGACTCGGACATAATGAACTCTATGTTTGATGGTAAAGGCTAAATGAATGTGTCAGCAAGCGCAATTAATTCCAAGATTGAGTTATTTGAACAGGCGAGTACAGCCAGGAGAAAGATTGTTTACGAATGACTTAAGCCATTAAGCAGCGCGCTGCATGCAGACTAAGGGACAGTTCCGGGGTGTGTTCTCGCTATGATGGCGCCGCCTGGTTTTGCGCCTTCGCCGGCGACGCTGTAGTGAATAAAAAAAGATCACCACAGCAGTATACGTCCTGCGAATTAGCAGAAAAACTGACATTGGTAGCTATATTAAAGACTGAGTTAAGCCAAACAATAATAAACCTGCAATGACAAAACAGATAGTGATGAGAAATAGCCGTAGTTTGACTCCTGTGACGGGTGTCACGGTCAGATACGGCGCGAGCCTGTTGTTCTTCAAACGGAGCAGAAAATCCGCCCCGAATAGACTATAAGACATCACAATATGTGTCTGGTTTGAAATAGCATTATTTGAATGCCTTTAATTAAATCCCTGTTAAAACGCGACTGGTTCATCGGACTGGTTATAACCCTGCTGTTTCTGATGATTGCAGAAGCCGGCTGGTTTGCCGCGCTCGACCGGCAGGCCTACAATCTCGGGGTAAAGTTTTCTGCCAGCAAGGATCCGCATGAAGATATTGTCGTCGTTGCGATCGATGACAAATCTTTACAGGCGCTGGGTGCCTGGCCCTGGTCGCGCGACGTGCTCGCCGAAACTACACAGCTGTTAACCAAGGCCAAGACCAGGGTGGTCGGTTTTACGATGCCGTTCGATACCGGGCAGTACGAAGCCGGCCTGGATTCGTTGGCTGAATTACGCACTATTTTGAAGAAAGAGAAAAAGCTGAGTCGACGCGTCAACAAGGCGCTGCGTGTCACCGAGTCGACTTTACACGGCGATGATAATCTGGCGGCGACTTTCAAGGCGGGTGGTCGAATAGTACTGGCGATGCCGTATATACCCACGAGCGAGCCACTGCCCGGGTTAAACCCCTCGCTGCCCAGGTATATGCAAAGGTTTGCCCTGACCAAGGTTACTGTGAACGCTAATAGCAAGCGTGGATTCGGCTGGCCGTCGCCGCATGTTACCAGGGCCGCCGAGATCTTTCCGCCAATTGAAAAACTGGCTAAACGCGTGGGCGGGGTCGGTGTGATCGGCTTTGCCGAGCAATTGAACAGTGAGCCGTTAATCGTGCAATATGGGCGGGAATTCTTACCTTCGTTCGCCCTGATGCTGGCGACCCGTAGCAAGGGTATGTCAATGCAGCATATCGAATCCAGAACTGGTATCAGCCCGATGCTCGGCGGAAAAGAACTGGGTGCGGATATTGATTTCAGAATATATCCGCGTTTCTATGAGGCCAAAGACGGCAAGCCGGCATTCAAGATGTATTCGCTAATCGATGTACTCGACGGCAGCGTGGCCACCGGTGTTTTCACTAACAAGATTGTAATTGTCGGCCTGACGTCGCCGCGCCTCGCGCAGCCGCGGCTAACCCCGACCGGACAGGCAATCTCGCCCACCCTGGCGAGCGCTCATACTGTGTCGAGCCTGCTCAACAATGAACAGTATCAATTACCCGAATGGGCCGGCTGGGCACAACGTGGCGTAATTGTCGCGCTTGGTATTTATCTAATGCTGATAATGGGCCGATTTCGAACCAATACCGCGTTTTTTCTGAGCCTGTTTTTGTTGCTAATGATATTCAATGCGCATTTTGTACTGATGAGCTCCCAGTCACTGTGGCTGCCGATGATGACGGCTGTGGTGATGCTAATCATCGGCCATTTGCTGCTCGGTACGCGCCAGGCCGTGAATCTGCGTTTAAGCCAGGTAAATAGTGATCTGTCGGTGGCGAACCGGCAGCTTGGTCAGTCGCTGCAGACACAGGGAAATCTCGATCAGGCATTTGAAAAGTTGCGTGCCTGCCAGATCGATGAGACGCTACTCGGACAGGTCTATAACCTGGGTCTCGACTATGAACGCAAGCGTCAGTTCAATAAGGCGGTGGCAGTGTTCAAGTTTATCAGTCACCACGATGCCAAATTCAACGATGTCAATGATCGTATTCAGCAGAACCAACAGGCGTCAAATACCGTGGTGCTGGGCGGTACCCGGGATATCACCGGTCCCGGACCGAACCTGATTTCGAGTAAAGAAGGCTTGCAGAAACCCAAGCTGGGCCGCTACCAGATTGACAGTGAAATCGGGCGCGGCGCGATGGGTATGGTTTACCTCGGGCATGACGACAAGATAGGTCGTACCGTGGCAATCAAAACCATGGTGCTGGCAGACGAAATCGAAGACGAAATGCGCGATGAGGTAAAAACCCGCTTTTTCCGTGAAGCCGAGGCCGCCGGCCGGCTCGACCATCCCAACATCGTTACTGTTTACGATGTCGGCGACGAACAGGATCTTGCCTATATTGCGATGGACTATCTCAAGGGCAAGGACCTGACGGCTTATAGCACTGCAAAGACGCTATTGCCGATCAACCAGGTCTGGGAAATTATCATGAGCGTCGCTTCGGCGCTCGATTATGCGCACCAGCAGCACGTCGTGCATCGCGATATCAAACCGGCCAACATTATCTACGACAATAAAAAAGGTATTGCCAAGATTACCGATTTCGGTGTTGCCTGTCTGACTGACGCGAGTAAAACCAAAACCGGTACTGTACTCGGCAGTCCTTATTACATGTCGCCGGAACAGCTCGCGGGTAAACGGGTTGATGGACGTGCCGATCTGTTTTCACTGGGTGTGACGATGTACCAGATGCTATGCGGGGAATTACCATTCCAGGGCGACTCCATAGCTAACCTGATGTACAACATTGCCAATGAGAAACATCCGGATATCCGCCGTTTCCGTTCGGATTTGCCGAACTGCGTCAACAATGTGATCAACAAGGCGCTACAAAAAGAGGCCAAGGACCGGTATGCGAGCGGTAAGCAGATGGCGGCATCGATGAAACGCTGCCAGGAGCATATCAAGGAAATGAACGCCGCCTGAAGCAGGCTGTACTCGAGTTTAAGCGCCTGTTTTGCGCGGTGGCAGACCGGTGTGTTGCGTCAGTATTCTCCCCTTCCTGGGCGCTGAAGATTTTTCCTGGTAGCTGTTCTTGCGTCGCGGGCTCTGGTAGTTGCTGGTATCGCGCGGCTGGTAGGCGGGAATTAACTGCTTTTTGCCATTGCCAATCAGGTCTTCCCGCCCCATCGCCTTGAGTGCTGCACGCAGCATGGGCCAGTTCGCCGGGTCATGGTAGCGTAGAAACGCCTTGTGCAAGCGCCGTTGCTTTTCACCCTTCGCGGTGCTGACATCTTCACTGTCGCGGCGGATACGTTTGAGCGGATTTTTACCGCTATGATACATTGCCGTTGCGGTCGCCATCGGCGATGGGTAAAAGTTCTGCACCTGGTCGGCACGAAAACCATTTTGCTTGAGCCAGATGGCGAGATTCATCATGTCTTCATCGGTGGTACCTGGATGGGCCGCGATGAAGTAGGGAATGAGGTACTGTTGCTTGCCCGCTTTACGGGAATATTTCTCGAATAAAGCCTTGAACCGATCGTAACTCCCCATACCTGGCTTCATCATTTTTGATAACGGGCCCTGTTCGGTATGTTCTGGCGCAATTTTGAGGTAACCGCCGACGTGATGGGTCACCAGCTCTTCGATATAGGCTGGCGATTCCACCGCGAGGTCGTAGCGCAGACCGGAACTGATCAATACTTTCTTGACACCTTCGATAGCGCGCGCCCCGCGGTAAAGTTCGATCAGGGACGAGTGATCGGTATTGAGATTTTCACATATCCCGGGATACACACAGGACGGACGTCGACAGGCAGTTTCAATCGCCTTTGACTTGCAGGCAATCCGATACATATTGGCGGTAGGCCCGCCGAGATCGGATACCACCCCGGTAAAACCCGGCACCTTGTCGCGCATGACCTCGATTTCACGCAGAATCGAGTCTTGTGAGCGGTTCTGGATAATGCGCCCCTCGTGTTCGGTTATCGAACAGAAAGTGCAGCCACCAAAACAGCCGCGCATGATATTGACCGAAAAGCGAATCATTTCGTATGCGGGTATACGTGCACCACCATAAGCCGGGTGTGGCACACGCGCATAGTCAAAGCCGAACACATAGTCCATCTCTTCGGTGGAAAGCGGGATCGGCGGCGGATTAAACCAGATTTTCTGGCCGCCCTGATTTTGCACCAATGCGCGCGCATTGCCGGGATTGGTTTCGAGATGTAACACGCGGCTTGCGTGGGCGTAAAGTACCGGGTCGCGACTGACATCGTTAAACGAGGGCAGGCGCACCACGGTTTTCAGACGTTGCGCGAGCTTTTGTTGAACCTTCGCCAGCTTGCCCTCGAGCCTTATATCGGCACTTGGCGCCAGGTCGTTGTCCGGGCTGGTATCGCATACCGATTGGTCAATGATCTGGTAAGGGTTCAGCGGATTCTCTACCCGTCCGGGTTTATCCACGTTGGTCGAATCGATTACGGTCCAGTCGGGCGGCAGGTCCTTGATGAAGAATGCGGTACCGCGTATATCGGTGATACTGTCGATCGCGTCGCCCCGGGCCAGCCTCTGCGCTAACTCCACCAGCGCGCGTTCGGCATTGCCATATAACAGGATGTCGGCTTTGGCGTCAGCGAGAATCGAACGTCGTACCTTGTCCTGCCAATAATCGTAGTGTGCGATGCGGCGCAGTGAGGCTTCGATGCCGCCGATAACAATCGGCGTATCGTTGAAAGCCTCGCGACAGCGTTGTGAATAAACGATGGAACAGCGATCGGGGCGCTTACCACCGACATCATCTGGTGAATAGGCATCATCACTGCGGATTTTTCGATCAGCCGTGTAACGATTGATCATCGAATCCATGTTGCCGGCGGTGACGCCGAAAAACAGGTTGGGTTTGCCCAGCGCCTTGAACGGTTCGGCTGACTCCCACTCTGGTTGGGCGATGATGCCGACGCGATAACCCTGTGCCTCGAGCAGGCGTCCGATGATCGCCATACCGAAGCTCGGATGGTCGACGTAGGCGTCGCCGGTGACAATAATGATATCGCAGCTGTCCCAGCCGAGGCTTTCCATCTCCGCTCGCGACATCGGTAAAATCGGCGCCGTGCCGAAGCATTCCGCCCAGTACAGCGGATACTGATTCAATGGTCTGGCCTGGGAGCTGAGTTCGATTTGCATGGTGATATCCGGATAGGGGCGCGATTCTACCCGATTCAGCCAGTATTGTTTAGGCATCAGGGATGATTAGCGTAACAATTACCTTGTTTTACCCGTAGCGGACACTCAGGCCGTACCCGTAATTTAGCAGGAGCCCCTATAATGCCGTCCACGGAGTACCCGGATAACGAAGTACAGCAGACCCGGAAGGAGCATGAATGATTCAAACTGAAGAAATGGCCAGCCAGCAAAATTACCGATTGAATGTCGGTATTATGATCGTCAATCGCGAGCAGAAAATTCTTGCCGGCGATGCTTTTCACTATCCAGGTGAATGGATGATGCCCCAGGGAGGGATTGATCATGCAGAATCAGCACGCGATGCCATGCAAAGAGAGCTTTACGAAGAAACCGGATTGCAAACACAGCAGGTCAGGCTAATTCGTGAACACGATGCGTGGCTGCAGTACCTGTTTCGAAAACCGCAATACAAAGACGACATCTATTATATCGGTCAACGGCAGAAGTGGTTTTTACTCGAATATAATGGACCGTTACCCGATGCTACAAATGTTAAAGAACAGGAATTCAGTCGATTCGACTGGGTCGATGCACAATGGCTGGTCGAACAGATCCCCCCTTTCAAGAAGGAAGTATATCGGACTATTGTGACGGCCTTCAGCCCATTTTTCCCCTGAGAATTACTAGTGTTTTAATCTGCGCCTGATTAAAACAGACAGGGGGTATTATGAACGCTATCGCAGGTTATTCCGGTAGCCTTGCGGAAAACGAATAGTCCACATGGCCTAGGTGCCTGCCGGTGTTCTCAGGTGCACCGGGAAGATGCGCTTTTCTCGTGTCAACCGGCGGGATGTCTCGTACTGAGCCAGGTACTCCTCGCGCATTCGCTGCACAACTTCGGGATACTCCGCAGAAATGTCCCGGCGGACTATTTCCCCTTCCTTGACGCGGTAGAGTTTGGTTCTTTCCGATGGTGGCGAGTAGGGTTCGTAGTCAAACACGAAGCCGTCCCGGATATAGAGTCCGGAGTAGCGTTTGCCGCTCAGAATACCGCGGTCACGAGCCTCTTCACGCAGCAGGCTCATTCCCATACCAGCATAGTTGTGTTGTCCACCCAACAGGTCAAGGGTTGTTGGAATTATATCCACATGGCTGCCTGGTGTATCGAGCTGTTCTTCCCAGCGGTTCCTGTGTGGTTGCAAAACCGGGCTGTAAAAGATGAGTGGGACGTGGATTCGTTCGAAGTAGCCGGAGCCGAAGGTAACACTGGTATGATCGCCAACGATCACGATCAGGGTCTTGTCGAAATCTGGCAGGCTACTGCGGAGCTCGGCAAAGAAATCCTCCAGGCTCTTATCCACGTAATGAAAAGTGTTGAGCTTGCGCTTGCTAAATGGAGCGGGAAAACCCTCCGGGATTGACCAGGGTGAGTGGCTCGTCGATGTCATCAGCTGAGCGGTGAACGGACCCGGCGAGGATGACAAAATCTCCGCGGACTCTGACAGGAACGGACCGTCAAAGACGCCCAGGGCATTGCTGGTCGGTTGCGTGGTATGACTGTCTCGCAGGCGGCTCTCGAAATCCGAGAAGTCGTAGGTATTGAATCCCTGGTTACCCATAAAACTGGAGAAGTCGTCCGAGCGATGACGAAAAGCCTGCAGAAAGTAATGACTATAGTCTTTCGATCCGAGAATCGCGGGCAGGCTGCCGAAGTGTCCGTTCACTTCGTAAGCGACAAAGAACTCAGTTTTTATCTCTGAGAAGGTCTTGGGGAGACTGGTGGCAGTAGCGAAAACAGAGCCATCTGTTGCGTCGGCGCTCTGAAAGATATTGTTAAAGTAGAGCGACTCCTGGCTGATTCGCTGCAGAAAAGGCATCACCGGACGATCCTCGGCAACGTGATGGATCAAGGAGTCGGAAAGTCCTTCTACCTCGAGAACGATTACGTTTTGGATGCCCAGGTCGTTTGGAGACGAAACTTGACGAAATAGAGGGTAGTCAAAATCGGTAGGTGTAATCCCCTGTATTTTCAAAGTACGCTGCAGAGCCTCCTCCGGGTCCAGCTCGCCGGCACGCAGGCCCTGGCTACCAGACCGCAACAGGCCGGCCAGGTTCGCAGGTAGATAATATCTTACCAGGTCGTGCACGGGGTTGATTACGCTCTGGTTCAAAAGGTAATTGTCGAAACGCATGTAGTACTGGCTTGCGGTGGGTATCACCACCCAACCGAGGGGCCAGTCGTTCTTCTTGATAGCCAGTGGATCCAGGTTGGTAAGCAAGAGGAGCGCGAGCGTCCACTTAACTGCGCGTCGGCGTTGTGGCCCGTCAAACTCCTGCGCTGTTTGCGTTGCGCTACGGGATGCCCGGACCGCCAGGGTAAGGAACAGCAGTGACCCGATCAACAATGCCGCCGCGAGGGCGCGATGTTCATAAATGAAAGGTTCGATCGCGAGGTAAATCTGGTCCGGTCGAGTCAGGTTTGCGATTAACATCTCCCAGAAATGCTGATTCCGCTCGGCATAGAAAAGAATATTTGAGAAGCAGGCCAGGCCGTGGATCCAGGTAATAGCCCACAAGGCAATCCGTCTCCGGCGAGGATACCAGCGGCCTGTTATGATTGCGGGGAGGGCCATCAGGAATAACTCGATTCCCAGCAGTGCCAGGTCCAGGCGCAACCCGTAGAGCAGAATTCGCAAGGCCTCTGCAGACGAATTTACGGCGGCGAAGTTTGCCAGGAAAGCGACGCGGTAAACGGCAAACAGCACCAGGTTCGTCACGACGAACCACAGTGGAATTTTCAACTTGTCAGTGAGCCAATTTTCCATGGGAATAGGTTATATGCGCACCTGGTTACGCCATCTACTGCGCGAATGAACAGTTGGTTGTCTTTCAGGTATAGATGCCGGGAACTCTGGGATTGTTAACTTTGCCAGTGCCACACTACCGTGGAGAAGGCTGAAACGACTTTTGGGTAAGATGGACCGACATCGATCAGCAGGATGGCGGGGAGTATCTGATAAGCAGTATTTCGTGTCAACCTCAGGCAGGGCTTTCAAAGTGTTGCATCGATCAGTTGAATCCAACACCAATAACGGAAGCCGACTACCGGTCGCAAAACCTCCAGCTCAAGGCAGGTAAGAGCGAGCTTTGTTGCAGGTTTTCGCTTGAGCCCATGTTGAATCATTCAAAAGGGACCTTTTTGACCCTGTAAAGTCATCGAAAAATGCCAATTATTTTGGCTAAGTATCTGTTTTATATATTTTTGTCGTGCTGCTAATGGTTTTGACTCTCAACCAACCTAGTAGTCGAGGTTGAGGCGTAATGTATTCGGTCCATGCCTGCCGCATATCGGCTAGCACGGTTCGCACATACCGTTTGTCGGTTAATGAGTTTGGCCCATACCGTTTATCGGTTAATACGGTTGCTAGCCGCAATATCTCCGGAAATCTGGACTATTTTTATAGAGTGAAATAACTAGACTTCCTGCGACCAGACTTGCTAACGGGAGGTAAACAATAATTAAAAGGTTATACCAAATGGACAGAATACTATTAGTCATAGCGATTGCATTTCTTTACAGCTCGTCTTCATTCGCGGTAGATGAGGATCGAGTTTTCGAGGGATTTCAGTACTCCCTGGTTGCCTACGATGAAGACGGGTTTGACGGGGCTCTGTCAACTCCCTGGAATGGTAAATACGCACAGCTTACAAATGAAAGTATGACTATCGAAGAAAAATCGCTAGATGGTCCGCTGGATCGCAAAGTAAGCTTTGCGGAAACAAGTATTGGTTTCGGAGTTGCTCCCTTTTACGATTCCCATGGCGTTTTCCGTAAAAGTAGTAGTGACGACAAATCTACTTATATCGCCGTAGGTTTTATCATAGATGAATTGGCCATGGATGAAGCTGGTTGGTCAGACAGCAGGGACGATAGCGTATTTTCCTATGGTTTTGGCATAAACAACTCGTCATACAATATCGAATACATGATGTCTTTGGATGAAGACAATCTCAACCTCTCGGCAATAAGCATGGGCTTTACTTCAGCATTTTAAGATATCAGCGGTAGTTCGGTTAAATCGGGTTTGTGATTTTTATGATTCGAACACGGTAAGCGACTTTGCCAGTCACGCCCTGCTCAGATCACTTCGAAAAAGAACAATAATGGTATGGGTGCTACTGCGACAGCTACTATTGAAATGAAAGCGTAGAAAGGAAAAATTCTACTCATACCGGCAATGATACCAATGCCTCACCACCACCAATTAATGCATTTCCTGGCAGGTTTAGTATGGCTACGATGGCCAGATATCGATGCCTTAAACAGATGCTCTGTTCACGCCTGGATTATCTGCATAGTGTATAATTGGAACGTTTTTGGTAATTAACCGGGGGGTTAAGTAACAGGTAACGGCGGCTTCATGAAATTCCTTTATACACTTTTCTACTCCTGTCTAATACTCACCTTGAGTGCTTGCGGTGGCGGGGGTGGCGGTTCTGATACAAAAACTCAAGATGTTGCAACTGCGTTGTCAGCAGTCAGTGGCAAGATAACAACCTCGGAAGCGAATTATGTCGATAGCGATACCAATAACCCCTCCGCATTTTACGCGCCAAACAACACCGCAGATGACGCCCAGGTTATACCCAATGTAGCCACTATTGGTGGTTTTATGACCTCTGCCGCGACTGGCAATCCGCAGTGATGTATTCCAAAGCTCGACCGATCAATCAGATATATTTCGGGTAATACTAAGTGCCAATCAAAATATAACGCTTACCATAAGTGACATAGGGAATTCCCAGGATTTTGATCTTTACCTTTACAGGACCAGTGATACAAGTTCACCGGTTGCCTCATCTATCGGCACTGGACAAACTGAAACGATCAATGTGCCCGCTGATGACGAATATTTTATCTGGTTACACGCTTTCGCAGGAACATCGAATTACGTTCTAACTGTTGGCCAACTGAACCCGGCAATGGCATCGAGTCAGGTGCTTCGTTTGGAAGACGAGTTCGTCCCGGGAGAGGTAATTACAAAAGCCAATACAAAAAATCCGGGAGTTCGAGGTCTTTCGATAATCTCGAATCAATCTGTCGCTGCCAGGCATGGGCTGCAGGCACTGCGAGGCAATATTAATCGAGCGGCACTGTTTCGGCTGGAGCAATATAATAATTCCGCTAACGCCAGCAAGACCCAGCCGATTTGTTGTGGCGTTCTAAGCGGCGGATACGGTTTCTATATCAATGCCAGTCAGCGAGAAGCCTACGAGACGATAAAGGCGATTAAAAAATTAAGGCAGGATAAGACTATCGAGTATGCAGAGCCAAACTATATCCAGAAACCGACGGCTCTGCCTGATGACACCTACTACGATTTGCAATGGCACTATCCCCTGATCAACCTGCCCCAGGCATGGGACTATACCACTGGTGATTCCAATGTGATTGTGGCGGTTGTCGATACCGGAGTTTTCCTGTCGCATCGAGACCTGGTCGCAAATCTCATTCCCGGATATGACTTTGTATCGAGTACGTCAATATCAAATGATGGAAATGGAATCGATAATAATCCTGATGACCCTGGCGATAACCTGACCCCTGGTTATAGTAGCTTTCATGGAACCCACGTCGCTGGTACGATAGCGGCGGTGTCGGATAATAATTCTGGTGTCGCGGGCATCGCCCAGACAATAAAGTTAATGCCAATCAGGGTGCTTGGACTAGGCGGCGGCACTTCCTACGATGTTACCCAGGGCATTCTGTATGCTGCCGGGCTGGCAAACGATTCCGGCACGACTCCCCCAAAGTCGGCAGATATTATTAACCTGAGTCTTGGCGGACCGGGATTTAGTGGGGCCCAACAAGATGCGATAACCGACGCCAGGAATGCGGGGGTTACTGTTATCGCGGCAGCAGGAAACCAGGGCTCGAACCAGGCGTTCTTTCCTGCTGGTTACCAGGGAGTTGTTTCTGTTAGCGCAGTGGATTTCAATAAATCACTCGCCCCCTATTCGAACTATGGCGGTTCGATCGATATTACAGCCCCCGGCGGTGACATGTCAGTCGATCGTAATGGTGATGGTTATCTCGATGGAGTATTGAGCACCATGGCGAATGACGCGAGTGGCGTTCGTGAACCGGTCTACCGGTTTTATCAGGGCACCTCGATGGCAAGCCCGCATGTAGCTGGCGTTGTTGCTTTAATGAAATCCATCCATGCCACGCTAACGCCCGATGATATAGACTCGTTGATTGTAGCGGGCCAGATAACTGAAGACATATCGGGCGATGGCGAGCTCAACCGTAATGATAATTATGGATATGGCTTGATTGATGCCTTGAAAGCCGTAGAGCAAGCCACGGTGCTGGCGATGGGTAATTCTCCGCCAACGGTGCTGACAGTTTCTCCCAGTGTCGCCTCGATTCAAAGTGCACAATCCAGTATCGAGTTAACTGTCGGGAAAAGTGGCAGTGGTGCAATAGCTGTTTCAAGTTTTAACACGGATACTGCCTGGGCGAACTTGTCTCCAGTGAGTACGGATGCAGATGGGTTGGGTACCTATGCGCTAAATGTCGAAACTACAGGACTAAGCGATGGCGTTTACACCGTGTTGGCTAACTTCGTAGCAGATACAAATTTAACTGTTTCGGCCGCGATTAATGTAATTGTGAATAGTGTTAACATCAGTCCCGACGCGGGTCGAATTTATGTGCTTTTAATCGATCCGATTACAGGTAATCAAGTCTATTTTGCGCAACAGGATCCAGTCGAAGGAGAATATTCCTATTCAATTACGGGTGTCGAGTCGGGAGACTATTACATATTAGCAGGTAGCGATCTCGACAATAATTTGTTGATTTGCGAGGCGGGTGAATCCTGTGGGGGCTATCCAACGATGGGAGGTGCCGCGGTAATAAGTGTTGACAAAAACATGACTAATCTCGATTTCAATATTTCCTTTGATCAAAACCTGGACTCTGCTCAGTTCTTCGGCTTAGGCGTTGAAATTGATCCTGTCCCGAATACAGTTCAATGACAGCTATGCAGTGAAATTCGCGGCTTTAATTTATATTTCTTTATCCTTGATATCGGCCTGCGACACATCGGTGCCGACTGTGGAATCTGACCCCATGTATGCAGAAGTAATTTCTCGATTCAGGCAATGTCGTGCAGTAACGCCTGAACCGAGCCTGGAGATTGTTAGTAGTCAGCAACAACTTGATTTTTTAGTGCGTGAATTCAATCGCCATACACTGGGTGCAGCCCCTGGGTCTTACCCGGTTGACGTTAAACGCTGGCAGTGGAAATTCAGTCGGTCATTGCCCTTGATCTGCGTCAACGAGAGAAATTCCAGAATTGTTATATTTCGAATTCGAAAACAGCATAACCGATCATATTGCACAGTTTAGTGTGTAACTGAAATTGAAAAAAATAGTCGATAGTCATCCTGATTCAGAACTGGCTATACAAATATGTAGCAAATCCAGTTTAAAGGAAACTATCTCCAAACTATCAATCACGACGATCCAGGAGTTCAGATGAGCGTCAAAGTAGAGGAGCTGATGACTAAGTCAGTCATCACCGCACAACCGCATCAAAGTGTCGAGCATGTCCGTAGTATGCTCGAGAATAATTCCATCAGTGCCGTACCCGTGGTCGACAGCGATGGTCATCCGGTTGGTATCGTGTCGTCGACTGACCTGGTCCAGGAATTGAAGCCTGGCTCGCCAATCAGCCAGGTCATGACCGAGAAAGTCTATACGGTCCCGCAGTATGACGACACCAGTATTGCTGCACGGGTCATGCGCAACCATAAGATACATCGGGTGGTGGTGACCCACGAGAAGCAAGTCGTCGGCATGTTGAGCGCATTCGATCTGCTCGAACTCGTGGAGAGTCACCGTTACGTGGCAAAAAATGCGCCGACACCGTCGAAACACAAAGGTGGGAAGCGCCGCTAGCGATTCGTGGAAATTATGCTGATCGGTAACTTCATTCATTTTTTTGTTGAAAAAAATTAACGGCCACTATAATTTTGGCCAGCTTATTTTCGTAATTTGAGTAAAGGATTTTGTCGTAATGGCTGATAATTTGAGAAATTTCAATCTGACTGTCGAAGAAATCAAGATTGTGAGAATGATGAAGGAATTGGCCGAAGGTCTGGAGAAGTTAGCTTTTGATGACCCTCTCTCGCCCCGGGCGGAGTTTTTTCGCAAAGAAATTGACAAGCTGGAGGAAAAGCTGGAAGAGATCAGGGATCATACATTGATCAGATAATAACCGGTCAAATAGAGCGCCTGTTTTTTCGTAAGCAGCGGCCCAATAGCCCCCACCGGACTTCGTATTTCTGTCATAAACTGGCACTGGATCGTGCAATGCTGACCTTAAATATCCGGGTATTTGTGCGACCATGGCGCGGCTTTCTCGATGGCGGCGGCGATTTGCAAAACGAGAGCATCGTCCCAGCGTCGCGTCACGATTTGAGTCGCCGTGGGCAAGCCGTCAGCGAAGCCGGAAGGAACAGACATGGCGGGGCATTGAGCCATGTAATTGAATGGCGAAGTCATGTCCATGCACTTGAGCAAGCCCTGTTCGTTAACAGCGTTGAAATCCCAATCACGCATTTCCACGGGTGGGGCGGTAATCGCCATGGTCGGGCAAAGTAAGGCATGGTGATCTTCCAGTACGGCGCCCAGTTTTCTGCCAGTAGCGGGTACGTTCAAATTCCCATTGGCGTGCACTTACCGCATCGGTTTTCAGGCCCATTTCTATAAGCCTCACCAGGCCTTCGCTCATTCGCTCGCGATTTTCATCCAGTGGCACGTCGGTGATATGTTTATAAAAGGCCGCCATGAAGATACCCCAGGTGCCATACCATAGATCGACAATTCTTCTGTCCCAACCCAGGTCAACCTGCTGGATAACAGCCCCGGCATCTCTTAAAGCATCTGCCGTGTTGAGCAGGTTAGCTTCTACATCTGGATCGACTGCGCAAAATCCGAGCGTAACATCGAGGGCAAACTTCATGCCCTTTACGTCGCCAGGCGGGGGACTAGCCAGGTGGCACCGAGGTAGAGACTGGATATCGGCAGGGTGCTCGCCCTGTACGGTATCGAGAAAAAGTGTAGCGTCGTTAACGGTACGCGCCAGTGGCCCAAAATGCGAAATATTGCAGTAGGCGGTGTCGATGATGTCCATTGGGATACGACCCAGGGTCGGTTTGAGCCCAACAATACCGCACAGCGCGGCGGGAATACGCACGCTACCACCCATGTCGGTGCCTTCGGCGATCGGTACACAGCCCGAAGCTACTGCAGCTCCCGATCCACCCGACGATCCGCCGGGTGTGCGCGACCTGTCCCAGGGATTACGGGTGATTCCCCACAACGGTGAATCGGTAAATCCTGAGGTCGCAAACTCCGGCGTGGTCGTCTTGCCCACCATAATCGCTCCAGCAGCTTCAAGTCGCTGGACCAGCACCGGATTCCAGTCGGGCACCCAGTTCTCCAGTAACCTGGAGCCGCGCGTCGTCACCTTGTCCTTCGTAGGCGTAAAATCCTTGATCGCCAGCGCAATACCCTCAAGCGGGCGAGCGTTACCTGCCACAAACGCCTGTTCGGCGGCTTTAGCCTTAGCCAGGGCTTCGTCGGGGTAAGTAAAGCAGAAGCAGTTGAGTGATTTATTGACCTCTTCGATCCTATCCAGGGAATTCTGTATAACCTCAACCGGCGAAATATCCTTGCTCCGGTATCTGCGGGCCAGTTCAGTGGCGGATGTATAACAAAGTTCAAGGTCAGCCATATGAAACTACGCCGTTGATTTAATTCGGAATCTGCATTCTAGTCCCATGCTGAAAGCATTGAAATGTTCTTTTCGAGGCGAATTCGATTGTCGATACAGAGGATTTCAAGTTCTGCTTTATTGTAAAAGAGTACTTACAAATTGAAACCCAGAGACCACAAACGGCCATATGAAGACTACATAAATTTCTTTAACGTCATCCCGGCACGTTGGACCGCCGCGCTTGTAATGGTGGCGCGTTTCAAGATTCCCGCTGGCGTGGGAATGACTGGAAAGTTGAGGGATCCAAAGACAGGTCTGGGTCGAACTCGCCTGCTGGTCTTAAATTTATGAGTGCAGGGTTTTTTAACTGACCAGGTTAATAATCGATAACACCAGCAGCGTCGCGATGGCGGCTCGGCGGAACAGCTTTTCGCCCGATTTGCGAAAGCCGTGCGAGCCGATCCAGGCACCGAGCAAATAGGTTGCGGCCCCCGGTGCCGCGGCGATCACGTCATCCACTCCGGTGGTCCCGCTGAGCGCAGAAATCAGTGCAAAGCCCAGCACGGTAAAAAACGACCAGGAGATAATCAGCGTGCGCCCAGCATGTTTATCGTAGGGACCAAGCAGTATAAAAACCACAGCGACCAGGGCGATATAGGTACCACCAAAAATGGCGCCAGAGATGCTGCCCAGGAACACCAGCCATGCGGTAGTCATTGGATGTTTGTAGCGAAATCCAATCAGCATCATCACGCAGGCAGCTGAAATAATCAGCGCCATCGCACGCTTCATCCAGAGCGGATCCAGCTCGATCAACAGCCAGTGTCCGAGGGGCATGAATACCAGGGTTGGAACAACCATGCTTACGGTAGCGCGCCAGTCGATTTGCCGGTAAACCGCCTTGAACAGATAGACACTGGCAATGAAATCAACCACCAGGATTTTGGCGACGACACTATACGGGGTAAAGAACAAAGTCAGGATGGCGAGGATAAACGCCGGGCCGCCAAACCCGGTGAAACCACGCACCAATCCGCCGCCAAAGGCAACCAGGGCAATGATAGCCATGCCCGGTTCGCCGGATAAGTTAATGTCGAAGAAATCCATCGTGGCGGTCAGCTAGAAATCGAAGTAGTCGCGTAATTTATAGAAGCTTATGCCGGCGCGTAAATACTGTCGGCGTAAGAATGCGAGAGGAAACTTTGGCGGTCTCCCACGTATGATCGCTGGCAAGTGCTTCGGCAGCAGGCTGTTGCCCGAGGTTTTTCCGGCTAGCCATTTGGCCAGTTCACGGCCACTCCAGGTTGCGCTGTTAACGCCATTACCGTGATAGCCATAGGCGAAGTACACTGATTTGTCCTCGGGCATTCTGCCGATGGAAGGCCGAAAGTTGATTGCAAAGCAAACCAGGCCACGCCATTGATGAGTGTACTCAAGATCGGCAAATTGAGGCCACATTCGTGCAATCGCCTGCTTCAGCCCGGCAAAGGTTTGTTCCGCTCCCGCCGGGTCGCCGATGTGATTGGCGCGACCGCCGAGCATGAAACGTCTATCGCTTAGCAACCGGTAATAAAAAAACATGTGGCTCGAGTTAATCGTCGGGTTTTCGGTATGCCAGCCCTTTTGTTTTAGTTCGTCGTCACTCATGGGTCGTGTAACCACGATGGCGCTTTGCAGCGGCAGGGGTCGGCCCTGCACGCCACGATGCAAATGCTCAGGCATGAAGCCGTTGCCGGTGAGGATAACCTGCTTTGCACGCAAACTTCCCTGGGCAGTTTCGAGCAGGTGACTGCCATCCGCCTGTTTGTGCCAGTGTAAAACTTCGCTATGAGGATGTACCCTCGCACCGCGGCGATGCGCGGCGGCTGCAAGTCCCTGCGCATAGCGCAGGGGATGAAGTGCGAAAGAAGGCCGCAGCGCGATAGCGCCATGCTGATGCGGTGAGTCGTAACCGATTTCGCGAAACTCGTCCTGGCTATGGATGCTGACGTCAACACCGAGCAGCGTAGTTTCGATTTCAGCCGTTTTTTTCAAACCGTCAAAATGCGCGTCACTATCGGCAACGATATACTCGCAGTCGCCCTGTGGCAGGTAGTCTATATTTTCATCCGTGCCGAGGCTGCGCACCAGGTTCACTGCCTCGGCCTGGCTTTGATAGAAGTGCCGGGTTTGTTCGACCCCGAATTTGGCCAATTGGGACTTCAGCGAAACCTTGGTTGCGCCCATGGTGCAAAAACCGCCGTTGCGGCCCGATGCGCCCCAGCCGATATGCCCTGCCTCGAGCAGGCATACATCGACACTGAAATCACGCGCCAGGTGCAGTGCGGCGGAAAGTCCGGTATAGCCGCCGCCGATGATCGCAACGTCGCAACTTTCTGTTCCCTTGAGCGGTTCACCGGGCAGGCTATTATTACTCGCAGTTGCCTCCCAGTAGGAGGGCTGCGGTTGGCCAAACTCATACAGGCTTGGATGGAATAGAGGTTTCATTTGATTACTATTTTTCTGCTGAATACAAGATTGGCGACGCCACCGGCTAGCAGACTCCAGAACGCCGCACCGATACCGAACAGGCTGATCCCTGACGCGGTAACCACGAAGGTTATGACTGCGGCTTCGCGTGACGCGTCATCGGAGACAGCAGTATAGAGACTGTTGGCGATCGTGGATAGCAGTGCGAGTCCTGCGAGCGCCAGTACAAACTCGGCTGCAAAGACGGTGAGAGCGGCCGTTGAAACAGGCCAGTTCATAGTCCTGGTACTTGCTATTAAAAAGGTTTCAGAGATCTGGTAACGAGCTGTGGATCTCGTGCCAGGGCTTCACGCTGCAAACGTACTTCACGGCTGCGGTATACCCGGGTAATGAAACGCGTCCAGCGGCGTGATATTTTCCGCCGCACCAGCGACGGGAAGACGTCGAGCCAGTCGAGTGCGACGACATCTCCCAGGCCATCGATCGCAACCAGGCGAGCGGAGGTATCCGAGACCTTCTGGAACAACAGGTTGCCGACCGTCATGTCGTGATTAAAAATAATCAGGTTCTGCAGGAATGATTTTTTTAACTCGTCGAGGTAAGGCTCGAAGTCTTCGATTGGATAGCCCTCGGCCAGATACCAGTTCAGCGGCCTCGAAATTTCTCCATCCTGGTCGCGGATCAGATCGACCACCAGGCCCTGTCCCAGGTTGGTCTCGCAGAGACCATAAAAGCGGGGAATATGCGGATCGATGTCGCCGTCGCGTTTTACTAGTTTTTGATAAAATTTGATTTCCCGACGCGACTGTTCACTGACGCTGCCGATCGAAATCTTAATCGCCTTTTGTGGATCATCAGGGTGAACGAAGCAGGCTCGCTCCTTACCCTTGCCGATCGGGTCTGTATTGATCTGCAACATTTATGTTATAGGTTTAGTCCAGGACGGTAGACAGGGTTTGCAGAATTTCGGCAAGAATAACACGAAGTTTACCAGCCTTGTCGTCGGCATAGTTCCACGGGTCCTGCTCAAGCATGTAATTACATTGCGCCAGCTCCATCTGGATGGCATGAAATCCGCGCCCGGGCTCACCATAATGTCTTGTGGTCCAACCTCCCTTGAAACGACCATTGCTTACCGCGCTATAGTCTGCGGCCGCAGCGCAGACACCCTGTACCGCAGATTCGATTGCCGGGTCACAACTCCTCCCGCTATTCGTACCGATATTGAAATCGGGGAGTTTGCCTTCGAATAAATAGGGCACGAATGAACGAATCGAATGACAATCGTAGAGAATCGCATATCCGTGTAACTGATGAATACGTTCGAGTTGCTCGCGCAGCGCATCGTGGTAAGGCTGATGATAAAGCTGCTGACGTTGGTTGATTTCATCGACCGAGGGCGCCTGCCCATGGAGATAAATTTCGTCACCATCGAAGGTCGTGGTCGGGCACAGGCTGGTCGTGTTTTGCCCCGGGTACAAGGATTGATCGGCAGGGTCGCGGTTGGCGTCGATGACATAGCGATGCACTGGTGTGCTGACGATGGTGACATTATTAGCCAGGCCTGCGTAGAGACGGTTGATATGCCAGTCCGTGTCAGCTCGCGCATGACCGTGCTGATTGAGGCGGGCCAGTATCGATTGCGGAATCTCGGTGCCGCCATGTGGTTGGGCGAGCAGTATCGGGCTACTACCCGTCTCGACGGCAGGTATCATGGTTTAAGCTGTGGCAGTAAAGCGGTTTCATCAAGCGCGTCGATAATGCTGCGTTCCATAACCAGATGCTTCACTGTCGCGATGTCGTCCGCGAGATAGCGATCACCGCCAAGCGGCGCCACATGATCGCGAACCATTTGCATCACCTGTCGCAGGTGTTTGCTGGTTTCTACCGGCGCCCGGAATTCAACGCCCTGGGTGCCAATCAATAGTTCGATAGCAACAATATGCGCAAGGTTATGATTCATTTCGGTCAGTCGGCGCGCCGCGTGGCAGGCCATCGATACATGGTCTTCCTGGTTGGCGCTGGTGGGCGTCGAGTCGATAGAGCAGGGGGCGGCACGTTGTTTGTTTTCAGCCATCAACGCGGCCGCGGTGACCTCGGCGACCATGAAGCCCGAGTTGAGGCCGGGATCGGGTGACATAAATGCCGGCAAGCCAAAATTTTGCGCCGGGTCGACCATGGTAGCAATGCGACGCTCGGCGATTGATCCGATTTCGGATATGGCAAGCGCGCACTGGTCAGCGCCGAATGCGACCGGTTCAGCATGGAAGTTGCCACCCGACAGGATCGAACCGTCTTCGATCACGACAATCGGATTGTCGGTGACTGCATTGGCTTCGATTTCCAGCATTTGCGCGACCTGGCGGAACTGGTCCATACAGGCACCCATCACCTGGGGCTGACAGCGTAAGCTGTAAGGATCCTGCACGCGTTCGTCATCGTCGCGATGAGATTCGCGAATTGCCGAGCCATCGAGCAGTCTGCGCAGACAAGATGCAGCGTCGATCTGGCCCGGCAGGCCCCGCAATGCATGAATTTCGGATCGAAATGGCCGTGTCGACCCCATCAATGTATCGGTGGTCAGAGCGCCGGAAATCAATGCGGTTTGCGCCAGGCTCCAGGCATCGAACAGGCCGGCGAGCGCAAGAGCGGTCGATACCTGGGTACCATTGATCATACCTAGCCCTTCCTTGGGGCCGAGTACCAGTGGCTCCAGTTCCGCTAGCCGCAATGCATCCGCAGCGGTCATTTTCTGGCCCTGAAAATGGACATGCCCTTCACCGATCATCGCGGCGGTCAGATGCGCAAGTGGCGCCAGGTCCCCGGAAGCACCCACCGAACCCTGCGCCGGAATCAGTGGTAACAGATCCATTTGCAGCAGGCTTTGCAAACGCTGGATCACCTCCCAACGCACCCCGGACGCACCACGCCCCAAGGACAGCATCTTCAACACGATAATCAGGCGTACCACGTTGGCTGGCAAGGGATCGCCAACTCCGCAGCAGTGCGACAGGATCAGGTTGCGCTGCAATTGCGAAGTCTGCTCTGCCGGGATACGGGTAGAGGCGAGTTTGCCGAAGCCGGTATTGATACCGTAGACCCCGACATCTCCCTGCGCGGCCCTGGCGACGACTTCGGCAGCGGCGTCGACACGGGACTTACAGGTCTCGTCGATACGCAGGTTCAACTCCTCACGGTAGATTCGACACAGATCGGCGAGGGTTACCTTGCCCGGCGCCAGCAACAGATCATTGGCCAATTTCGTATCCTCTAGTTTGCGAGTTGATCGAGCGTAGTTCGGTAATTGCGTTGAATCGTTTCTTCATCGGTGTGACGGCCATGGTCGATAATTTTGTTACCGCCAATATAAACATCACGTACCAGGTTTTCATTGCCGGAGAATATCCAGCTATCGAGCAAATCATCCTGTTGACGACCATACAGGCGCGGGTGCTGGTCGTCGAGCACGATGAAATCTGCACGGGCCCCGGTGCTAATGCTGCCGATATTACGACCACATGCCCGGGCACCTCCCTTGAGTGCACCATCGAGCAGGTTACGCCCGGTGTTGGCTGCCCCTGGCGACACCAGCACATTGCGCTTGCGCGTTAGCAGACGTTGGCCATATTCGAGCCAGCGTAGTTCTTCGACCGGATTGATCGAAATATGACTATCAGAACCGATCGCCCAGCAACCATCCTGGTTGAAGTAATCAAGCGCATCGAAAAAGCCGTCACCGAGATTCGCTTCGGTGGTCGGGCATAGTCCTGCCACGCAACCACTTTGTGCCATCGTCGTGGTTTCGGCGGCGTTCATGTGAGTGGCGTGAATCAGGCACCAGCTCGGGTCGACATCGAACTGATCGAACAACCACTCCACCGGGCGCATCTGACTCCAGGCGAGGCAGTCCTCGACTTCTTTGGTCTGCTCGGCGATATGCACATGGATCGCGGCGAGGTTATCGAGCGCCCCGACCACTTCGCGCAGCAGTTCGCCGTTGATCGCGCGTAGCGAGTGCGGGGCGATGCCGACCGAGATATTGGCATCCGTCGCGGACGCCTGCTGCAGGCTGGTGACAATGTCGATAAAACCCTCGGCGTCATTGAGAAATCGCTTCTGCCCGTCGATCGGATCGGCGCTGCCGAAACCACCATAACGATAGAGTACCGGTAACGCGGTAAAACCAAGGCCAACCTGTTGCGCTGCCTGCATGCATTGCAGGCTCATTTCGGCGCGATTCGCGTATGGCGCGCCATCGAGATCGTGATGCAGGTATTGAAATTCGCCGACGCAGCTGTAGCCGGCCTTGAGCATTTCCAGGTAGAGCTGCGCCGAAATGTGAAACAGGTGCTCGGGCTGGATGCGCTCGAGATAGTGGTACATGATCTTGCGCCAGGTCCAGAAACTGTCTTTAGCCGCATCACCGCTGACGCCGGCGCGTTCGCCAAGCCCCGACATGGCGCGCTGGTGGGCGTGGGAGTGCACGTTCGGAATCGCGGGAATCAATATCTCGACCCTGTCACCCGACGCATAGGGCTGATCACTGGATATCGACGCAATATTGCCCGAATCGTCAATATCGATTGCGACGGACTCCGCCCAGCCATTGGAAAGTAAGGCCGCTGCCGCCCAGATTGTTGTCGTCATAGTTTGGCCCTGATGCCGCGCCTTGCGTTTGTCTGAAATAGAGCGTAACATACTTGTATATACAAGTATAGCGCGTAATCGCGCAGATCAGTCTAATGCCTCGAACCCTGTTTATCAACGCTACCATTGCCTGTCTCGACAGCGAGTCGGGTTACGGTCTGCGTGAGCATGGCGCATTGCTGGTGGAGGCCGGTAAAATTGCCTGGCTGGGCGCGATGCAGGACCAGCCCGGGGTGAGCGACGCCGAGGTAATCGATTGCGCGGGTCGGCTGTTGACGCCGGGCCTGATCGATTGCCACAGTCACCTGGTTTATGGCGGTGATCGCGCCGACGAATTTGAAATGCGCCTCGAAGGGGCGAGCTATGCGGAAATCGCGCAACGCGGTGGCGGCATCATCTCCACCGTGAATGCGACCCGTGCCGCCAGCGAAGCCGAGTTGTTCGCGCAGGCGCTGCCACGGCTCAATAGCTTGCTCGCCGAGGGTGTGACTACCGTCGAAATCAAGTCGGGCTATGGTCTCGATAGCGACAATGAAATCAAGATGTTGCGCGTGGCGCGCCAACTGGAAAGAGAATTTCAGATCCGTGTGCAGAAGACTTTTCTCGGTGCCCATGCGCTGCCACCCGAATATGCCGGCCGTAGTGATGACTATATCGAACAGGTATGCGCTGAAATGCTGCCCAGGGCACATGCCGAGGGCCTGGTCGATGCGGTGGATGTGTTCATCGAATCGATTGCCTTCAACCTCGAGCAGGGCGCGAAGGTATTTGCTTGCGCGCAGGCGTTGGGATTGCCGATCAAGGCGCATGTCGAACAGTTGAGCAATCTCGGTGGTGCTGTCATGGCGGCGACCCGTGGCGCCCTGTCGGTCGATCACCTCGAGTACCTGGCTGCAACCGATGTTGCCAGCCTGGCACAGCATGAGACCGTGGCGGTGTTGCTACCCGGCGCGTTTTACGTACTCCGCGAAACGCAGTTACCGCCGCTAGCGGCATTGCGTGAACACAAGGTACCGATGGCTCTGGCCAGTGATGCCAACCCCGGTAGCTCGCCGCTAACGTCACTATTGCTGGTCATGAATATGGCCTGTACGCTGTTTCGCCTGACCCCGGCAGAAGCGCTACGTGGCGTGACGATCAACGCCGCACGCGCGCTTGGACTGCAAGCCGATATCGGATCGATCGAAGTAGGCAAGCAGGCTGATATCGTGCTGTGGAATGTCGCTAAGCCCTCGATGCTGAGTTATCAGATCGGCATCAACCCCTGTGCCGCGGTGATGCAGGCCGGCAACTGGCGCAGCCAGGCGGGGTTATCACAATGAATGCGGTAGTTGGCGGCTTCGACGTTATTGACAAGGCGGCACCCGAGCCGATTTATCAGCAAATCATAAAAACCATTCAGCAGAAAATTGCAGCTGGTGAATGGACCGCGGGACAAAAGCTACCCTCGGAAAATGACCTGGTAGCAACACTCAAAGTAAGCCGAATGACAATTAACCGCGCCCTGCGAGAATTGACCCAGCAAGGCCTGATCAACCGGGTACATGGTCTTGGCTCATTCGTCGCCGAAACCCCGCGCCATGCGAGCCTGATCGAGCTGCAGGATATCGCGCTGGAGATAGAGCAACGTGGCAAGCGTCATGCGTCGCGCGTGCTGGCGCTGGAGACGGTCGAAGCAAACGCCGAAGTAGCCGAGCAAATGGGCATAGCCACGGCCGCGCCGGTTTACAGCCTTTGTGCTGTGCACCTGCAGGATGACATCCCGATCCAGTTTGAGATGCGTTATGTCAATCCACGGGCGATGCCCGAGTTTATCAAGCAGGATTTCACGCATGGTACTTCCACGGCCTATTTATTGAAGCAGTTCCAACCCGATGAAATGGAACACATCGTGCGTGCCTGCCTGCCCGATGCGCATACCTGCGAGCAACTACAGATGAATCCGGGCGAACCCTGCCTGCAATTAATCCGGCGCACCTGGAAAAACGACCAGGTGATTACTTATGTGACATTAACCTACCCCGGGAATCGCTATGATCTCGGCGCGCGTTATGCCACCAATGAATATCGAATGCGATAACAGTGATTAAATGAGGAACCGACCATGCCTTTAGACCGTACTGACAACAGCCGTAAAATCCGCGCTCCGCGCGGTAGTGAATTGACCTGCAAGAGCTGGCTTACCGAGGCGCCCTACCGAATGATTCAGAATAACCTCGATCCTGAGGTGGCTGAAAAACCCGAGCAGCTCATCGTCTATGGTGGCATCGGTCGTGCGGCGCGCAACTGGGAGTGTTACGACAAGATTCTCGAATGCCTGAAAGAATTGAACGACGACGAAAGCCTGCTGGTGCAGTCGGGTAAGCCGGTGGGCGTATTCAAGACGCATGTCGACGCGCCGCGGGTATTGATCGCCAATTCAAACCTGGTGCCGAACTGGTCCAACTGGGAACATTTCAACGAGCTCGATCGCAAGGGTCTGATGATGTATGGACAGATGACCGCGGGGTCATGGATTTATATCGGTAGCCAGGGCATTGTCCAGGGAACCTATGAAACCTTCGTCGAGGCCGGACGTCAGCATTTCGATGGCGATACCAGTGGCAAGTGGATTCTGACTTCGGGCCTTGGCGGCATGGGTGGGGCGCAACCGCTCGCGGCGACCATGGCGGGATTCAGCATACTTTGCATCGAATGCGACGAAGACCGTATCGACTTTCGCCTGCGTACCAAATACCTGGACAAGAAGGCAGATTCACTCGATCACGCGTTACAGCTAATCGATGAGGCCTGCAGTAAGGGTGAAGCGGTTTCGGTGGGCCTGCTCGGAAATGGTGGTGAGATTCTACCGGAACTGGTGCAGCGTGGGACGAAACCGGACCTGGTGACCGATCAGACCTCGGCGCATGATCCAGTCAATGGTTACCTGCCGATCGGCTGGAGCATGGAACAATGGGAGGTTCGACGTAACACCGATCCGCAACTGGTCGCCGCCGAAGCGCGCAAGTCGATGGCGGTGCATGTACGGGCGATGCTGGCGTTTCATGACCAGGGTATACCCACCGTGGACTATGGTAACAATATTCGCCAGGAAGCCTTTGACCAGGGAGTCAAGAATGCATTTGATTTTCCAGGCTTCGTACCGGCCTATATCCGTCCGCTGTTTTGCAAGGGCATAGGCCCGTTTCGCTGGGTAGCGCTTTCCGGCGATCCTGAAGATATTTACAAGACCGATGCCAAAGTCAAGGAGCTGATTCCCGATGATCCCCACCTGCACAACTGGCTCGATATGGCGCAGCAGCGTATCAGCTTCCAGGGCTTGCCGGCGCGTATCTGCTGGGTCGGGCTCGGTGATCGGGATCGGCTCGGACTCGCGTTCAACGAAATGGTTGCCTCGGGCGAATTGAAGGCTCCCGTGGTGATCGGGCGAGATCATCTCGATTCGGGATCGGTGGCGAGCCCTAACCGCGAAACCGAGGCCATGATGGATGGCTCGGACGCGGTCTCCGACTGGGCCCTGTTGAACCTGTTGTTGAGCACCTCTGGCGGCGCCACCTGGGTTTCCTTTCACCATGGTGGTGGCGTGGGCATGGGCTATTCGCAACATGCTGGGCTGGTGATTTGCTGTGACGGTAGTGCTGCCGCGGCGCAACGGATCAAGCGGGTGTTGTGGAACGACCCCGCCAGCGGTGTTATGCGCCACGCCGATGCCGGTTACGAGAGCGCAAAAGAATGCGCGCGTGAACACGGGCTCAACCTGGGTGCAATCGAGTTATGAAACCAGCCGCGTTGGTAGTGGTGGCGGTGCAACCACTACCAACGCGGGTGCCGGGCAGCGAAATCAATCGCTAAAATTATTCGATGAGTGACTACCAGATCTACCCGCCTGACAGCTTCCGCTCGATGCCCTGGCGGAACGGGCTCGGGCATACGATAGAATTACTGGCCGAATATCTACCGCAATCAACCGATTTCGCCTGGCGTCTGAGCATGGCCGATGTCGTCAGTGATGGTCGATTCTCTGATTTCAGCGGTTATGACAGGACCCTGCTGTTGCTGCAAGGTGAGGGCATCACCCTGAAGCATGGTAACGGCCAATGCGATCGACTGCTAGAGCCCTTGCAGGCGGCCCGTTTCGATGGGGAAGTCGAAACCGAGGCCAGTTTACATGTCGGTCCGATCAAAGACTTCAATGTCATGGCGAGGCGTGACTTTTGTTCGGCTAGCGTGCACACGCTGCATCATGCCACTGATGCAGAAATTCCAGTCGATGGAGATATCTTATTGGTCTATGCCGTTGACGGGACCATTAGTATAAAATCACGATCGTGGTCATCGATAACAATTGAAAGTAACCACCTGTGCCGGATCAATAAACCCTCGGCCGAAAAAATGACTGCCAGTGGAAGTGCGCTAATTGTCATCCAGATTATATACCTGGGTGACAAACATTAAAGACGTCATCCCTCACAAGCGCACTACTGACCGCGGGTTGAATGGCGTCCTAAGGCTACCTCGGGGGTAAGCCTGCAAAAGGCGCTCCCAAACGGCAAAAAGCGCCGTTTGGCACATCCCTGTGATCGCTTGGAGCGAGGCGTCCTGCCTCGCTACACTTTTGCAGGCTTACCCCCGAGGTAGCTACCTACTATATGAGGCATTTCATTCCGGACAGTTAATATGTGAAAGCGGCCCCCCAGCGTACGCTGGGTTGACGTATCGGGGTCTCGTACTAGGGCAGTTTCAGATTTTCGTTTTTACGGGGGTGATCCCTGGGAATTTTTGTGTAGATACTTTTTGATCGCGTGCGCCGCAGCGGTAAAACCGAAGCAGGCGGTGACGCCAACGAAGGAGCCAATTCCGGTTGCGCAATCCAGCGTGGTCCGCTCCGGCATTTCCGGTTTTGCATAACTGACCTCGCCATTCTCCGCCGGGTAGATCGGCTGTTCGCTGGAAAATACACAATCCATCGCGTAGCGACGTTTCGGGTTGCGGCTGTAACCCAGCTGTTGGCGCAGCGTTGAACGCACCTTGGCGAGCAGCGGGTCGTTGAAGCTCAGGGTCAGGTCCTTGACTATGATCTGGGTTGGGTCGGTGAGGCCGCCGGCACCACCGGTCGAGACGCAGCGGATCTTGTTGCGCCGACAATAGTGCATCAGGCTGAGTTTATGGCTGACATGGTCGATGGCGTCGATGACATAGTCGAACTGCGCGAAATCGAATTTCTCGATATTGCCGCGCGTGACCAGGTCATCGATCGCGGTGCAGTTGCACTCGGGATTGATCGCGATAATACGTTCGCGCAGTACTTCGACCTTGGAGCGCTCGATGCTATCTGCCAGGGTGTGCAGCTGGCGGTTGGTATTGCTGATATGAATGTCATCGTGATCGATCAGCGTAATATTGCCGATGCCCGAGCGGGCGCAGGCTTCCGCCGCCCAGGAACCGACGCCGCCAACACCCACGATACAAAACTGCCCCCGCTGCAGGGGTTCCAGTGCGGCCACGCCAAACACTCGGCCGAGGCCACCGAAGCGTTGCAGATATTCTTCGCTCAGCATTTAGTCATTTTTTAAGTTTAGTGCCGAGAGTGTATTGGTCTATAGTTGATCTGTCATTACAATAGGATGTCGTGATACTGAATCGGACCCGTCCCGGAACCCTCATTGAATACTGCTTGCCTGTTTACCATTTCGGCACCTTCAGGTGCCGGCAAAACCAGCCTGGTTAAAGCGCTGCTGGAGAAGCGCGCTGATACGGTTGCGGTATGCGTGTCACATTCGACGCGCGCGATACGCCCGGGCGAAGTCAACGGCAAGGCCTATCATTTCGTAACCCTGGAACAATTCAGGCGCATGGTCGATAACGAGGAGTTTCTCGAGCATGCGCAGGTATTCGATAATTTTTATGGTACCGCAAGGGCTTCAGTCGACGCGTTGCTGGCCAGTGGCAAACACGTGATCCTCGAAATCGACTGGCAGGGTGCACGCCAGGTCAAAGCCAAGATACCGGAAACGGTCAGCATTTTTATCCTGCCGCCTTCACGCGAGGAACTGGAACAGCGCCTGCGCCTGCGCGGCACCGATGACGAGCGCACGATTAGTCGGCGCATGCGTGACGCCGATCGGGAAATGTCGCACTATCATGACGCCGAATACCTGGTCATCAACGATGCTTTCGAACAGGCGTTGTTCGATCTCGATGCGATCATCCATACTCAGGGCCTGACCCTGGCCCGGCAAAAGCTCAAAAATCAGTCCCTGGTGGACTCGATACCAGGCGAAATCAAATAAGGTTTTTTCGCGATAAGCCTTTAGATTTATAGCTTTTTTCGCTATCATTGCGCCCCTTTTTGATCCTGGAACCAATTACATGGCGCGAATTACCGTAGAAGATTGTCTCGAGCATGTAGAAAACCGCTTTGACCTGGTACTACTGGCTTCACGTCGTGCGCGACAAATTGCACAGGGTGCCGATCCCCTGGTTCCAGCGGAAAACGACAAACCCACCGTCATAGCCTTGCGCGAAATCGCCGAAAACCTGATTAACACTTCGTCGATGGACGAAATGGAAGCCAAGGCCGAAATCGAAAAGATCTCTACCGACGATGACCTGATTCGTCAGATCGCCCAGGCCAGCATGAGTGCTCAGCAGGAAGAATAAGCTTTTCATTTGCAAACACTTTTTGCCTTTTAACACGCCAGCCTGATGGTGTGGCAGCGATCTCG
>CAWCBX010000100.1:0-3227 GCA_963793595.1 uncultured Gammaproteobacteria bacterium | reverse complement strand
TACACGCCGATCCTGTCGCCTGATTACCATATGGGCATGGACTTTCTGGTGCTCAGTTTCGTCGTCGTAGTAGTCGGCGGCATGGGCAGTCTTGGCGGCGCGGTAGCGGCCGGGTTCCTGCTTGGAATACTGCAATCCTTTGCCTCGATGAACGAGGTGAAATCGCTGTTGCCGGGCATCGACCAGATTGTCATCTATCTGATCGCGGTCATCGTGCTGCTGGTCAGGCCACGCGGCCTGTTCGGGCGCAAAGGCGTAATGGAGAGCTAGACGATGATCAAATTCAATGTAAAGAACAAGGACCACATGCTGCTGATCGGTTTCGTCATAGCGGTCGCTCTGGCACCAATGATTTTCGCGCCAATCGGCGCTGGTTACCCCGATCTGCTACAGAAATTTGCAATCTTTGGTATTTTCGCAATTGGCTTCAACATTCTGTTCGGTCTGACTGGCTACCTGTCATTCGGTCATGCGGCATTTCTCGGCGTCGGTTCGTATACGGCTGTGTGGACATTCAAGTTGCTAACCATGAATGTTATCCCGGCATTGATTCTGTCCACCCTGTTCGCCGGTGTGTTCGCGCTTTTGATCGGCTTCATCGTCCTGCGCCGTTCCGGAATTTACTTCTCGATACTGACGCTGGCGTTCGCGCAAATGTCCTACAACCTGGCTTACTCGGTGCTGACACCGATCACCAACGGTGAAACCGGTTTGCAGCTGACGCAGGGAGACGCGCGCGTACTAGACGGCCTGTTCGGCGTCGCCCGCGGTGAAGCTCTACCATCAACTTCGCTGTTCGGTATGTCGATGTCCGGCTGGAGCGGGTACTACTTTTGCGGCGTGATACTGATTATCGCTTTCTACATTTCAATTCGAATTTTCCGCTCACCCTTCGGCATGATGCTGCGCGCGGTCAAGTCCAATCAGAATCGCATGTCCTACACCGGACTCAACACCCGGCCCTATACCCTGGCCGCGTTCGTTATCTCCGGCATGTACGCAGGTCTTGCCGGTGGTCTGATGGCGATCACCGACCCGCTCGCGGGCGCGGAACGCATGCAATGGACGGCGAGCGGCGAAGTGGTGTTGATGACCATTCTCGGCGGTACCGGCACTCTGCTTGGCCCTGTCATAGGTGCCGGCGTCATCAAGTACTTCGAAAATATCTTCTCCTCGTTCAACGAGGGCATTCTGATGGAGGCGTTTTCTTTTCTGCCTGAAATGCTGCAGCACGCGTTGGTGTCTTTCACCGGACTGTTCGTCGGTGAAGGCTGGCATCTGACGCTTGGCGCATTGTTCATGGTCATAGTCATATTTCTGCCAGGTGGCCTGATGGAGGGCATCGCCCGAATCGGCAATGTAATCAGACGCTGGCGCAAGCCGAAACCCGCGGCGACCACCGAGGCCGATGCGGCCGTATCCGAGTAGAATCCCATGTCAATTCTTTCCGTTAAAAACGTAAACAAGCAATTCGGTGGCCTCAAGGCCCTGAACGAAGTCAATCTAGAGATCGAAGACGGCACCGTGCACGCGATCATCGGACCTAACGGCGCGGGTAAGTCGACCCTGTTGAACTGTTTCGTCGGCCGCCTCGATCCCGATACTGGCAGCGTCGATTTCGATGGCGTGTCACTGCTTGGCATGAAACCGCATGAGATCAACCAGGTCGGTGTCAGCCGGGTGTTCCAGACGCCCGAGATATTCGGCGACCTGACCCTGGTCGAAAATGTCATGATCCCGGCATTCGCAAGCCGCGATGGCGCGTTTCGAATTAATGGCTGGAGGCAGGTCGCTGATGAGGCCAGCGTTCACGACAATGCCATGCACTTGCTCGAAGACGTCGGCCTGGCCGCAAACGCTAATACGGTATCGAATCAGTTATCACGCGGCGACAAGCGACGTCTCGAACTGGCCATGTGCCTGGTGCAGCAACCCAAGTTGTTGCTGCTGGACGAACCGACCGCGGGCATGGCGCGTGCCGACACCAACAATACCATCGACCTGCTGAAGAAAATTGCCGAGCGTGGTATTACCATGGTCATCATCGAGCACGACATGCACGTGGTGTTTTCGCTGGCAGAAAAGATTTCAGTACTGGCGCAGGGAACGGTTATCGCCGAAGGCCTGCCCAACGAGATCAAGGGTCACCCGAAAGTTCAGGAAGCCTACCTGGGAGGAGCACACCTGTGAACGAAAGCAATCAATCCGACGAAAGTGCGCCGTCAACCCTGATAGGCGATTCGGCTTTTACCGGCAAGGTCGCGCCCGGCGTCGATGCGGTCAGGGCGCAAGGTGGCCAGCGCGCCTTTTTCTCGGTCTGGGACCTGCATGCCTACTACGGGGAAAGTTACATTGTGCAAGGCGTCAGCTTCGATATTCGCGAAGGCGAAATTGTCGCCTTGCTTGGACGTAACGGTGCGGGAAAAACTTCGACATTGCGCGCCCTCGCACGGGTGGATTCACCTGAGCTGAGACACGGGGAAATCTGGCTCGATCACAAACCCCTGCACGAAATGAGCGCATACCAGGCTGCACAAAACGGACTCGGACTGGTTCCCGAGGACCGCCGCATCATCCAGGGTCTGAGCGTCGAGGAAAACCTGCAACTGGCACAGATCGCCCCACCCAAAGGCTGGTCCATTGAACGGGTCTATGAACTCTTCCCACGACTCGGAGAACGCCGTAATCAGGAGGGTGTGACCCTGTCCGGTGGCGAACAGCAAATGCTTGCACTTGCCCGCGCGCTGGTGCGTGATATGAAACTACTCCTGCTCGACGAGCCTTACGAAGGACTGGCACCGGTTATCGTGAAGGAAATCGAGAAAACCCTGGAACAGATCAAGGCACTCGGCATGACCACTATCATCGTCGAGCAAAACGCCGTCGCTGCACTGCACCTCGCTGATCGGGCGCTGATTCTCGACATGGGCAAAATCGTGTTCGACGGCACCGCGCAGGAAGTACTCGAGAACGAGGACCTCAGGCACGAGTACCTTGCTATTTGACCCTGTCAGATCAAATATTTACGCCAATGCAGCCTCCCTCATAGCCATTAACCGGGATCAGGACAAATCAAAAACCGGCGCCTCGCTTTCGGTTTCGCCTTTGAATTCGATTACATCGGCTTCAGTAATGTTATCCATAACTTGAGTCGTGTTTACATAAAATCGGGAAAGCAGACGTTCAGATTGTATTTATCAGCGGCAACAACCTACCCTACTCGTACC
>CAWCBX010000099.1:0-23258 GCA_963793595.1 uncultured Gammaproteobacteria bacterium | reverse complement strand
CAGGTAGGGATCGGCCCCATCGTATACGCGTGTGCGCAATGGCTGTTCGACCTCGGTGCCGACCCGATTGTCGGTGATTTCCAGCAACGCGTTGATATACATTGAATAGCAGTTTTGAACTTCAGCGTAGATTTCACCAGCCGGTAAATGTGCAATCTGTTTGGTGATAAATCCACCCTTGGAACCGGCAGGGACGATGACGGCATTTTTCACCATCTGCGCCTTCATCAATCCCAGCACCTCGGTACGATAATCCTCGCGCCGATCCGACCAGCGAATCCCTCCACGTGCGACCAGGCCACCGCGCAGATGGATCCCTTCGAAACGGGTTGCGTAGACGTAAATCTCGAAACGGGGACTGGGTTTCGGCAGACGCTCGATGCGCAGCGAGTCCATTTTAAAACTGATGTGACCGGTACCGCTATTATCTTCCTGGAAGTAATTGGTGCGCACGGTTGCATCAACCAGGTTCAACATCCGCTTGTAAATCAGGTCGTGATCCAGTGATTCGATTTCATGCAGCTTTTCGCCAATTTGGGCGAATAGTTCGAGATAGGAGTCGGAACTGGCCTGCTGCGGATCGAACTTGCGCAAGAAAGCCTTTACCAGCAACACGGTGATATCGGGATAAGTGTTGAGCGTTTCGATTATGTATTCGCGGCTGTGTGGAAAACGGATCTGCTGCAGGTAAGCGGTATAGGCGCGCAGGATCTGAATGTTTTCCGCCTTGATGCAGGCGCTGAACAAGAGGTGGTTAAAATCGTCATTTTCGCTACGCTGGCGCCAGATGCTTTCAAATAGCTCACTAAAATAGCCGGGCACTCTTGCCGGATCGACATCGCAAAGGTCGTCGCCACGCTCCAGCGTAAAATGATTGATCCAGTAGTTGCGATTACCCAACTTGATGCGATAAGGGCGGCCAATCAGAACCTGCAGGCCCATGGATTCGAATATCGGCATCGACTGCGATAGTGGAATCGTATCTTTGAGGGTAAACAGTTTGATGGAATAGTTTTTCGGATCCCGCGAAATTTTTACCAGCCGCGCCTGGGCGCGATTCCGAATGCCTATAGTCGCCAGCACTTCAAGATCTGGAATTGCATCATCAACCGAAAAATCACCCTGGTAATTTTCAGAAAATGTTGCCTCGCTAAGCTTCAGTTTCTGCAGTTCAGGATTTGCTTTGATACATTTGAATAGCTGCCTATACCATTTATTCATGCCCTTGGTCCTTGAATTATATGTTTGCGGTTATTGTAAACCTTTTATCGAAACTGTTTTGACTCTATATTAGGCGACCGGATCAGAAAAATAACATTTACTTCTAAGGCCTTCACATGCATATAGATCAGCCCGTCATTCCGTCCATTTCGAACGATGAATTGCGCCAGAAGATTCGCCGTTACAATCTTGAAGACGAATCCATGGTGATCCGTGAACTGATTATAAACGCGGCTATAACAGATCAGCAACGCACCGCGATCAGCAGTATGGCAGCAGGCCTGGTGAGTAAAGTTCGCGCTAGCGGCAGCCCCAGTATGATGGAAAATTTTCTTGCCGAATATGGCCTCACCACCAGAGAAGGGGTGGCTTTGATGTGCCTGGCCGAGGCCCTGTTGCGCGTGCCGGATGCCAAAACAATCGATGAATTAATCGAAGACAAGATATCTCCGGGAAACTGGGGGGAACATCTGGGTCATTCCGGATCGCCGTTGGTTAATGCCTCGACCTGGGCACTATTATTAACCGGGAAAATTGTAGCGCCTGAAGATGAAAGTGGTTTACGTTTAACCTTACGCGGCCTGGTCAAGCGTCTCGGCGAACCGCTGGTGCGCAATGCTGTCGGTCAGGCAATGCGCGAACTAGGTCGACATTTCGTCCTTGGCACTAATATTAACAAGGCCCGCAAGCGTGCCAGGGAACTGGAAAATCAGGGTTACAGCTATTCATACGACATGCTTGGGGAAGCAGCCCGCACCGAGGCTGATGCACGACGATATCATCTGTCATATTCAGATGCGATCAACGCCCTGGCAAAAGACTGCAAGCATCGAGAAAGCCGCGATAATCCCGGAATTTCGGTAAAACTGTCGGCACTGCATCCGCGCTACGAAATGGGGCAGCAGCAGCGGGTAATCGACGAACTGGTGCCGCGCGTCGAGTCGCTGGCCATGCTGGCCTGTTCCGCAAACATGGGATTTAACATCGATGCGGAAGAAGCGGATCGGCTGGATATCTCGCTCGATGTAATTGAAATGATACTATCCAATCCGGCATTACGCGGCTGGGATGGTTTCGGTGTCGTGGTGCAGGCATTCGGCAAACGTGCTGCACCGGTAATAGACTGGCTCTATGCCCTGGCGCAACGACTCGATCGCAAAATCATGGTTCGACTGGTAAAGGGCGCCTACTGGGATACTGAAATTAAACGCGCACAGGTACTTGGCCTTGCCGATTACCCGGTATTTACGCGCAAGGTAAACACCGACGTATCCTACCTTGCCTGTGCTGGCAAACTCCTGTCCATGACCGATCGGATTTATCCGCAGTTTGCGACCCACAATGCCCACTCGGTGGCGGCTGTGCTAAATCTTGCCGATGGCCGCGATAACTTCGAGTTCCAACGTTTGCATGGCATGGGGGAGGCGCTACACGATCACGTGCATCGCAACCATAACGCACGCTGTCGTATCTATGCTCCGGTTGGCGAGCATCAGGACCTGCTTGCCTACCTGGTCAGGCGCTTACTCGAAAATGGCGCCAATAGTTCCTTCGTAAACCAGATCGTCGACACCAGTATCACCCCGGAATCGATCGCCCGTGATCCAGTCAGCGCAACCGAAGAACTGGAGAATTTACAGAACCCTAATATCCCGATGCCGAGAGACCTCTATGGTACTGCAAGACGTAATTCGATGGGGTGGGATATCACCGACCTGACAACCCTGCAGGAACTTGAGCAGGCGCGTGAACCGTTTATTGCAAAAACCTGGCTGGCACAGCCACTAACTGCTGCCGGCGAAGGCAAGACTACCCGGCGCGAGATTATTAATCCGGCTGATGCAGAAGATATTGTCGGCGAAGTCTTCGATGCCGATATCGAAACTGTGATGGCGTCAATACAGCACGCGGTCAACGGCTTTGCGGACTGGTCTGGATCTGCCGTGAAAAGCCGCGCCGAATGTCTGCAACGTATCGCCGACCTGTACGAACAAAACGCCCCTGAAATGTTTGCCTTACTGGCCCGCGAAGCAGGTAAAACCTGGCTGGATGCGGTCGGCGAAGTGCGCGAAGCGGTTGATTTTGCACGCTATTACGCAGACCAGGCAGTGTCATTGGCTGACGACTTCGAGGCGCGTGGTGTCATCGTCTGCATTTCTCCCTGGAATTTTCCACTGGCTATTTTCAGTGGCCAGATTTTTGCCGCGCTCGCGGCCGGAAACTGTGTCATCGCCAAACCGGCCGAGCAAACCAGTCTGATCGCTGCGTTCGCCTGCAGACTAATGCACCAGGCAGGCATCCCACAGGCAAGCTTGCAGCTCTTACCTGGCAGCGGGGCGGTGGTCGGTGCTGCGTTAAGCGCCGATTCCCGTATTGCGGGCATCTGTTTTACCGGTTCCACTGCTACCGCGATGCATATAAACAGGAACATGGCCAGGCATTTGCCAGTACAGGCGCCATTGATTGCCGAGACCGGCGGACTGAATGCGATGATTGTCGATTCCACCGCGCTCCCCGAACAAGTTGTTCGCGACGTGCTCGCTTCGGCTTTTCAAAGTGCCGGTCAACGCTGCTCGGCGTTGCGCATGCTTTACCTGCAGGAAGATGTGGCGGATAAGATTTTGCAGATGTTGTTCGGCGCAATGGACGAGCTCAAGCTGGCAAACCCCTGGTATCTGGCTACCGATGTCGGGCCGGTGATAGACCAGCTGGCCAGGCAGAAAATAGTGTCTCACTGTCAACGTATGGCAGCCGAGGGTCGTGTACTTAAGTCCCTCGAAGTGCCGCAACAGGGTCTGTTCGTCGCACCAACCGTGATCGCACTCGATGGCATCGAGCAACTGGAGGAAGAGATATTCGGTCCGGTATTGCATGTGGCTCGTTTTGCCGCTACCGAAATTGACGCGGTGGTCGACTCGATAAACACGCAGGGTTATGGCCTGACCTTTGGCATTCACACCCGGGTCGATTCTCGAGTCGAGCAGGTCGTCAAGCGCATCAGGGCAGGCAACGTATACGTGAATCGAAACCAGATTGGAGCAGTGGTCGGCACCCAGCCGTTTGGCGGTGAAGGCTTATCGGGAACCGGTCCGAAGGCCGGTGGGCCATGGTACCTGCCGCGTTTCTGCGCCCAACCATTATTGCAGTACAACAGCGAAGAAAACCAGCCGGTGGCTGTTGCGACCTTGCAAAAACTGATCTCGAGTGTTACTGCTTCCTGGGTAGATGGTGGGCAGATAGATGTTGCGAAATTATCGCAACTGGCGCTCGATGCGGGCCTGGATCATGGCTTCCAATCCATTATCGGTGTCGAAACCATGCCCGGCCCGACTGGTGAAACCAACCAGTTGTCAGCACACCCCCGCGGAGTGGTTTTGTGCCTGGGCCCGGGTCGTGACAATGCCCTTGTGCAGGCGATATCGGCGTTAGCACAACAGAATTGCGTGGTGATCGTTGCCAGCCAGGCCGATCAACTGAGCGAGCTTTTGCAGCGTGCCGGCCTGCCAGCGACCGGCATAGATGGCTATATCGAGGGGGATACACTGCGTGAAATCAAAGCAATTGACGCGGTTATGTCGCAAGCCCAGGAGGAGCAATTGAAGGCTTACCGAGTAGCTTTGGCCGACCGGGCAGGGAAGCTAATTCCGCTAATCTGTGAAATCGATGCGCTTGACCGCCTGATAGTGGAACGCCACCTATGCATCGATACCACCGCTGCAGGCGGCAACGCCAGCCTGATTGCCGCCGGGAGTTAGTACTCCCTGGAATAAGAAATCTTATCCAATGAGTATTAGCCGATGATCCGGTAGAACTCGGTGTGGTCACACTCAGGGCAGTTTGGAATCTGATCGGTTTTGGATAAATCCAGGCTATGGCCACAGTTACTGCAACTAAAGCGGCCAGCATTGCAGACTTCACCGCTACGATAGACACTGGCCTGGTGGTCTTCATTTTCGAAAGCCCGGAAATCGAGCCAGGTTTTATCCGCCGCACGCGCAATCATATCGATGAAACGGTCTTCTACCAGGGTCAGGTCGAAACTCAGCCAGTCTTTTAATTCCTTACGCTGTTGATTCAGCGTCTTGTTGGCCTTATGCATGTCCCGTTTCAAAGTCGCTCCCAGGCTCTCGGCTTCCTCCTGGGTAAGAACAAACAACTCCCTCGCCAGCTGCTGCGCATTGTGTACCATTTCATCGATTGTCGGCGCGAGAGCTTCCTCGGCGTCGTGTATTGCATCGCTCACGTGATCAACCATATGGTCGAACGCTTCAACTAGCTTGTCTCGGTCCTTAATATCCATAAGTGCATTAATAGCGCATAATAACGGGCCGCACAAGCTAGCCTTCAGTTTCGATGACACAGATCAAATCAAACGCAGAACATGGCGCGATTCTTACCTGGTGGCATCGCCTCTCACCCCTCCCGGCGGGTCGAAAAATATTCAGTCTCGGGCTAGGCTGGGTGGCCCCATATAGCAGTTCGATCGGTGCGCTGGTCGAAGAGATTAAACCGGGTTACGCCCGGGTCAGCCTGGAGGACCGACGTCGGGTGCGCAATCATCTGCATTCGATTCATGCGATCGCGTTACTCAATCTTGGTGAAATCGCCACCGGTCTTGCGCTGCTATCGACCATTTCTGCTAACATGCGCGGCATAGTGCTCAGCATTAATGCTGATTACCTTAAAAAAGCACGCGGCAAGCTAACCGCGACCGCTGAATTTCAGCTACCCGACCCGCTCGCTGACAACACTCCCTGCGCGGTAGAGGCGCAGTTGAAAGACCAGACGGGAGAAACAGTAAGCCTGGTACGGGTCACCTGGCTAATCGGATATAAGACCGAATGAAAATTGAAACGGATGTGAGCATCATGCAACATCTACTTGCTAACAAAGGCTGAAAGTAATGCAAGATACCTTGATTTACGTCCATGATCCCATGTGTAGCTGGTGTTGGGGCTTTGAACCCACTCGCCAGAAAATTTTCGAGGCCGTTGCGGGACGAATGCAGATCAGGCGCATGGTCGGAGGCCTGGCACCCGATTCTGATGCACCGATGCCCGCGGCGATGCGCTCAATGTTGCAACAAGCCTGGCACCGGATCGAACAAACCATACCGGGGACAAAGTTCAATTTCGAATTTTGGCAGAAATGCTCACCACGCCGCTCAACCTACCCGGCAAATCGAGCCGTGATTGCGGCCAGGGAACAAGGCGACGAGTATGACCCGAAGATGACCGCGAGGATTCAGCGAGCTTACTACCTGGAAGCAAAAAATCCTTCCGATAATAGTACTCTGATTGAACTGGCGGCAGATATCGGCCTCGATAGCGAACGATTTTCTGCTAGCCTGGTAGCCGACTCTACTGCAAAGATGTTAAGCGCAGAAATTCAGGCCACGAGAGAAATGGGGATCGACAGCTTTCCGAGCCTGGCTGTCCTGAAAGCCGACGGGTTGCGCCATATTGGTTTGAATTACACCCATCCCGAGGTAATGTTGAGAGAGATTGAAGCCGCTTAAAGGATCGCGTCCCTGATTTCTTCAACTTCGATAACGCCACCGGTCATACTGATTTCTTCAATACTATCACGCATACCCAGGCGATCTAGCGCGGATACCTGGCTCTGATCGACCCCGGCTAGCGGGTGGTTCTCATCATCAATCGTTTGCAGCATCGCGACCTGAACGATGTCGACATAGTCAGCTTTACCATTATCCCCATTGCGGTCAATGTTCAGGTGTTCAGCCGGAACTTTTATCAACGCGTCGCTAAAACCCCACATCTTCAGTATCCGGCTGCCCACCACCGGGTAGAGATCGTAGAGCAATTTTTCAAGTTCCCGGGCGTTGTTGAGTAAGGCGGGATCAGATTCCGCTTTTACCAGGATAGGGGAGAGACCTATAGAATGGGTTAAGCCTGCCAGCAGAGCGCTATCGGATTCCAGGTTGGTCGAAGTTTTCGCAATCACTGCGCTCAAGGCAGCGACGTCGGTGCTCTGTTTCCATGCCCTGCGCAGATAAAGATCCACAACCGGATGAGTAGCCTGAAATAATTGCTTCATCACCAGGCTGGTCGCCAGGCTGCGAACCGTGTTCAGGCCCATGCGCATGGCTGCAGCCTGCACGGTTTCTGCTGGATTGATACCTCGATATAGTGCCGAATTGCCTACCTGAACGATGCGCGCCGAAAGCGATGCATCGGTCTCGATAATTTTGGCAACATCGGTTATCGAAGCATTGTCATCGTCGGCGGTTTCGCGAACCCGGATCGCGACCTCGGGCAAAGTGGGGAGCGGCAGGCGATCATTTTCCAGATCGTCGATAATGGATTCCGGCGTAATACTCATGGATTCTCGAGAAGTTAAATCTTGTAACCTCGAGTATAGATGCCATTTTTATTTTCGCAGCTTGAAGCCGATTAATTGTCGAGCGAGTAGGGTAAATCTACGTTTTGAATAGTGGTCTGTGGTTGTTTCAACAACTGCAGGTTGCCGGCAGTTGCCTTGCTGATCTGCGCGATGTAAAGGCAATGACAGACGCCATCCTGATCAAACTCGGCATCGACGACCTTACCACTGCCATCGACCTCTGTTTTACCCCGGGTAACCAGCTCGTCACCCGGTAACGGCAGGCTATCAGTTTCAAGCCGGGCCAGAAACATGCGTCGTTTCAATTTTCCCAGGTATTGCATGCGGGCGACTATTTCCTGGCCGGGATAGCAACCCTTCTTGAAGCTGACAGCCTCCAGTGCGCCGAGATTGGCCATCTGCAGGACAAACTGTTGCGTGGTTTGAGGATAAATTGCCGGCATGCCGGCTTTTATTTCGGCCAGGCGCCAGGACGCAAATCCCGCCACCTGCAACTGTTTGGCAAAGCCACCCCACAATTCGATAGCCTCGTCGGCAGACAGCACCATTACAAGGTAGCGCCGCTGCGATGCCAGTGGGTCCAGTTGTAACGAAATCACCGAATCGTTCTGCAGTACCGCGCCGGGTTGTGCTGCTAGCAGGGGATGCTCGATAACCTCGGCGCGATCGGTTTGCACTGCAATCCGCGCAAAATAGTCGCTGGCATCCGCCAGCGTTACCTGTGCTTGCACGATGTATTTGTAAAGGGTTTCCAGCAATGGTAACACCATCTCCCTTGTGGTTATGAGGATGTAACCATTCGAAATTTGAACGACGCGAAATATGCCCAGCATTCTTCCCTTGGGGGTCGAGTATGAACTGAGCTGCGAACGGGACTCATCGATAAAGCCGATGTCGTTGCTTAACTGGTTTTGCAGGAAATCACCGGCGTCAGCGCCGTTGACCAGGATCAAACCAAGTTCATCGGCCGCGCAGACAAAGTTTTCGCTTGCACGAACATCGCTTTGTCTGGCGCTGAATTCTTGCCACTGCTTCATGCTGTTTTACTCTGCTGTTGAATTGCCCAGTCAATATGATGCTGGATAAATCCGCTGTGTTGGGCGTAATCTCGCTTCAGGGTAGCTACTATATGTGGATCATGCTCGGCATTTCCAAGCGCGATCACAATATTACGTAACCAGCATTGATGACCGATACGGCGAATCGCAGAGCCTTCCATTTTTTGCATGAACTCGGCTTCTGACCAGCCATAGCAATCTAGCAGGGAGATATTATCGAGTCCATGGCGTGGCTGGAAATCGGCTTCAGAGCTGTACTTCGCGAAACGATTCCACGGACACACCAGCTGGCAATCATCGCAACCGTAGATGCGGTTGCCTATGGCTTCGCGAAACTCTTGCGGAATCGCCGAGCGATGCTCGATAGTCAAATACGATATACATCGCCTCGCATCGACCCAATAGGGCTCCACGATCGCAGCGGTGGGACAGATATCGATACAACTAGTGCAACGCCCACAGTGATTCGCCAGTGGTGCATCGACTTCAAGCAGCAAATCGGTATATATCTCACCGAGAAAAAACCAGGAACCGTGTTCCCTGTGCAGCAGATTACTATGCTTTCCCTGCCAGCCGATTCCAGCCTTGGCGGCAAGTGCCTTTTCCAGCACGGGTGCGCTGTCGGTAAAGACGCGATAGCCCATATCTCCACAAATCTGACCAATTCTGTCGGCGAATTTTTGCAGTCGTTTACGCATCATCTTGTGATAGTCACGACCCAGTGCGTAGCGGGAAATATAGGCCAGGCTGCCATGATCGAGCAGATCCAGCGGATTACGCTGTTCCTCCGGCAGGTAGTCTAGTCGCACGCAGATGACCGATAACGTATTCGGCACCAGCTCAGCGGGATGCAGACGCAGGCCGATATTGCGCTCCATGTAGGTCATTTCACCGTGAAAATTACGCGCAATCCACTGTGCGTAATGCTGATGATGTGGATCGAGCTCGACGTCAGTGATCCCAACCTGTTGAAATCCCAGCTCGAGTCCGATCTTTTTTATCGTTGGTGAATTCGACAAGGGATATATTCTGGCAGACAGACCGGTTTATTAGCGCGGATGCGGGTGCATCTTTCCTGGTGGCTGGTACAATATCCCATTTTCAACCAAATCTGAAATGTCTATCTACATTGCAATCGCCATAGGCGGTTCCCTGGGTGCGGTTTCCCGTTACTGGATGTCGACGTCGACCTATCAATGGCTCGGTCAGGGATTCCCGTATGGCACCTTATCGGTGAATCTGCTGGGATCGCTGCTGATGGGATTTCTATCGGTACTGCTGGTACATCGATTTCAAGTCAGTGAAGCTATCAGAATCGGACTGCTGGCCGGATTCCTGGGTTCATTCACGACCTTTTCAACCTTTGCCATGGACACGCTACAGCTTGCTGGAAATGAAGCGCTCAGCAAGGCGCTCCTTTATGTCCTGCTCAGTGCCGTGTTATGCATCCTCGGTGCCTGGGCTGGCCTGGTTACCGCAAAACAACTGATTTAATAATATGCTTGATTCAAAAATTTTACGCAGCGATCTCGAAACGGTAGTTGCGAAACTGAAGATTAAAAATTTCGACTTCGATGTCGCTACTTTCAGTCAACTGGAAGAGCAACGCAAGTCCTTGCAGGTATCGACGCAGAACCTGCAGGGTGAGCGTAATAGTCGCTCCAAAGCTATTGGTGACGCAAAGGCGAAAGGTGACGACATTCAACCACTGCTGGACGACGTGGCAAGCCTCGGAGATCAGTTGAAAACGGCAGAAGCCGAGCTAAGCGAATTGCAGGCCCGGCTCGATGGACTATTGCTGGACGTCCCGAATCTACCCCACGATTCGGTACCGGCCGGGAATAGTGAAGATGACAATATCGAGATACTGCGCTGGGGCGAGCCCCCGGAGTTTGATTTCGAACCCAGAGACCATATTGATCTTGGTGAGGCCCTTGGCGGCATGGATTTCGAACGCGCGGCCAAACTCTCGGGCGCCCGGTTTGTCACCATGACCGGCGCGTTGGTAACGCTGCATCGAGCGTTGATTCAATTCATGATTAACCAGCATATCCTGCAACATGGTTATACCGAAACTTACACCCCTTACCTGGTAAATGAAGCCACACTCATGGGTACCGGTCAGTTGCCCAAGTTCAAGGAGGACCTGTTTCACATCGATTCCGAGAACCACAACCTGTACCTGATTCCGACTGCTGAAGTACCGGTTACAAATTTTGTTGCAGAAAGCATTGTCGAGGCTGCCCAACTACCACTTAAATATGTTGCGCATACCCCATGTTTTCGTTCCGAGGCAGGCTCCTACGGTAAAGATACGCGCGGTATGATCCGCCAGCATCAATTCGAAAAAGTTGAACTGGTACAAATCGTCAAGCCGGACGATTCGATGACTGCCCTCGAAGAGCTTACCGGTCATGCCGAAAAAATTCTGCAATTGCTGGGGCTCGCCTATCGCAAGGTAATATTGTGTGGTGGCGACCTTGGCTTTGCATCTACCAAAACCTATGATCTTGAGGTCTGGTTACCGGGCCAAAATACTTACCGGGAAATTTCATCCTGTAGCTGTATGACCGATTTTCAGGCACGCCGGATGAAAGCCCGCTGGCGTAATCCCGATACCGGCAAACCGGAACTGGTACATACCTTGAATGGCTCAGGGCTCGCAGTAGGGCGAACCCTGATCGCTATCATGGAAAACTACCAACAAGCCGACGGCAGCATCAAAATTCCCGATGTATTACAGCCATACATGCATGGCATGACTGAAATTCGGGGTTAAAAAGCTATACTATGCTCGAAATCTAGCGGATTTGGTAATCCAGATGAAACTGTTCGTGAAACTTATGATTGCGGCACTGTTCATAGCTGTGCTGTTGCCTTTTACTCTGTTGAAGGATGACGCCGGGGATACGCTGATGAGTTTTTCCGATTTCAGCCTGCCTGATATTTCGATGCCGAATTTCTCCATGCCGGATCTGTCCGGTTTTTTCGGTAGTAAGAAAATAACACCTTCCAGCGATGATGATCTGAGCGGTAAAGATATTTTTTACAAATGGTATGACAGCGAAGGTAATATACAGTTTACAACCGAACCACCAGCGGACGGTATCGAATATATACTTAAGGGTTTTGATCCTGATACAAATGTCATTCAGGCGGTAAAGATTCCACCCGGGGAATCGAAGGCGGAGGAATCGGCAGCAGTGCAAAAGAAAGCAGTTGACCCTGAAGATGGCGATAATCCGTATTCAGCGGATAGTATTAAAAAGTTATTTGAAGACACCAAGAACATTGAGAATTTGCTTAACCAACGAGTCAAGGATCAAGAGTCCGCATTAAACCAATGAGAGAAATCCAAGCATGAAATTAACGACATTTATTCTACTGACGCTGTTCAGCATCAATGTGCACGCGGCAGGAAAAAGCGCATTTATAAATTCCAAGTTGCTGCTCGAGAAATCACCACAGGCCATTGCCGCGAACGACAGATTACAAAAGGAATTTGGCGACCGTGATCAAAGCTTACGCAAGCTCGCCCAGGATATACAGAAGATGGAAAAGACCTTCAAAAGCGATGCCGCGATCATGAGTGACGAACAAAAGAAGAAGGCCGAAGATAATATCATCCAGAACAAGCGCCGTTTTCAATTCGAGCAGCAATCTCTGAAAGAAGACCTGCAGTCCAAGCAAAGAGAATTGTTGCAAGAGTTACAGGTATCAATCAAAGAGGTTATTCAAGCCTACGGCAAAGCGAATGGATACGATTTCATTTTCACTGACGCCAGTATTGCCTATGCCAGTGATGCCGTAAATATCACCGAAGAAATAATCAAGGAACTACAAAAATAATCGGCCAGTTTCACCCGAACCATGCCAGTGCTTCGGGTGAAACTTTAACGCTATTCCTGGCCTGCACCCGTTGAGCTGGCGGCAACCTCTACAGCCGCAGATTTGGCGGGTTCAACCTTTGCTTTCAAATCAGATTTTTCGACAACTGCTTTAACCGCTTTTTCAACTTCCGTCTTTGCCTGTGCAGATTCAGACTTTGCACCCGTTGCGGCGGTATCCTTCGAGTTGCCGTCTACCCTGGTTGTTTCACCCTGCTTAGGCTTGCTCTCTGACTGAGGTTTACTCTCTGACTGGGGTTTGCTCTCTGACTGAGGTTTGCTCTCTGACTGAGGTTTGCTCTCTGACTGAGGTTTGCTCTCTGACTGAGGTTTGCTCTCTGACTGAGGTTTGCTCTCTGACTGAGGTTTGCTCTCTGACTGAGGTTTGCTCTCTGACTGAGGTTTGCTCTCTGACTGAGGTTTGCTCTCTGACTGAGGTTTGCTCTCTGACTGAGGTTTGCTCTCTGACTGAGGTTTGCTCTCTGACTGAGGCTTGCTCTCTGACTGAGGCTTGCTCTCTGACTGAGGTTTGCTCTCTGACTGAGGTTTGCTCTCTGACTGAGGCTTGCTCTCTGACTGAGGCTTGCTCTCTGACTGAGGCTTGCTCTCTGACTGAGGCTTGCTCTCTGACTGAGGCTTGCTCTCTGACTGAGGTTTGCTCTCTGACTGAGGCTTGCTCTCTGACTGAGGTTTGCTCTCTGACTGAGGTTTGCTCTCTGACCGAGGCTTGCGTTCTGACCGAGGCCTGCGCCCTGACCGAGGCTTGCTCTCTGACTGAGGCTTGCTCTCTGACTGAGGCTTGCTCTCTGACTGAGGCTTGCTCTCTGACTGAGGCTTGCTCTCTGACTGAGGCTTGCTCTCTGACTGAGGCTTGCTCTCTGACTGAGGCTCGTTCTCTGACTGAGGCTTACTCTCCTGCTGTCGGGACCGGTTACCCCGGTTTCCGCCACGATTTCCACCACGCGAGCGTGCCGGGCGCGACTGGTTAGCACGTTTCGTTTCTGCAGTATCAGCACTCTCTGCGCCGCTTTGATCTTTTTCCTGCGTGGCTACGGTCTGGTCAGCATCACCGTTTTTTGCTGCGCTACTGCTGCGCTGCCGATTTTGTCCACCACGATACTTGCCCCGACGGTTCCGATTTCCACCTCGACTCCTGCGGGTATCGGTTTTAGGCGGTGGTTCTTCCTCTTTAACCTCTGCTTTTTCCTTATTACCAACCAGAAGACTAACTATCTTGCTCAGAAAACCGCTTTCAGCAACTGCAGGCGCAGGCGGCGTTACGACGGGTGCGGGAGGTCTCGGGGCAGGGGGTGTTATGCTTTGCACCGCGGGTCGCTCGATAGCAGGCGTAGTACTGCTTGCCATTTCCACCAGATCTACGGGCTCTTCTTCAGTTGTCAGCTCGTAAGATTTTTTGTAATTCGATTCGTGGCGATGCGTGTCGTTGTCCTTGACACGTTCGATCAGGTAATGCGGCGTCTCCAGATTGGGATCGGGAATGACTACGATATGCACTCCCCGACGCTGTTCGAGGGAGTCGATCTTATCGCGTTTTTCATTCAGCAGGTAAGTTGCGCATTCAACCGGGATCTTGGTCAGAATCTTGCCGGTGTTATCTTTCAGTGCTTCGTCTTCAAGTAAACGTAAAACGGCCAACGAAAGCGATTCAATATCACGAATAGTACCTTGTCCGCTACAGCGTGGACAGACAATCTGGCTCGACTCCTCCAGCGATGGGCGCAGTCGTTGACGCGACATTTCGAGCAACCCGAAACGCGATATGCGTCCAATTTGCACTCTTGCACGATCATCATAGACGGCGTTACGTAACCTGGTCTCGACTTCGCGCTGATTTTTGTTTTGCATCATATCGATAAAATCGATCACGATCAGTCCGCCAAGATCGCGGATTCTCAACTGGCGGGCGATTTCGTCGGCAGCTTCGAGGTTAGTCTTTTTCGCGGTATCTTCGATATCGCTACCACGGGTAGACCGCGCAGAGTTGACGTCGATCGACGTCAGCGCCTCGGTATGATCGATAACAATTGCGCCGCCAGAAGGCAGGGTGACTTCCCGTGAAAAGGCCGATTCGATCTGGTTTTCAATTTGATAGCGATTAAACAGCGGCAGTTTATCCTCAAAGCGTTTGAGCTTGTTGATAGAACCCGGCATTACCATCGTCATGAAATCGTGGGCCTGCTGAAAGGCCTCTTCAGAATCAATCAGGATTTCGCCGATGTCGGTACGGTAGTGATCGCGCAGTGCACGGATAACGATATCGGATTCCTGGTATATCAGGAAAGGGGCTTTTTTCTCACCCGCAGCTTTTTCGATAGCTTTCCAGACCTGGGTTAGATAGTCGAGGTCCCATTGCATCTCTTCGGTAGATCGACCGACGCCGGCGGTACGCACGATCACGCCCATACCTTCCGGCATGGTCAGTTCAGAAAGCACCTTTTTCAGTTCATCCCGATCTTCACCTTCGATGCGTCGAGATACGCCCCCCGTTCTTGGATTTTGCGGCATCGCAACCAGAAATCTGCCCGCCAGGCTGACAAAACTGGTTAAGGCGGCACCCTTGTTGCCACGCTCCTCTTTTTCGACCTGGACGACGATTTCCTGATCGACCTTAAGCGCGTCTTTGAGAATTGGTTTACCGTTGTTATCACGCGGGACATCGCCGAAATACTGTTTGGAGATTTCTTTGAAGGGCAGGAAGCCATGGCGTTCGGCGCCATAATTGACAAATGCAGCCTCGAGGCTGGGTTCGACCCGGGTTATTTTACCCTTGTAAATATTCCCCTTTTTCTGCTCCCGGGATGGTACTTCTATATCAAGATCGTAAAGTTTCTGGCCATCGACCATGGCCACTCTCAGCTCTTCGCTCTGAGTGGCGTTGATTAATATACGTTTCATTAGAATTATTGCCTTGCATAAACGGCCGGGTACTGCGGTTTGTCTGTTCTGTCAGCTGGATTTCCATTTGATTCTGCGAGGGCAGCAAGCCCATCCGCGCGGTTCCCTGCGAACCGATTATGATGAGGAAATTTTTGAGCAGAACAATACTATGTATGAGGTAGTACATTGGCCTGTGTGTATTTAGAGTCATGAAATCAAGCGCTGATACTCCGCCTGATACGGACTAATTAATCTGGAAAACAGCCGTTACGACGGTATGCTTTCTGTTAAAAAACTGTCATGGTAGTGTTTTGCCTGGAAAATAGGCAGTACAATGCTACGGCCGAGAATATACCATAGTTTCTCCCAACTGCCATCCATTGAATACAATAAACCCACAAAAATCCGCCGTAAGTCTGGTTGAGATAACTGCCGCCCAGCTCGACCAGCGGCTCGATAATTTTCTGCTAAAACAACTCGGTAGTATGCCGCGTAACCGTATTTATCGGCTCATTAGAAAGGGCGAGGTGCGGGTCAACAAAAAACGCAGCAAACCCGATTACAAGCTGCAGATCGGGGATCAGGTCAGAATCCCGCCGGTGCGCCTGGAGCCCGATCCACAGCAGAAGTCAAAGCCCCCGAAACATCTGCTGGCTAAACTGGAGCAGGCTGTCATTTTCGAAAATAATCATATCCTGGTAATTAATAAACCCGCCGGTCTGGCGGTACACGCCGGTTCGGGAGTGGATTATGGTGTTATCGACGCGATGCGCCTGCTGCGCCCGGATGACGACATCGAACTGGTGCATCGCCTCGACCGCGACACCAGTGGTTGCCTGCTATTGGCCAGGCACCGGCAGGCGCTACTGGCAATGCAGGTGATTCTGCAGGATAAATCGATTAGCAAAAAGTATAACGCTGCGGTAAAAGGTCGCTGGCCGAGGGACCTTACCGAAATCAGCCACGCGCTGAAAAAAATACATCTCTCGAACGGGGAAAGGCGCATGCGGGTAGACGCTGCTGGCAAACAGGCATTGAGCCGGATTAAATTGCTGCACGTGGGCGAGCTGTTTAGCCTTATTCAGGTGGAACTGGTCACCGGTCGCACCCATCAAATCAGGGTACACTGCCAGGCCGAGGGCCACCCGATCGCAGGGGATGATAAGTATGGCGATACCGAGTTTAATCGCGCCATGCGAAAGATTGGTGTTCGCCGCCTGATGCTGCATGCCTCCAGCCTCGAACTACCACCAGGTAAATATACGCCGGAAATCGTTATCCATGCACCATTACCGGCCGAATTCGAACAATTGTTCGACAGTATCGACTAAAACTAATAGCAACGTAAATTAAACAATACAGGGAACAACATGGCTGATGTAGAAAACGACACCAATCAATCCGCAACCGGCTCCGACAAGCAGGCGCAATCGGTCGTCGACCGTCTGGTCTTTGCCGCACTCAAGGAGCAAACCCGAGCGCGTCGCTGGCGGGTGGGTTTCATGCTGTTTTTCATCGCTTACCTGAGCGTCGTTACCTTAATGCTGTTCACCGGCAAGAGTGGCGACGAGCAGGCAGATGGAACAAGGCACACTGCTGTAGTGAAATTGACGGGAGTCATCGCCAGTGGAGAAGCGGCAGGCGCGGAAAACATTATCAGCGGGCTTAAAGCCGCGTTTGAGCACGATGACACCGCAGGTGTCGTCATAGAAATTAATTCTCCCGGCGGCTCACCGGTCCAGTCAGCCTACATCTTCGATGAAATCATGCGTTTGAAAGAGGAACACGACTCGATACCCGTATATGCGGTGGTGGCGGATATCGCTGCTTCGGGCGGCTACTTCGTCGCCGCTGCAGCCGACAAGATCTACGTCAATCAGTCCAGCCTGGTAGGTTCGATCGGGGTGCGTATGGATGCTTTCGGCTTTGTCGAAATGATGAAAAAAATCGGTGTCGAAAGACGCCTCCTCGTCGCTGGTGAAAACAAGGGTCTGTTCGATCCCTTTCTACCCGAGCAGAGCGATCAAAAAGCCCATTTGCAATCCATGCTCAACGAGGTCCATGGTCACTTCATCAACGCGGTCAAGCAGGGCAGGGGTGATCGCCTGGTGGTGAACAAAGATACTTTTAGCGGATTGATCTGGAGTGGTGAAAAGGCTCTTGATCTGGGTCTTGTGGATGCTTACGGCACCACGCGCAGCGTGGCCCGGGAACTGGAAGCGGAACGCGTCATCGATTTTACGCCGGAGCCCGATATGCTGGAAGACCTGGCTGATCTCCTGGGTAGTAGTGTCGGACGTGGTATCAGCCAGTATTTACTGGGCAATTTCCGCCTTAACTAGAATCCGCCCGAGCCGAGGGCAGGTTTAGACTACTTCGACACCTGCGCTTTCCAGCATCGCTACCAGTCTAAGCAGGGGCAGGCCGATCAACGCGCTGGGATCGTCGCCACGCATCTTGCTGAACAGGCAGGAGCCGTATCCCTCGGCTTTGAAACTGCCGGCGCACTGATAGGGTTGCTCGACACGCAAATAATGGTCAAGTTGACGATCGCTCAAAACCCGGAAATCAACCTCGAAGGGAACATCTTCGACTGCACTGAATCCCGCTGACAGGTTTAGCACGCATACGCCGGTATGAAAAACCACTGTTTTTCCCTGGGCCTCGCGCAGCTGTAGTAACGCGTTTTCATGTGAACCCGGTTTACCCAGGATTTTAGCGTCCAGCAAGGCACATTGATCCGAGCCGATTACGATTGCATCGGGATAGTTTTGCGCCACGTGACGGGCTTTCGATTCGGCCAGACGACAGACATAGGCGCTGGCGTCTTCGCCTGGATTAACAGTCTCGTCGATGTCAGGTGCATGGCACTCATAATCCAGCTGCAGGCGGTCCAGTAGCTGTTGGCGAAACGGTGAACTGCTGGCCAGGATAATTTTCATTTGCACTAGGTAAATTCCAAAGCTTGCTGACGTTGCCGATTAGACTGATAGGCCTGTCTGGCGGTGGTGGCGCAGTATATTACAAGCATGGCCGGATTACATGATCTCGTCGGATTTTTACCGCGAATTGAATAGACAATGTTATCCACAAGCATGTAGAATCGCCGCCTTATGCGGGACAAGTTGCGTAGGCACTACCAGGTTCAAAAGGAAGTGACCCGAAATGGCTATTTCGAGGGTGAAATTGCGTTATCGGAACTAAGTCGCGTCGGTGAGTTGCTGCATCCCGGGAAATCCGATCTGGAAGGTCGAAAGATAGCCCTGAAATTCGAGTTCGTAAGCAACGAATCTGAAATTCCAATGTTAGTTGGTCGGCTGGAAACGAGCCTCGAGCTGGAATGCCAGCGTTGCCTGAATGCCCTGGAATGGCCGATAGCACTTGATTTCAGTTTAATGATCGACGCCAGTGACGAACTGGTCCTGAATAGTAGTGTCGATACGTTGTATAGTGAAGATGGTTTTATCGATATCGTCGAAGTAGTAGAAGACGAGTTGATACTTGCTATTCCACTGGTGGCAATGCACGAAGATACAGCGTGCAACGAAAACTGGCAGGTTGCGGAATCCGAATCTGCCATTAAAGACAATCCGTTTGCAGTTTTACAACAACTGAAAACGACAGATTAAGTTTACTGGAGATACCAATGGCTGTTCAGAAAAGTCGTAAAACCCCGTCCAGACGGAACATGAGACGGTCTCATGATGCACTGGGAAGCGCAACCCTGTCGGTTGAGCCTACTACCGGTGAAACCCATCGTCGGCACCATATCAGCGCCGATGGTTACTACAAAGGTCGTCAGATAATAGCGGACAAAGTCGTCGACGACGATGACGAGTAGAACCGGGCGGAATGCCACTTAAATACGGGCGGCAATAACCGCCCGTATTCATTTAAGATTCCCCGTAAAAATGGGACGAAAAATTATTGCACTCGATGCCATGGGGGGTGACCACGGACCCCCTGTAACCGTGGGCGCAGCAAAATTGGCCCTCGATGAAATCGCCGGGCTGGAACTGGTGCTGGTTGGTGATCAAAATCAACTTGCCGCCGAACTCGAGAAGCATGGTCTGGATAAGGATAATCGCGTCAGCATTCATCACGCCTCGGAAGTCGTGGGCATGGATGATCTACCCGTTGTCGCGCTCAAAAAGAAGAAAGACTCATCGATGCGTGTGGCGATCAACCTGGTCAAGGAAGGCTCGGTCCAGGCCTGTGTCAGCGCCGGTAATACCGGCGCTCTGATGGCAACCAGCAAGTTTGTACTGAAAACTATCCGTGGCATTAGCCGGCCCGCAATTTGTACCATACTGCCGGGAATCAAGGGTCAAACTCATATGCTGGACCTGGGTGCCAACCTGGAATGTACTCCACAGAACCTGGCCGAGTTTGCGCTAATGGGATCGGTGCTTGCGCAGTCGGTCGAGGGCATCGAAAGCCCCACCATCGGCCTCCTTAACATCGGCTCCGAAGAAGTAAAGGGCAGCGATTCAATAAAACAGGCCAGTCAATTGATCGCCGCAAGCAGATTGAATTATTACGGTTTTGTCGAAGGTGATGATATTTACAAAGGTACCGTTAACGTTATTGTTACCGACGGTTTTGTGGGCAACGTATCATTAAAAACCGGCGAAGGACTGGCGGCTTTGGTCAATCACGTCCTGCGTAATGAGTTTAAGCGTAACTGGCTAACCAAACTGGCGGCGATAGTCGCCTTGCCTGTACTCAATTCCCTGCGCCGCAAACTGGACCCGCGCCAATATAACGGCGCCAGCTTGTTAGGACTGAATGGAATCGTTGTAAAAAGTCACGGCAGCGCCGACACCAGTTCTTTTTTAAACGCCATCAGGATTGCCAGTATCGAGATCGAGAACAATGTTCCACAACGCATCTCGAGCGCGATAGCGATTCATTTCAGCCAGGCCGAGGAAGCAGTGACATGAGAAGCAGTGACGTGATCTTTGCTCGCATAACCGGCACCGGCGGTTACCTGCCCGAAAACGTCGTCACCAACAAGGACCTGGAAAAAATTCTCGACACCTCCGATCAGTGGATCCGTGAACGCACCGGTATCGAGCAACGTCATATTGCCCGCGACGACGAAACTACCGTTGATCTTGCTGAAAAAGCATCGCGACTTGCGATAGAAGCCGCTGGAATCGATCCGTCCGAAATAGACTTGATCATATTGGCAACTTCTACACCAGACAAGATATTTCCCAGCTCGGCCTGTATATTACAGGCGCGGCTGGATATTCACGGCTGTCCCGCTTTCGATATCCAGGCGGTATGTACGGGATTTGTCTACGCATTAACCGTCGCCGAAAAATTCATCAAAACCGGCAGCGCAAAAAAAGCCCTGGTTGTTGGTGCTGAAGTTTTTTCTCGAATTCTTAACTGGAAGGACCGTAAAACCTGCGTTCTGTTTGGTGATGGAGCGGGTGCCGTAATCCTGGAAGCCAGCAAAGAAACAGGAATTCTGTCCACCCATATTCATGCCGACGGGCAATATGAAGACCTGCTGTTGGTACCCCATGGCATCTCCGATGGATTTGAAGAAGTAAAAAAGGGCAACGCCTACGTGGAGATGCGCGGCAACGAAGTTTTTAAGATGGCGGTCAATACCCTTGGACGCATCGTTGACGAGACTCTGGCAGCCAACCGTATGATGAAATCCGACATCGACTGGCTGGTGCCGCATCAGGCGAACACACGCATTATTTTAGCGACTGCCAAAAAGCTGAAAATGTCGATGGACCATACTGACCCGGAAAGAAAAGAAAATGCTCGAAGAGGCCACGAAGCTCGAGCAGATGAAAAACAGAACCTAATGGGAACTCGTGTCTTGTGAAGCGTATTGTGAAAAAATAAAATATTAAAAATAAAAATGAAAAATTAATTAAAAATCAAAAATAGGTGAGTGTTCCTGTTTGTAGGGTACAAAAAGGTTTAATAAAAAAGGGCTGTAAAGTTTAAAATTTGCCAGCCCTTATATTATAGCAATTCCGATTAGTATATGCGTTTTGCGTAATGATAATTTGTTACGTAACTTCTTAATTACCACTCCCTTACGGTCGTGGCTCTGTTGAGCCAATATGCAAAGATTAAGTTGAATTGGTATTATGGTGAGTTCTATATAATAGTAAGTTTGAGTAACTGCTTATTAGCACATCTACAATAAAATTTTGCAATAAGAGAACAACTACCGCGGAGGAGTACCAAGGTTAACTGTAATATCAACTGGCGATGAAACTGTTTCTGCGCCTGGTCATCCACGGCCCTTGCGGTAAGCGAGTAATCGCCCACAATCACTACCGGCCCCCAATTGATTGACCACCCATCACCGCCGTCAATATCGGTTCCGATCACTGTCTCATTGGCCAAAAATTCAACCTGAACCACCGTTCGCGTAACAGAAGCATCCGCCTCGACTGCGATTATCGAGTTATTTTCAAAAACGTCACCTTCATTAGGGCTTGTAATAGCCACCTCAAACGTAATGGGATATAATGCCTGGTAATTCCATCCACATTCCAGCCATTCATCCGCTAACACAGCAAAATCAGCAAAATTAACCGCACAGTTTCCACCAATATCAGCGACCGAACCAGTACAGAATTTTAACCATTCATTTGCTAAGACTTCAATATCGGCAAAATCAACCACACAGTCTCCGCTTCCATCAATATCAGAAATCAAAGAACAAACTATATCTGCGGTGTTTTCATAACGATAATTAAATCTGCGATTTGGTGCGGTACTCACCATCAACAGCAAAATTGATTGATGCAGGATGAGGATAAACCTTGATGGAATCAATCTCAACATGGCCAGACGAATTAGCAGGGTCCACCCTGAATTGGACGATCGTGTCGGACCAAGTGGATTTGTTGTGCAGGCTGATGGTATAATCTCTAAATACAGTATCATTGGGCACAATAGCAAGACCGGTCGATTTGTTATCATCCCAAATTGTATCGCGCTGGTAATCCAGTATATCTGACCCCAGGTGCCGGCGGTTTCGTTCTTCATTTTAATTTCTATGTAATTATAAGTAGATGCATCCATAGGAACTGGGAGTGCATGCATATATGGGTCAGAGCTGGTAACATCAAAAGACAATACACCGCCAGAGACCAAACCATTAATTATATCATGCGTCAATTCCCATCCCTCAAAGTTGCCGTCAATATTGAAATCATATGTATATTGATGCTTAGATTCAATAGAAGCTGTATCGGACCAGTGAAAATCCAATGCAACAGTATCAGATGTCTGGCCAATATCAGCTCTGGGAATTCTCACTTCCATCTCGTTACCGGAAACCTTATAGGAAATATTGCTGTTGACAGTCATCCAGTTCCAGCCGGAGTAAGTACTCGCTAGAGTCGTAGTAGTTGAATTGATAACTTTGACCGTTGACCAGATAATCATAACCTTCCCAACCGGTATCTTTGTTCTGGTCAGAATCAATAAACAGCATCATCCAGTTATCATCTGTATAGCTGGTAATAACATTGTGAGTCTCAGCGTAGAAATAAATGTAAGTTGCGTCAAAAGTTACTTTCATAGTAACAAAAATGATTTCTGCCGCTAATGTTTAAGTATGTTCCGGCATTACCCCATCCAGCTTCATTTCGGTGTACGTCGTCGTTAGAAGTATCTCTGAATTCAGGTGTAACTGTGGCCCAGTCAGAAAAATTGCCATCAATTGTGATAGCCTTCGGGGAACTTGGCGTCTCCGGCGCCCGCACACCCTTAAACCGACGGATACCATCAATCATCTGATAATAATAATTATCAGTATGACCGCCTTTCATCGGCTCTA
>CAWCBX010000098.1:0-8214 GCA_963793595.1 uncultured Gammaproteobacteria bacterium | reverse complement strand
CAAAGTCAGATCGCACTGGACGCCGATGGCGGCGAGCAAGGCTCGTAGCAGGTTCGACTTGTCCTTGCAATCTCCTGCGCCCTTTTTCAGTACCAGCTCGGGCGCTTTCGGTGTATGCGTGTAAACGCCCTGGTGCTGGCCACGGTAACGAATTTCGTTTTGCACGAAGCGGATAATACGTAGTGCATCTTCACGATGCTCGCCGCAAAGCTCGATGCGGTCGATTGATCCGATATCGAAATTGTTGCTGAGCGCACCGACATCGCTGTAGTAGCGATACAGGTAACGCGAGATTTGCCGCCAGCTTTGGTTGCGGGTTACGATCAGGAAATCCGTCCACCACCAGTCGGGGGCGGTATCGGCGATTTTTTTCGGCATTAGCTCGGGATACTCGCGTTTGAACTCCTGCCGGGGTTTCAGCAAAGTGGAATCGTCGAATGGTCGGCCCTCGTCGATACGGTGATGGTGCAGCTTGAGGGTCCGGTTCGATCGATTGATGATACGGATTTTTTGTAGAAGCACCGGACAGTTCCAGGTCAGCCAGTAGATTGCCCTGACATGTTTCACCCACAACGGATGTTGCGTCGCCTTGCCGATAAGGGTGGATCGATATTCGATCAGATCGCCCACTCGCAGGTCGTCGATAAACAGGCTGACGGTTTGTCGATTATTGGTGATATGCGATTCCAGCGAAGTTTCGCGCCGGTATACCTCGATATTTTCAGGATCCATCACCGAAAAACGATCACCGTTACGAATGATGTCGACGCCGTGAAAGATGACGCGTTGGCTTTCATCATCCATCTCTCTCAGGTAAAGCGAAGCATCCTCGATTCTCGACGAGTCGTTGATCTTTTCGACGGTGTGCAGATAGCTTTCGACTTTTCCATCGCGCACGGTTGCCTGGTAATCTGCGAGCAGGAAAAAGTAGGGCGCATCCGGCTGCCTGGATGCGTCGGTGAGATCAATTTCACTTTGACTAATCCAGCCAGCCGGTGCCTGAATGCTGTATAGCGATTCTGTCAGCGTTTCCATGATTCAATATCCATGTCTGTTTGTATTGCGTCCATAATTCGGATTACCTGCGGCGGACGCGTGCGCGCAGGAATTCCATTTGATCGGCCAGGATGGCTTTGCCGTTGAGGGTCAGGTGCACCGCCATGGCATTGTTTTTCTTTACTGCGCATACGATTGACAGGTTTCACTCCGTTTACATTCGTTTTGCAGGCAAATGCCCGCGATGGCTTTAACAATCTGGAATACTGAATCGGTGAGAGATGAACCGGGCGGGGAGATCCCGCCCGGATCGTAAGGTTGTGCTTATCCTTTAACGCACAGAACCTGTTTTAGCGTATGCACGGTTTCCACCAGGTCGACCTGGTTTTCCATAACCTGGTCGATGTCCTTGTAGGCACCCGGAATTTCGTCGATGACGCCCTTGTCCTTACGGCATTCAACGCCCTCGGTCTGGTCCACCAGGTCGTCCCGGGTGAAGTGCTTACGTGCTGCGCTACGCGACATGCGTCGGCCCGCACCGTGCGCACAGGAGCAGAATGATTTCTCATTGCCCTTGCCGCGAACGATGTACGACCTTGCACCCATCGAGCCTGGAATGATTCCGAGCTCGCCGGCGCCGGCACGAATCGCACCCTTACGGGTTACGTAAATCTCGGTGCCGTTGTGCACTTCCCTGGCGGCGTAGTTGTGGTGGCAGTTGATAGCTGCTTCCTCGAGCCTGAACGGTGGCAGCTTGAGCGCCAGTGCGTCGAGCACGATATCCAGCATTTCCTGCCGGTTACGGGCCGCGTATTCCTGGGCCCAGGTCAATGCATGCCAGTAATCATCGAACAGACCGGTTCCCTCGGTCAGGTAAGCCAGATCTCTGTCCGGCAGGTGGATATCGGATTTCTCGATCACCTCCCGGGCCTTGCTAATGAAGTATTGGCCAATTTTGTTGCCGATACCCCGGCTACCGGAGTGCAGCATGACCCAGACACGGTCCTCTTCGTCCAGACAGAGCTCGATGAAGTGGTTGCCGCCACCGAGGGTTCCGATCTGGCGCGCCCATGAATCCTTCCTGGGCGATTTCGAAGTGATGCCGGGATGTCGAGCCAGGATCTCCCTGAGCCCTGGTTCGACCAGGCTTGCAGCCTCGGATCGCACTCGACGATTGCTGTGCATGTCGAATCCGACCGGCACGTCACGTTCGATCTGGTTTCGCACCTGCCGTAGTGACTCCGGCAACTGGCTTGCGTTGAGCGAAGTTCGAACTGCGCACATGCCGCAGCCGATGTCGACGCCGACCGCGGTCGGAATAATCGCCTTGCGGGTCGGGATAACCGAACCCACAGTTGCTCCCCTGCCCATGTGTACGTCGGGCATGACCGCAATGTGGCTGTGTACTATCGGAAGATCCGCCATACGTGAAAGTTGATCATGCGCGGATGATTCAACGTCGTCGGTCCAGACGAGTACAGGCGATTTTCCCTTCGTCATTTTCATCTTGATCATGATCCATCTCCTTGAGTGTTGAGTTTAAAGAAAAGTGGCCGGCAGAACTTGCGATATACCGACCCGATGAATTGTGGAGTGGGCGGGGAGAATCGAACTCCCGAAAACCTGGGCTGCAACCAGGCGCTTTACACCATTCAGCCACACCCACGGATAATGGCGTCCCCGACCAGTTTCGAACTGGCTACCTCTGACCTGACAAGCCAGTGCTCTGCCGATTGAGCTACGAGGATCAAAGGTCTGATGCCGTAGGATTTATCAGGATAACGCTCCGATATGTCGGCTACAGATCTGTAATTTGGGGTGTCTGAAGGGATTCGAACCCATAGTGACTGGATCCACAATCCAGCGCGTTAACCATTTCGCCACAGACACCACTAAAGCTATCGTTGCTGGTACGTCGCCCAGGACTTGAACCTGGATTTGCCGGATTAAAAGTCCGGTGTTCTGCGCAATTGAACTAGCGACGCTAAAACTGGCTGGAAGGGTTGGATTACGCGACGTGTGGCCACCAGGCTGCTCTTCGGGATGCCGGGTTCTACACCTTCCCGGCACCCCTTGAACTGCACTCCGCCCTTGCCTGAAAGGCTTGGACTAAAGCACTCCCCCTTATCCCTGGCGTGTGTACATCGCCACCTCCAGCCGAACTGAAGGCGAGGGGACGAGGTTTTTCTGGTGCGACCCGTTAACGGGCGGGGGTGCTCTGGTTGCCCCCTTTCATCGTGGTATCACGATTTATCTATGCCAGACCACAAAACCATGGCGCTGCCGACTACGCTTTCGGGTTTTCGGCTTACCCGTCTCGCTGGCCCGATACGCCTGTCAGACAAATCCCTCGGACCAACAGGATTCGCCTTACTGTCATCTATCAGGATGACAATTCAGTATTCCAGATTGTTAAAGAGCTACAAGCTGCCGAACCAGGTCAGCTCGGGGGTTTTACCGCGCCAAAACGCGAAAACCCCGGTGGTGCGTTATGACACCAACCGGGGTTCTCGAAAGATCCACGGGAGGCGCCTGTTGTACAGGTAACCTCCCGGAAATATGTTGGGGTTACCGCATACCGATCTCGAATAAATTAAATTCGGGGCGATAATTAATGCTGGCTTTAGCTAAATCCATGAGGGTGACCTGCTGCCGGCTAAATCCATGCAAACAGCCGCCCGTCAGGCTTCTAAGGCCTGCTTGCCATGCTGGTATCTGCGCTAGCTGGAATAAAGTCATTGTTCTCTCGAAATATAAAAGCGCTTGCGCGCTGGATTTAAGGTGGAGCGTATAATAATCAAAAATTTGGATTTTGCAAGAAATATATCCAAATAATTTGGATTTAGTTATAATCGTCATTATGAAAAACATAAAACTTCAAGCGATCAGTACCAAGCCTGAGCGTAATCCGCTGTATCAGAAAATTGGCAAACGGATCCGACAGGCGAGATTGATGGCGAGAGAATCCAATAGCCGTGATCTCAGCATCCGGCTCGGCTGGAGTGCCGGACGTATCAACAATTACGAAAGCGGAATATCGACCCCCGGGGTTGATGAAACCCTGCAATTCTGCGCGGCGCTAAAGGTGGATCCAGGCTGGATAACTTATGGTATTGGTGCGCCCCGGTCGGCTGAATTGCATTCGGTCCGTTATCGCAAGTTTATCGAGGCGCTGGATGACGCCGAGAAGCAAGGAATCTTGCCCGATTGCCTGGCAGCGATAAAACTGTCGCCCGAACGGATGCAGAAGTTTCGCAAGAAGCCTTATACCAAGATCCCGGATGTCATGGCGCGGCGTTGCGAAAAATACCTCGGCCGGCATCGGGGCTGGATCGATGAGGCCCCTGGCGGTACTGCATCGCAGTCCGACCTGAGCGGAGAGATGCGAGATCTACTCGCATTGTATGCGAGATTAAACCCCGAGGATAAAAAGAAATTTTACGCGATCGGCGAATTGTTAGTCGGTTAATCCGGAAATCGTCAGCAAACTACAAACGTAAACCACCATCGAGTTCGAGAATGCGGCCGCTGAAATAGTCGTTTTCGATGATGAATTCGACCGCGTGCGCGAGTTCCTCGACCGTGCCGGTGCGCCGCAGCGGCACCGCGCCGGTGATGCGTTCGTGCGCCTCCGGTTTCAGCGACGCGACCATTTCGGTTTCGAACACGCCCGGTGCTATGGCGACACTGCGAATCTTGTAACGCGCCAGTTCACGTGCCCAGGTGGCGCTGAGCGCGGCGACCCCGGCCTTGGCGGCGGCGTAGTTCGACTGCCCGGCATTACCGGCCCGGCTGATGCTCGAGATATTGATGATCACACCGCCGTCGCCGTTACGGATCATGCTGGTTGCGGCCTCGCGTCCACACAGAAAAACGCCGGTCAAGTTGATATCGATGACCGACTGCCATTGTTCCAGCGACATGCGATCGACGATTTCACCCTCCTTGACCTTGACCAGCATGGCGTCGCGCAGGATACCGGCATTGTTGACGATTCCAGCTATCGGCCCGAGGTGTTCTTCGATCGAGGCAAAGCAGCGTCTGACGCTGGTTTCGTCGGCGACGTCGCAGGTAAATGCGTAGCAACTGGCGCCTTCCTGCTGACAGGCTACGAGGGTCTGGTCGAGGCGCTCGGCGTTGATATCGAGCAAGGCGAGTTTTGCGCCCTGCCGGGCAAGAGCGACACTGATCGCTTCGCCGAGTCCCTGTGCGGCCCCGGTGATGACAAAGGTATTATTATTAATTTGCAAGATAGTTTTCCTTTAATACATTTTTAAGCGTTTTGCCGGCGACATTGCGCGGCATCTGATCCACGATTACAACAGCTGAAATTTTCTGAAAACGTGCTTCGACCCGGTTGTTAATCCATTCCATCAACGTGTTTGCATCGAGATTAGCTTCTGTTTGCAACACTACCGCGGCCACCGGGGTTTCGCCCCATTTCTCCGACTCTATCCCGAACACGGCGACTTCGAGTACCAGTTCGTGCGCGGCTGCAATTTCCTCGATGTCCTGCGGATAGACATTAACCCCACCCGAAATAATCAACTCTTTCTTGCGGCCGGCCAGGTATAGAAACCCGCTTTCGTCGAGGTAACCCAGGTCGCCACTATACAGCCAGCCATCGCGAAAAGCTTCGTTGGTCAGTTCAGGCTGCCTGTAATAGCCTGACGAGAGTATGGGGCCGCGGCCGACAATTTCACCGATTTCGCCCGGCCCCAGATCTTCGCCGTCGTCGTTGACGATACGAATGTCATAGCCCGGGGGAGGGCAGCCCACCGAGCCCGGTTGGCGATGGAAATCGTTGCGATCGAGAATAGTGACGAAACCCTCGGTAAGCCCGTAAAGTTCGTAAAACCGACCCGGTATCACCGCGTTAACCGCCTCCTTGTACTGCTGCTGCAAGGGCGCGCCGATGGTTAGCAGCATTTCCAGCGATTGCATATTTTGCTGACTGAAGTTCGGGCTTTGTAACAGGGCGATGATTTGCGCGGGCACCATCATGATGTGGGTCACTTTTTCTCGCTGAACGGTTTCGATCATTGCTTCCACATCGAAATGCGGGTGCAGGATATAGCGCGCGCCGAGAAAGAAGCAGGGCATCAGCGTGACGAAGGCACCGTTGAATACGATTGACCCGGTATGCAGCACCACGCTCTCCGGCGTCATTCGAAATGACGCGGCAAAATGGCTGCCATAATGCGCGCGCACCAGGTGGCTGTGCATAATGCCCTTGGGCAGTCCGGTGGTGCCGCTGCTATAGACGATATTGAACAGGTCCTGCTGTTGCATTTGCGGGTAGGCCGGTGGTTCGCTCGAACTGTCAGCGACTAAAGAGGAATAGCTTGAACGACCCTCGTGAGTCTCGCCGACCAGGATGTAGTTTTGCAGTTCCATGTTGCGGATCTCTGCGCGACGGGCATCGATTTCATCCATCAGTTTCGGCGTCAAAAACAGCAGTCGCACGTCGGCATTGTTGAGCAGGTTGATCAGCCCGGCAGCATTCAGTAGCGGACTCAGCGGCACCAGCACCGCTCCGATCGAAACTGTGGCCCAGTAAGCCACCAGCAATTCCATGCTGTTGGGCAGTGCGGTAGCGAGCTTGTCGTCCTTGCCGATGCCCCGGGCTTGCAGGGCATTGGCAAGCCGATTGACCTGTGCGTTGAATTCCGCCCAGCTAAGGCGTTGTTCGGCAAATATCACTGCAAGGCGATCGCCGCGATAGCGCGCATGACGCTCGATTAGTCGTTCCAGTGTTATCGGCAAGCTGCTGGCTCCTTTGTCCCAGGGGTGATTCTATGCGACCCGAGGCGGTATTTCACGGTCAATTCGAAAGGAGTTGATATGCGTCAGGTCAGGCCTGGTACTGTGCTTTCAGCGACGAATTCCATTAACATACCCGGCAATGGGTTTCCTCAAACTACTATTGGTAATTTCCCTGTTGGGTTTGTTCTTGATGATCTTCTCCAAGCAAGGTGACTGGCGTACCGCGAGCCGTGAATCGGCTGGTATCGCGCCGGATCCCGCAGACACCAGCGAGGCGGTGTTACATGTTTATGGCGCCGATGCCTGGGGCTGGCGGGGCTGGTTTGCGATTCATACCTGGATCGCGGCGAAGCGTAAAGATGAAGGTTTCTATACCCTGTACGACGTTGTCGGCTGGCGCGGATTTAACCAGCAACAGGTCATGGGTATCAATCGCGCAATACCTGATCGCTACTGGTATGGCGCCAGACCCCGACTGCTCAAGGCGCACCGGGGAATGGAAGCGGAAGCGCTGATCGAAGCAGTTGACGCTGCGGCCCGGAGCTACCCCTGGAAAAAGACCTATAAGGCATTCCCGGGCCCCAATAGCAATACCTTTACCGCCTGGATCGCGCAACAGGTACCCGCACTGAAGCTGGAGCTGCCATTTTCAGCGATTGGTAGCGGTTACATCGGGCAGAGTAGCCAGTAACTTGTATTGCAAGGATTTATGGCGGAGAGTTGCGGAATCTTGCACCACAATGAGCAACCAGTACCCGTAAAACTCCGTACCAGAATTGCTGGCGTAAGAGTGGTTACTTCAATGTTCAGGTCACGCTGAAAAAGCTTGGCTATCAACCAGGTATACGCTTAGTTCGATGCCACCCTTGAAAATATTTCTATCCAAGTCAGGAATTCTTACCGAAAGCGGACACCTGGAAATTTTCGGTGAACGGCAAAGACCGGCCCTAAACCGGCATTTAGAACTGAAATATCAAATGCTGCTTCGTGCCTGAAGCAGCAATTTAAAACCCCTTGCGGGCTTCGTTATGTGATTACCCTTTTTATCACTACACCGACTGAACTTTGTTCGCGCATGGACCTTTCTGACCCTGACCCACTTCGAACTCAACGGCCTGGCCTTCATTCAATGTTGCATATTGACCGCCCGCCTGGATTTCTGAATGGTGAACAAACAGATCTTTACCACCATCTTCCGGAGTAATAAATCCAAAGCCTTTATCGGCATTAAACCACTTTACTGTACCTTTACTCATACTATTTCCTTTATCTTGTAGTGAAGAATATGTCTGTTTTTGCTATCACCATCACACAAACAGATTTTGAATTTAGTTGAACCTTTTTCACAATCCCCATCTATTTTCACATCTTGGAAGATGACTTGTTTTTGAGGGAGTAGGTTGTCGAACGCATTGTACAGATAGCGCTCTAATTTGAGAAACACTTCAGCTC
>CAWCBX010000097.1:0-7817 GCA_963793595.1 uncultured Gammaproteobacteria bacterium | reverse complement strand
ACGCCATGCCCAGATGGCGGAATTGGTAGACGCGCTAGCTTCAGGTGCTAGTGACCGTAAGGTCGTGGAGGTTCAAGTCCTCTTCTGGGCACCAACAACAATATAATCGACATGGTTTTGCATTGAAGCGATTGTCAAAAATTTCCCCGGTATCTGATCCTGGCCTTCTGTGGCCTGTCGGCGGCCTGTGCGACCTCGTCACAACCGGTTGACCCCTATGTTCAGAAACTGCAATGGCTGGACGCGGCAGATCCGCAGGCAGATGCCAACCAGGCGGTCAAAAAAAATGACCTGCGCCTGCTGGGGCTGGCCACCCGTGCGGTCAATATTCCCGGCATCAGCCAGGAAGATACGCTGAAGTATGAAGAACACTGCGGAGTCCAGTTGATCGAGGGTATTTCGGATGTCGTGCGCAGCGACGAACATTTGCGCCTGATGCAAAAAGCCCGCAGTTACGCGCTAAAATACAACGCGATTATAAAAGCTCACTGTAAGCCGTAGCGGCGATACCATTTAACCAACGCGACTATTCCCGTCATCATCAGCAGCCAGAGATAATCAAAAGCGCCGGAACTACGACCAGCACTCCTGCTACTAATTGCAGGCGGCGCGCATTCGACCGGTACCCCGCAAGCCGGTGCAACCGTTTCGGTGCAATCAGCTCGGTCACAAAAGAATAGGCCGCAAATGCGGTATCGTCCAAACTGACACTGGTGACTCATGTCCCCTGCAATAGTCAAATCGGTATCCGACAAATCGTAGAAAATGTTATCGCTGCATTTTACCCGCACGCGTGATCGCGGGTGGCGCAGATATCGGATTGCCATAGTCGGATTGAGCGTAACAAACTCGTTCCCATCGTTGAGATTGGAGGCGGCATCCAGTGGGTGGATTGAATATCGGCCGTAACCGGGTGAAAAACTTATCAGGTCGAAGTCGACATTCAAGCAATTGATCGGCGACAGGTTGGTGTTGGCAACGTCCCAAATTACTTCAAAAGCAGTACCCGCATAGATTGGCGTCACGGGATCTTCAGGTTCGTAATCTCGAATGGTCCCGCAGACTTGTTGACCGATACCCTGACGTCCTCAATATCCTGGCCGCTACTACCATCGCGTGCCGTCAGGCGAAAATCGAGATCGCGATTGTTACACGGCAAAACCTCTGCCTTATCGAATCGACCTTGCACCTGAGTTCCCAGCGCCGGGAAGTTGCGCCAGGTTTGCTCGCGAGGAACATAACTGCGGAACAATGTATTGCTGCCAATATCGGTACCAAAACTGGTTGAATTCGTCGGGCAACCAACGTCCATTTGATCCCATTGGTAACTAAGTGTTTGCGTCGGTAGCGGAATATTATCCTCGTCGGTGGCACTGCCATCGAGGATAAATGGCGTATTAGCTGGTATAACCTTGTTCGATATAGCCGCTATGGTCGGGTCGCTATTACTGACCGGAGGGTTTCCCACCAGAACAGCCACCGTATTAGCACAGCTACTTGCCGCACCCCTGGTAAAGCTATCGATTTGCGCGATGCTGCCGGCATGAAAGGTCGCATCACTGTTGGTCTGCAAGTTTTCCTGCCCACAGATTCCGGCATACGCCATGACGCTCGACCCGCTACCGGGCTCGAACGCCGTCGCGTAGTTACGGCCGGTTGAGCAACTGTTGGTAGTGCCATTAAAACTATGATTGGCGTTAAACTGATGGCCTATCTCATGCGCGACAAAATCGATGTCATAAGGGTCGCCTGCTGCGGGGTTCGGGAACCCGGTCACCCCATTGGCCTTGAGATCGTTGTCACAAACAACACCAAGAAACGCGAGACCTCCGCCAACAAAACGGGGAACACTGAACATATGTCCGATATCGTAGGCAGCGTCACCGCCCGGCAAGTTACTGTCGATCCAGTTTTCCGTCTGACTTAAAAGTACTTCAGTATTATCATTATTCAGCGGGCCGTTTACGTCAGTTTCGATGATATCGTCATTATCTGCGACCAGTTTCAGCGTGATGCCAAGATCACGTTCATAAATAGTGTTAACGCGCATTATGGTCATCGTTATTGCCGACATCGTGTTGACGATCGAACTGCCAAAAAACTGCGTAATACTCGAAGGTTGCCGCCACCGCAAGATCATACTCCAGCAGATTGCCCGGCATGCGGCTGGCCGTTCTGGCACTCGGATCAACTGATTCACCGGCTGGATGCTGTGTATCATGAACCCCGCAGTTAAATTCCTCCAACGGCATTTTGCCTTTGAATCGGGACCGATAGACAGGGATCTGCGCCAGGGGCTCTTCAGGATCGAGATATATCACGCCTGCCGAAGTGTGAATCATTCCGTAGAGGCCAAGCGGGGTGATACCGATACGTCCAGAAGCATGCGGATCATCTATCCCCCTGACCTTGTAAGTTTTTATTTCGGGGTATTTAGCCGCGAGTCCTGCAGCTACAACTGGAGATTCAACCACGTTGAAAACAACAACTTCACCATCCGGCATCGGTAGTTCAATCTGGTGGGACCAGTTGCCGGTAGATTCGTGTGGTGCCAGCGTAAGCCGTGTGCGCAGAGCGCCATCGTCAGCCTGGAAAAGGCCTGTCGCGTTACTAACACCCCGGGCCTGCGATGATACATCCTGCCAGATACCCTGCCCGGCGGTTGCAAAACCCACAACCAGCAGCATCGGCACTGCAGCTAGCTTTGCTATGATTCGACACATTTGCTTTGACTCCACAAGCGTCGATTTAAATATATAATCGACGCCGAAGCGAGGTACTAGTTCTCAAACGGGTGTCTGAGAACAATAGTTTCGGCGCGATCAGGGCCCGTGGACACGATATCGATCGGCACCTGGCAGATTTCCTCGATTTTCCTGAGATATTCGATTGCAGCGGCGGGTAACTCATCCCATGATTGTAGTCCCACTGTCGAGTCCTGCCAGCCCGGCATTTCAATGTAGACCGGCTCGCAGGCGGCAAAGTTATCGGCGCCGGCTGGAGGATTCGTGACTTCTTCGCCACGGTAACGGTATGCGACCGCGAGCTTGATGGTTTCCAGCCCGTCGAGCACATCCAGCTTGGTGATACACAGGCCGCTGACCGAATTGATCTTGAGCGAACGTTTCAACGACACCAGGTCGAGCCACCCGCAACGGCGTTTGCGCCCGGTGGTAGCGCCAAATTCGTGGCCGCGTTCACCCATATGCTGCCCGCAGGCATCATCCAGTTCGGTCGGGAAGGGACCTGCACCCACTCGCGTGGTATATGCCTTGACGATACCGAGAATATAATCGATATCACGCGGCCCCACACCCGAGCCGGACGCCGCACCACCGGCGGTGGTTGTCGAAGAAGTAACATAAGGATAGGTACCATGGTCGATATCGAGTAACGCGCCCTGCGCGCCCTCGAACATAATCGATGCGCCGTCGGCCATCATTTGATGCAAAATGCCGGTAACGTCACCGACCATATCCCGCATCTGCTCGGCCTGGGCCAGTGCCTGATCCAGTGTGTGCTGGTAATCCAGCGCTTCGACCTGGTAGTAATGCTGCAGCGCAAAGTTATGGTAGTCGAGTACTTCGGCCAGGCGCGCGGCAAAGTGTTCTGCCTGCATCATTTCACCGACGCGGATGCCACGCCGTGCAGCCTTATCCTCGTAGCAGGGACCGATACCGCGCCCGGTGGTGCCGATCGCTTTATTGCCCCGGGCCTTTTCCCGCGCCTGGTCCAGCGCGATGTGGTACGGCAGGATCAATGGACAGGACTCACTGATGACGAGACGTTCCCGCGCCGGTACACCCGTCGCTTCCAGTTGTGCCAGCTCATTCAGCAAAGCCTCGGGCGAGAGCACCACCCCATTACCGATCAGGCAGCTGACGTTAGCGCGCAACACCCCCGAAGGTATCAGGTGCAGCACGGTTTTTTTGCCATCGATCACCAGCGTATGACCGGCATTATGACCGCCCTGAAAGCGCACCACTGCACTGGCCTGATCGGTCAGCAGGTCGACTATCTTGCCCTTGCCTTCATCGCCCCACTGGGTACCGATTACAACAACTGTCTTCGCCATAAAACTTTAAACCTCGTTCACTATCCAGCTACCCTTTGACTGCACCGCAATTCGATTGCATTGCTGGTCCGTCGCGTTGCTCTTACCCTGGGTTAGATCGACCACTACCCGTTCTCCCGCGTCGCGTAATTGCAGGATTAATGCCTCCAGCGCCGCATCGTCGTCATCCGGTACCAGAATACCCGCTTCGAATTGACCGCCAGCGCCACCAAGCTGGTACAGATTCAGCAAGTCAGCACTGAATCCAGTCGCTGGCCTGGCGTTACCGAACACCTTGCCGACATCGTCATAACGACCGCCACGCGCTATTTCCCGACCCTGGCCCGGCAAAAATGCGGCAAATACCAGGCCCGTGTGATAACTATAACCACGCAATTCGGATAAATCGCAATTAATCAGGGTGTCAGGATATTTCTGCTGCAGCGATTGCACAACTTCATGCATGTAATCGAGGGTTGCGAGCATTTCATCGCCAGCGTCACTGTACAGCTTGCGCGCCTCGTCGATAACCGATACATCGCCGTTGAGCAAGGCCAGCTGGCACAGTTGCTCTGATAAATGGTCGCTCAGGGGTAATTGTTGCAGATAAGCCTGCAAATCAGGAATGGACTTGCGTTGCAACATGTCAAATAGTCGATTTTCCTGCTCGCTATCGAGGTCGGTGTTTTTTACCAGGCTGCGAAAGATACCGACATGGCCGATATCGATCGATGCGTCATGCAAACCGACAGCGTGCAAGGTGGTTACCATCAGACTGACAACTTCAACATCAGCGCTGATCGAGTCACTACCGAATATTTCGGCGCCAATCTGTAACGGGGTGCGACTCGAGGTGATTCCGTCACCGATCGCATGTAACAAATGGCCGCAGTAACACAGGCGTGCAACGCGTTGATGCCGGGCATCATCGGCCAGCAAATGCGCATCGATACGTGCCACCTGCGGGGTCATGTCCGAACGCACTCCCATTTGCTTGCCCGACAATTGATCTACCAGCGCGAAGGTCCTGGTATCCAGTGAATGTGCGGTGCCGGTGAGCAACGAATCGATATACTCGATCATCGCCGGCATCACCAGATCATAACCCCAGCGATGAAAGGTTTGCAGAATGCTGAAACGTAGAGATTCGACCGCAAGTGCATCGGGTGGCAGGGTTTCCTGTACCCCATCGGGCAGCAACCAGCGCTTGTTCGACAGGTCAGTCACCCTTACCCCCGCACCAGGTAAAGAAAGATGACGCCCATGATCATTAAAACCAGGCCGACATTTCTTAGCATTTGTGCTGGCATTGTCGCCATCTGCTGAACCATATTCTTGTAGCCTTGCGGACTAAAAAAGGGTATCAAACCTTCGAATATCAATACCAGGGCCATTGCTGCCAGGAAGTCTTCCCAGTTCATCTTTGCCTCGCAAAAAAACGGGCGATATCGCAATCGCCCGTTTAGATATCAATTGACTGTCCGGCTACTTACTGTGCTTTGGATTTCTTGAAAAATTTGTAAAATTCTGAGTCCGGACTGAGCAGGATGATATCCTGATTGTTGCCGAAGCTCGTCTCGTAGGCTTTCAGGCTTCGAGTAAACGAGTAAAACTCCCGGTCCTGGTTAAACGAATCGGCGTAGGTCTTGGCGGCCATGGCATCACCTTCACCACGAATCTGTTCCGACTTGCGGTAGGCTTCGGCGAGGATTTCCTCGCGCTGACGATCGGCGTTCGCACGAATTTTCTTGGCCTGCTCCTCACCCCGTGAACGAAACTCCTTGGCGACGGTCTGTCGTTCGGTGGCCATGCGTCGGTACACGTTATTACTGACATTTTCCGGTAGCTCGACCTTTTTCACGCGTACATCGATCAATTCGATACCGAGGTCCTGAATCTTGACACCGGCCTTGGCGGTCACTTCCTGCATGATAGTGTCGCGTTCCCCGGAAATCACCTCGCGCATGGTTTTCGACGCGATCTTGCCCTTGAGTTCATTGTTGATGATGGACGCCATGCGCGCAATAGCCTGCCTTTGGTCACCACCGGTCGCAGTATAAAAGGTCTTGGGATCGTCGATTCGCCACTTGGCAAAAGAGTTGACGATTACGTTTTTCTTTTCCGCCGTGAGGAATCGTTCCGAAGGCGTATCCATGGTCAGTATCCGACTGTCAAATTTGAGCACGTTGTTGATGATCGGGATCTGCGCATAAATACCGGGTGGGTAATCGGCTTCAACGATTTCACCCAGTCTGAATTTTATCGCCAGTTCACGTTCGTGCACGATAAAGGTCGACATGTAGACAACGGCAACGACTGCCGCCAACAGGATAAATCCAAAGCGAGCATTATTGGTCATTGGCGTGTCTCCCGCTCGCGGCTGCGATTTACGTTACGTTTGAATTCATCGATGAGGGATTTGTTGTCACTGTTTGAACTGGGTAGTCCGCCAGCAGAGTTATTACCCATCCCGGCGCGACCCAATAACTGATCAAGCGGCAGGAACATCAGGTTGTTACCGTCCTGAACATCGAGCATAACCTTGGGCGAACGCGACATGACCAGCTCCATGGTGTCGATGTAGAGCCGCTCACGGGTTACCTCGGGGGCACGCTGGTACTCGGCCAGCAACTGATCGAAACGACTGGTTTCACCCTGTGCGGATTTAATCACCCGTGTCTTGTATGCCTGGGCCTGTTCAAGCAAGCCTTCACCTTCACCACGCGCCTGCGGCACGACCCCGTTTCGATAGGCGTTGGCTTCGTTGATGATACGCTGCTCATCCTCTCGAGCCTTGATCGCGTCTTCGAACGCATCCTGCACTTCTTCCGGCGGTTGCGCCTCGTCCATGTTGACCGTGACCACGTTGATTCCGGTTTTAAAATTATCAAGAATGTCCTGCATGATTTCCTTGGTTTCGCTACCGACGACCGCCCGGCCCTCGGTGATAATCAGGTCCATATCGTTATTACCAACGACCTCGCGGATAGCGGTCTCGGCGGTCTGCTCCAGCGTAAGGTCGGGATCAAACACCTCAAACGCATAATTTTGCGGATCCTTGATGTTGTACTGGATTTCGATACTCATAACGACGATGTTTTCGTCGCTGGTGAGCATTTTTGAATTTTTACGTGCGGTGCGGATGTCGGCCACGTTGACCAATTCGACGTCTTCTATCGGGTACGGGAAATGCCAGTGTGGACCAGCCTGGGTAACCACGGTTCTTTCACCAAACCGGGTTTCCACACCGCGCCAACCTTCGTCGACTATATAGATGCCGGTCAGCGACCATACCACCAGCAATGCGAGTGCGAAAAACCCGATTACCCCTGACAGGTTGCCAGTGCCACCGGGCACTTTGGGAATTTTGCCCTTGCCAGCCCCACCGAGCAGTCCACCAAACTTGTTCTTCAAGTTTTGAAACAGCTCGTCGAGATCAGGGGGACCATCGTTATTACGTTGTCCCCATGGGTCTTTATCCTTACCCGGTTCATTCCAGGGCATAGTTAACTCCAAATACAGAAATAGTGGTCAGTGAATTGCGGGCGCACAAAGAGTGCGGATTGTAATGGCTATCATGCGGCTCCTGCAAGCGCATCATCCAGTATCTCGAACCGATCTCCAGAAATCTCGAATCTTCGTTTCAAACCCTTCAATAGTGAGGGCGTAAGGCGCAGTTTCAAGTGAATGTCGCCATTATTTTCGAACTTTTCGCTTTCGATCGCGCCTGATTCGAACAAAAACGCCCGGATCTGACCTTCAT
>CAWCBX010000096.1:0-9669 GCA_963793595.1 uncultured Gammaproteobacteria bacterium | reverse complement strand
TGTCTGGCTTAAGAGACGTATTGCTGCAAAACCAGGGCTACAGGAGTTATCGCTCAAGTATCCATGGTGTAAAAGCGGACAGCTGATTTTCCCTATTGAACGGCTGAGTCGGTTAACGCGAACCTAAAAAGCGACCGCAATAAGAGGATACGGCGATAACTCCCGCAGGCTGCGGGGGAAATACTTCGCAGAAAATGCGGGACGACTTACTGTCGATGACTGTTTGATGCCACGTGCGACAGTGTAGGTCTTGCCCTGCTTGATTTTTTCGTAGTGACCGAAAACTTCGTTGAAGCCGCGTTTGAAAAACTGGCGCAGACCGGTAATCGTGACAATGTAAAACGAACCTCCCGGTTTCAGATACTCGAGCGCGTCGAACAGGTAGATATACAGCATTTCCTTGCCTACCTTGGCCGGAATATTCGATACGATGACATCAAATTGCTGTCGTGGAATCTGATCGAAGCCGTTGCTCAGGATGCAGCTGGCATTGTCGATCCGGTTATGGACCCGATTTTTTTCGGCATAGTCGACGGCAACGAAATCCTTATCGACCATCAGCGTATGACCGTCGGGGGCCATTTTCGCCATGCACAGTCCCAGCACGCCATAACCGCAACCCAGGTCAAGGCAATCATCGTTTGTTTCGAGTTCGAGGAAGTCCAGCAACAGGCGTGAACCATCATCTATCGCGCGTGGCGAAAACAAACCCCAGGTGGTGTAAAACCTGAGTCCCCGGTATTCGATCGACAGATCCTGGCGAATTTTCTGATTGTAGTTTGTTAAGTCATTAAGCACGGATTCAGCCCTGCCTGGTACTCTAACCATAGCTTTACATCGATAAATGGCTTTGTAACAATGGCGCGATTTTAAGCTGCCATTATCTATTGGCGATATCGAGATTACTACCTGGGAGCTTGGGTTTTATGAAATTTGTTCCAGCACTGTGCTTTTCCCTGGCATTGACTTTCAATGCGGTGGTCAAGGCAGACGTGGCATCGGGCCAGTCGACCTATGCCGCCAAGGGGTTGTATCGGCTGCCATGGCGCCGGCGGTACCAGCATGGTCGCTACCTACCCTTCGCTGAAAGGACGGGATGCCGAATTCATTCGCCAGAGCCTGACTGATTTTCGTAGCGGAGCGCGCAAAAATCCGGTTATGAATGCGATGGCCGCAGGGCTGAAAGATGAGGATATCTACAATCTTGCCGACTACATCGATAGTCTTAAATAAGCGAGTTTTGCGTTAATACAGAAAAAGCCGGCATCTGCCGGCTTTTTTTATTGCTGCCTGTGCGGCATAGCCAGGTTGCTAGCAAGATTTCGTGTCACGCGCGCGGGTGTCAACAGGATCGCCAGCGTTACCAGCAGGCAGGCCAGCCATTGCGCGATACCGATGTTTTCGCCGAGCAAAAACCAGCCAACGAAAAACATGGTAGGCAATTCGACGCTGCCCGCGACTGCGGAGCGGGCAGCGCCGATCGCGGGTGCAAAAACGGAGTAAACCCATTGTGGAAGCAGCGCAGTGCCAAGCGCCAGTCCGGCGATCAGCCACCAGTCGCCTGGTTGCTGGGGTAGTACGCTGCCAGGGTCTGACAGAATGAGTAATGGCAGCAAACCGAGCGAGGCGCCGACGGAGAATGACGCGACCCGGGCCAGCGCCCTGATCGGGGTGAGCTTGTGAATCAGGATGTTGATGCCCAGGCCGAAGCTGATCGGTGCACTCAATGAGATCAGCATGGCGGGTAAATGACGGGGTTCGACCGCGGCCGGGGAGCTCGCCAGCACTGCAGCCATGATGACCATCAATGCACCGCATATCGCGCGCCTGGAAGGTGCATCGCGAAACCAGAGCCAGCCGACCAGGATCGTGAATACCGGGTAGGTCATGTAAAGCACGCCAACGGTGGTCACCGGGACGGTTTCCAGCGCGTTGACGAAGCCTACCCAGCCAAGTCCTACCGAGACGCCGGAGAGGATACCCCAGAGCACTGTTCTCAGCTGCGCCACGGGCAGGCGCAACAGTATTGGCAGCAGCACGATGGCCGATAGTCCATAGCGATAAAAGGCAACCGCGTAAGGCGCCATACCGGCATCGCTTAGTGACTTGGCAAAGTATGGAATCGTACCGAAACATAAACAGGCCAGCACTACCAGGCAAGTCGGCAGCAGGGTGCTGCGCTCCAGCGGAATGCTTTGGGTCAATTCATTCATGGATATAGAACAACGCCTGCCGGGTGTTAGTGCTCAAGGATATTCGTTAATCTAGCCTGCGTGCCAGGTATTTTTTTCGATTGGCGACCCGATCAAATTCGATTGCTCTGCCGACGCCACGCTAGGGTTCGAGTATTTGCATAATATGGGTTTCTATATCGAATACGTGTTGATCCTCTAGTCCCAGGTCGCGCAACGCCACCGCCAGTTCAAGCAGGTAATCACTGTTAGTGCCGCTGGCACCTTCGGCGGCACAGATCTGCTGTGCAATCTCGAGCTCGCTGGCTTCACCGAGCCAGGCTTCGTTGTCCGGCGCGGCAATGTAGATTAGCCCCGTCGCATGGGTGCCATCGTTGAAGGTCATCTCGGTGGCAAAGCGCAGGTAACCGTTTTTTTCGCGTTCATCGAGTTGTTTGAAAACCGGCGCTTCAACCAGGTAGGCGATACCGCCGCATACAGCCTCCGCGTCCTCGATCAATGTCACCACTCGGCCCGGCTTGGCCTCGGTACCGCGGTGATCATGCGACCCCTGCCAGAAGCGACGACTCCAGCCGTGTATGCTGGCGGGTTTTGCTTCAAGGTGAGGGAAATCGACCAGGTAAATCAACGAACCGTAGCCGAATAACCATACCTGGTCGCCGGTTTGTAACTGGCAACGGCGTTGATTCTCTTCAATCGTGTTGGTGGACATTGGATTTGTACTGCCTCAAATCACGTTCGCAAATGGCAATGTTTTCAGTCAGTTGCCTGGCGCGCAGCTCGAGATCCGGTGAACGGTTACGTTCGAGACCGTCACGAACCCGGCGTAATTCATGTTCCAGCGCGGCAAGCTCCTGTTTGAGTTGTTGTTCAGCTGACATGCATCGCTACTTTAACCTGAAGGTGGGCAAAGTCTAACAACATTCGGCGACCAGGTCTCATTTGGGGGAGTCACCACTACCTATTTTGATCAGGCTGAATTCAACCGCAAAATGGTGTAAATTGCCTGCCACTTGCAACCAGGAATCATCATGCCCGATTACCAGATAGCACCATCGATCCTGTCAGCCGATTTCGCGCGACTCGGTGAAGAAGTCGATAACGTTCTCGCCGCGGGTGCGGACATCGTTCATTTTGATGTTATGGACAATCACTACGTGCCGAATCTGACGATTGGCCCGCTGGTCTGTGAAGCCTTACGCAAGCATGGTGTCGAAGCGCCGATCGACGTGCACCTGATGGTCAAGCCGGTAGATCGCATCATTCCGGATTTTGCCAGTGCCGGAGCGAGTTACATCACCTTTCACCCCGAAGCCTCTGAACATATTGATCGCAGTCTGAGTCTGATCCGTGAAAGCGGTTGCCGTTCAGGTCTGGTGTTCAATCCCGCAACACCGCTAAGCTACCTCGACCATGTGCTCGACAAGGTCGATATGGTGCTGCTGATGTCGGTAAACCCCGGCTTTGGTGGACAGAGTTTTATTCCTGCGACGCTCGCCAAGCTGCGCGCCGCGCGCCAGCTTATCGATAGCTCCGGATTCGATATCCGCCTCGAAATCGACGGCGGCGTAAAGGTCGACAATATCGCTGAAATTGCTGCCGCCGGTGCTGATACCTTTGTCTCCGGTTCAGGGATTTTCGGTTGCGCGAAACCCGCAGATCCACATGGCTATGACAGCATCCTGCAACAAATGCGGGACCAGCTGGCGCTTGCTGATTCGACCTGATTTGGCTCGAAATAAGTCGTGGATATGGCTCGAATGCTGTGTTAGATTCTGTCACCTGACCGACAAGACTGATCCAGATGACTCAAGAACGCTTACAGAAAACCGAGGGTGCACAACGCTGGCGATGGTGATCGCAACTAGTGTTGTCTATTCCCTTTTTTCTGTATTACCGTTTAAGAGTCACCTATGAATCTCAAGCAATTCAATCAACTGAGGCATGATTACAACCGCATCCCGCTGGTGCGTGAAGTTTTCGCCGACCTCGATACCCCGCTAAGCGCTTATCTCAAGCTCGCCGACGAGCCATACACCTATTTATTTGAATCGGTGCAGGGCGGTGAGAAATGGGGGCGCTATTCAATTATCGGCATGGCCTGCAGCACCCGCATCGAGGTATTCGGTAATCGCGTGCAGCTCCTGGTCGATGAGCAGATCGTCAGCGAAGAAGAAACCGATGATCCACTGCAGTTTATCGAGAATTACCTGGACCGCTTCAAGGTAGCCGAGGCCGAATGCCTGCCCAAGTTCCATGGTGGCCTGGTCGGCTATTTCGGTTACGATACGATTCGTTATATCGAGCCGAAACTGGCGCATTGTCCTAATCCCGATAAACATCAAACGCCTGACATCCTGTTGATGCTGAGCGACAGGCTGGTGGTGTTCGATAACCTGTCTTCGCGTATGTTCCTGATCGTGCATGTCGAACCTGCGGCGGAAAACGCATGGCAGGATGGGCAACGGGAACTCGATGAACTGGAGGCGAAACTGGCCACGGTGCGACTCGATCGCAATGCACGCCCGGTCCAGCAATCAGTTTGTGAACAGGATTTTACTTCTGAGTTCACCCAGCAGGGTTTCGAGGCGGCGGTTGAAAAAGCACGCCAGTACATTATCGATGGCGATGCGATGCAGATAGTATTGTCGCAACGACTTTCGATTCCGTACCGCTCGGCGCCAATCGATTTGTATCGGGCGCTACGCGGTCTCAATCCTTCACCTTACCTGTATTACATGAATCTGGGTGATCACCACGTGGTGGGTTCTTCACCGGAAATCCTGGTGCGCCTCGAAGATGAGGCAGTTACGGTAAGACCAATCGCAGGCACACGGCCGCGCGGCAAAACGGCGGAAAGTGACCTCGAGCTGGAGCGGGAATTACTCAGTGATCCGAAGGAGCTCGCCGAGCACCTGATGCTGATCGACCTTGGGCGCAATGATGCCGGCCGTGTCAGCCAGGTTGGCAGTGTCGAGCTGACCGAGAAAATGATCGTCGAACGCTACTCGCATGTGATGCACATCGTTTCCAATGTCGAGGGACGCATCAAACCCGATATGTCGGCGTTTGACGTCCTGCGCGCTACCTTCCCGGCAGGCACGGTTTCCGGTGCCCCGAAGATCAGGGCGATGGAGATTATCGATGAACTGGAACCGGTAAAACGGGGCATTTATTCCGGTGCGGTGGGTTACATTTCATGGAGTGGGAACATGGATACCGCGATCGCGATTCGCACCGCGGTGATCAAGAATGAACAGCTCTATATTCAGGCCGGGGCCGGCATCGTTTATGATTCGGTGCCGGCAAACGAATGGGCGGAAACCATGAACAAGGGGCGCGCGATATTTCGCGCCGTGGCGCTGGCCGAAGCCGGATTACCGTCGCGGGACCCCTGTGCTGAAGCAGAACCAGGCGCGGAATCATGAAAGTCCTGATGATCGACAACTATGATTCCTTCACCTATAACCTGGTGCAATATCTCGGCGAACTCGAAGCCGAGGTCGAAGTGGTGCGCAACGACCAGGTCGGGGTCGAAACGATCATGGCCACGGATGCCAGTCACATCATGGTATCGCCAGGCCCTTGTACGCCAAATGAAGCCGGGGTGTCGATGGCGGCGATCGAAGCGCTAGCCGGCAAGATTCCGATTCTCGGGGTTTGCCTCGGGCACCAGAGTATCGGTCAGGTATTTGGTGCTGAGATCGTGCATGCACGGGAAATCATGCATGGCAAAACTTCGCCGGTGGTGCATACCGGGGCCGGTGTTTTCGCAGGCCTGGAGAGTCCTTTTGTGGCAACGCGCTACCACTCGTTGGTCATCGACAGGGACAGTATTCCCGATTGCCTGGAAATTACCGCGTGGACCGAAGATGCGGATGGCAATTTCGATGAAATCATGGGCGTGCGGCATAAGGAGCTGGCGATAGAGGGGGTTCAGTTTCACCCTGAATCGATCCTCACCGAGCATGGGCACGCCCTGTTGCGTAATTTTCTTCAACAGCGGGTTAGCTAAGCGGGGGAAACGATGGATATACAAACAGCAATTAAAAAGGTGATCGCGCGCGAGGATCTGAGCGGTGACGAAATGAATTCGGTGATGCAGCAAATCATGACCGGGGAATGTACGCCCTCGCAGATCGGCGGTTTCCTGGTAGGCCTGCGCATGAAAGGCGAAAGCGTCGACGAGATTTCAGCGGCGGCCAGGGTTATGCGTGAACTGGCAACCAGGGTCGAGGTTAGCGGTGATCACCTTGTCGATACTGCGGGCACCGGGGGCGATTCTTCTGGCAGTTTCAACATTTCTACCGCCAGTGCGCTGGTTGCCGCTGCAGCCGGCGCAAGGGTAGCCAAGCACGGTAATCGGTCGATGACCAGTAATTCCGGCAGTGCCGACGTGCTCGAAGCAGCCGGCGTAAAGCTCGATATTACCCCAGGTCAGGTGCGTGACTGCGTGGAGCAGGTCGGGGTTGGCTTCATGTTTGCGCCCGCACATCACGGTGCGATGAAATACGCCATCGGTGCGCGTAAGGAAATGGCGGTACGTACCATATTCAATGTGCTTGGACCTCTGACCAATCCAGCAGGTGCTCCCAACCAGGTCATCGGCGTGTTCGATGGCGATTTGATCGAGCCCATGGCAAGCGTACTGAAACAGCTCGGCAGCAATCATGTAATGGTGATGCATGCCGAAGACGGTATGGATGAAATCAGTATTTCCGCACCAACCCGGGTTGCTGAACTCAGGCATGGCGAAATCACCAGTTATACGATTTCACCGACCGACTTCGGCATGGATTTCGCTGCGCTGGACGAAATCCGAGTCGACTCAGCGGAACAGAGCCTGGCCATGATCCGGGGGGTGTTGGCTGATAATCCTGGTCCGGCGCGCGATATCGTCTGCCTTAATGCGGGTGCCGCGATTTATGTTGCTGGTTGCGCCGCTTCGCTCGCTGCCGGTGTCGAAGCCGCAAGCGCGGCGATCAGCAGTGGCAAGGCCGCCGCCGTGCTGCAAAACCTGGTTGCCAGGTCTAACGCCTGATGAGCACTTCGCGACCGGATATTCTGAATCGAATTCTTGCGCGCAAGCAGCAGGAAATTGAAGAGCGCCAGCGTAGCGCGCCGTTACAGAACCTGCAGCAAAAGGCCGCCGATGCGTCGCCCCCGCGTGGCTTTGTCGCCGCCTTGAAAGGACGCGTCGAGCTCGGTGAGGCGGCGGTGATTGCCGAAATCAAGAAAGCTTCGCCAAGCAAGGGTGTTATTCGTGAAGATTTTGACGTGGTCGCAATAGCGCGATCCTATGCGGCTGGAGGTGCCAGCTGTTTATCGGTTTTGACCGATCGGGATTTTTTTCAGGGTCATGAGGATTTCCTCGTTGCAGCCCGCGCCGCCTGCGAACTCCCGGTCATCCGCAAGGACTTCATTATGGCGCCATACCAGGTAGTCGAATCGAGATCCCTGGGCGCTGATTGTATTCTGCTTATCGTCGCCGCACTCGACGATGAGACCCTGGTGAGCCTGTATAAGGAGGCGCAGGCGCTGGGGATGGATGTGCTGGTCGAGGTGCATGATCGTGATGAACTCGAGCGCGCCCTCAAACTCGATCTGGAACTGGTCGGAATTAATAACCGGGACCTGCGGACTTTCGATACCAGCCTTGATACCACGATAGATTTACTTGAACTGGTGCCCGGGGATTGCCTGGTGGTTACCGAGAGTGGAATTCATACCCGCGATGATATTGCACTGATGCGCGAGCATGACGTGCATGCTTTTCTCGTCGGTGAAGCGTTCATGCGTGTGCCCGATCCAGGGCAGGGACTGAAGCAGCTATTTTTCTGATTTGATATGCCGTGCTCGAGCCTCGGGATGAAGCGGCTAGCGTGTACCGAAAACGACGATGGTCTTGCCGTGTGCCGTGATCAGGCCTTCTTCTTCGAGGGTTTTCATTACCCGTCCGGCCATTTCGCGTGAACAACCGACAATCTTGGCAATTTCCTGGCGCGTGATTTTTATTTGCATGCCATCCGGGTGAGTGATTGCATCGGGTTCGCGTGCAAGATCGAGCAGGGTACGTGCGACGCGTCCGGTGACATCCATGAAGGCGAGATTACTAACCTTGCGGCTGGTATTGCGCAGGCGGCTGGCTAATTGCGAGGACAGTTGAAACAGAATTTCAGGCGTCTCCTTGGCCAGTTGCATGAACTGGTTATAGTGAATTTCCGCGAGCTCACAATTGGTACGTGTGATAACCCAGGCGCTGCGCTTGGTATCTTCTTCGAACAAACCCATTTCGCCGAAGAAATCACCCGGATTCAGATAAGCGAGTACGATTTCGTTACAGTCTTCGTCTTCGATGACTACGCTGACCGAACCGTCGATGATATAGTACAGAGTCTCCGATTCGTCTCCTGCATGGATAATGGTACTGCGTGTCGCGTATTTTTTGGTGTGACAGTGATGCAGGAAGTTATCCAGAGCCGGATTCAACCGCGGTGCAATTTTTGTGATGGGATTAACTGACATATGTGTAATTATCTGTTCTTGCTAGTAGTAAACATAGCACAAAAAGAGCAATTGATCAGGAATAGGTAGTAACTATGAAGTGTAGAGTTAAAGTGGCTGGACCACATGTCATTTGTCGGCGAATCCGACAGTGGTCACTCGGTGGTGATGGACGGTGCTCCCGAGTCAGGCGGGCGTAATCTCGGGGTACGGCCGATGGAAATGCTGTTACTCGGGCATGGGGGGCTGTACCAGTTTCGATGTGATCTCGATTCTGCGTAAATCCCGCCAGCAAGTGCAGGATTGTGTCGTCGAACTCGAAGCCGAGCGCGCCACGGAAGTCCCTATGGTTTTCACTAAAATTCACGCGCACTTCGTTGTCAGTGGTAAGGATCTGGATGAAAGCAAGGTAGCCAAGGCGGTGAATTTATCGGCCGACAAATATTGCTCGGCGTCAATAATGCTGGGAAAAATGGCCGCTATTACGCATGATTTCGAAGTCGTCAATCTCGACTGATTAAGCGCTGCCGTTCAGATGCGGTAGGCGGTAAAGGTCATGACCTTGCTTACCAGTGTCATTGCGGTTTTTACCGCTTGTGGAAGCTCGGCGGCACCTGCCTCTGCGGCGTTGTCGGCATGGCGTAATTCATCTTCACGCATGGCTTCGATGATCGCACGGCTGCGCTGGTCCTGCTCGGGCAGGCTCTCGAGATGACGATCGAGGTGGCTACAGACCTGTTGTTCAGTTTCCTTGACGAAACCGAGGCTCCACCTGTCGCCTGCGGCTCCGGCCAGGGCACCAATCGTAAACGAGCCCCAGTACCAGACCCCATCGAACAGGCTGCGGGGTTGATGGAGTTCGGCTAATCGCTGTTGACACCAGTTTAGGTGCTCGTTTTCTTCCTCGGCAGCTTCATTCATCGCTACACTGAGCGCCTGCTTCCGCGCGGTCAATGCCTGGCCGCGATAGAGT
>CAWCBX010000095.1:0-50421 GCA_963793595.1 uncultured Gammaproteobacteria bacterium | reverse complement strand
CCGGCGTCGACAAAATCGTAAATTGCGCTGGCGCCAGCGTCTTTAAAGCTCAACATATCGCGATAGCGCGCGGCACCGGTAAGCTTGGCGCCGACTACATTGAGCCCCATTTGCGAGAGCAGATGCACGATCACCCGTCCGGACGTGGTTTTACCGGCCGACATCGAGGTGCCCACGATCAGGATCACCGGTATGTCAAAGTCGGTGATTTCGATTTCCGGTAAGCTGCCGCGCATTGTCACCTTTGCCTCGTTGCGCATGACATGCCCCTGGTACTGTAACGGCATCGGCGAGGAAATAAACGGGGACAGTGAAGTGTTTTTACCGAACAGACCGGCGGCCGTGAGCGCGTTAAATTCGCCTGAGTCATCAATTGCGCGCCAGTCGCCGACTGCTTCGAGCGTTGCAATTCGGGTGCCGAGCGCGCCGACCACGAGGTCGTCCTCCATGACTTCGATCATACGTCCGTCAGGTAGTTCGAGTGCGCACAGGTGACCGCGGATATCCTGCACCTTGCCAACCACGTAGTCACCGGTATCCCAGTGTTCGCGTGCCAGCGGCGACGACGTGAAATTGGTCGGTGACAAGTCGGAAATTCGGGTTACGGATGCGAGAAAGGGACGAATCATAGGTCAGCTCCGGTTCTCTGGTTCAGGGGTTAAGCGGCGGCGCCAGCAACAGCAACGTGAATAATGCGCAACGTACTGGCAGTAAATCCACGTAAATGTACTCGTGGCTGGCGTGGGCGCCATCGCCGACGGCACCCATGCCATCGATGGTAGCGGTGTAGAGGCTGGTGGTATTGCCATCGGAGCCACCGCCTGCGGTACCTTGCTCAAGTTCCATATCGAGGTCTTCGCCGAGTTTTTGCGCTACCCGCCACAGGCGTTGATTTTCATCGGTGCGTTCCATCGGCGGGCGGCCGATGGCGCCCTCGATGGTCAATGAAACCCCGGGGGTAGCGGTTTCCAGGCCATGGATCGCCTGCTCCACCCGGTCGGCATCGGCCTGGGTCTGCACGCGCACATCGATGATGGCGCGACTTTCGGGTGCCACCATGTTGGGTCGAATGCCACCATCGATAACACCGACATTGACCGAGGTTCCCCGTTCAGGGTCATTCAATTCGAACAGTTTTTGAATGACGTGAGACAGTTCCAGGATGGCGCTCGCCCCGGCGCCCGGGTCGAGGCCCGCGTGAGCGGCCTTGCCCTGCACGGTGACGGTAAATCGTCCCACTCCCTTGCGCGCGGTTTTAATTTTGCCACTGTGGCCGAGCGAAGGTTCGAGCACCATGCAGCGATCGACGCGCTGGGCCAGTGCGCGCACGTAACGCGTCGATTCACGGCTGCCGATTTCTTCATCCGAGTTGATAAAACACAGTGGTGCGACGGCCGGCTTGAGGCCCAGTGATTCGATTGCTCGCAGCGCGTAGATCATTTCGACGAGACCGGCTTTCATGTCGTAGACCCCCGGGCCCCGCAGGGTGTCCGCCTCGAACACCAGCGGCATCGTCTGCAGGGTACCGATCGGCCAGACCGTGTCGCAATGACCGATCATCAACTGCGCGGGTTGTCGATTACCCCGGTTCCTCGGTGATGCATACACGTGACCACCACTGCTGCGTCCGGGTACCAGGTTGACACGGTAATCGATCTCTTCGAATTCGGCTTTCAGGCGCTGGCGAATCTGCGCCTGGCTGTCGCGGTCGGTCGATGGGGTTTCCATCAGTACCAGGTCTTTCAACAGTCCGATCATAGGTTCCTGCTGTGCTTGCAGATAATTCAGAATTGCCTGGTTGTCGTTCATCTGGATTACCTTTTGAACCCAGCTGGAAACGGTAACGTGTTGCTGCTCGCGATTTCAGCAAAACGACCGGGGTAGAGGTAGGCGAGCAGGGGTGCCGAATAGACCAGATCTTCATCATCCTGATCTGAAGAGCGCAGTGCATCCTCGGCCACCCGGGCGCTAATGATTTCGCCGATGATGAGCGAGTTCTCGCCGAGCTCATCGACGATTTGCAACAGCTCGCACTCGAGAAACAGGTAACCGCCTTCGACAAACGCGGCATTGATCGTGTCAGCCGCAAAAGTCGGTAGCGCCTGGGTGATCGGTTTGCTGCCGTCCTCACAGCGTGGAGTAGCCGCCAGACTCGCCAGCACCGTTTGCGATGGCCGCATATAGGTGACGCTGAACTGTCGATCACGCTGAACATTCTGGTAAGTGTTATGCCGCGGGGTGCAGACGAAACCGAAGTGATTCTTCCAGCTCATGGGCATCGCGAGGTGTTTGGGAGCGAGATCGTCACTACCATCGGCTTCACGAGTGCCGACGACAACCAGCGGGAAGACCGTAAAAAAACTTTCCCAGATGGAACTGCTGGTATCCAGTTCGATCAAAGCTGCAGTTTTTGCATCACCCATGTCGCTATTCCATTGTATTTTAATACAAAAAAGCTAACACTGTTGCGCTCTCACCATATTGACACGCATCAAAATAACAGGAGTCCCTAATGAATGTATTAAAACCCCGTCAGCCCGTACCCGCTCTCGAAGTCGAGACCCTGGATGGTGCCTGGTCGCTGGCCGATCACGACCCCGCAAATTTCACCATGATCGTGTTCTACCGCGGCCTGCACTGTCCGATATGCAGCAAGTACGTTGGCGAGCTCGATAAACTGGCCGACGATTTTAACGAGATCGGGGTTTCGATACTGGTACTGAGCGGTGATGACAGGGAGCGTGCCGAACAGGCTCGCCAGGACTGGGGACTCGACAACCTGGCAATTGGCCATGGGGTCAGCACCGAGCAGGCGCGAGACTGGGGGTTGCATCGCTCCGCTGGCCGTGGGTTGACGTCGATTGGCATCGAGGAGCCCGCCGAATTCAGCGAGCCGGGTCTGTTCATTGTGCAACCTGATAACACGCTTTACTGGGCCCAGATCAGTACTATGCCGTTCGCACGCCCGCATTTTCGTGAAATCATCGGCGCGCTCAAGTTTGCACTGGAAAAAGATTATCCGGCGCGCGGCGAACTCAGCTAACCGCCAATAACCTTCGGTTCAGCGACAATGCCGCTGGACCGAAATTGCAGTGTCCTCCCCACCCTGGTGTCTGCGGCATGGTAAATCACCTGCACGGTCAGTAAGATTCAGGTTCGTGGTAATAAACCAGGAGGGAATATGAGCAAAATCGGTACGCTCGAAAGTGTCTGGCGCTATCCCGTGAAAAGCATGCGTGGAGAACAGGTCGATGAGGTTTTTGTTGCCTACACGGGTGTCATGGGCGATCGTCTTTACGCGATTTCATCGTCGCAAGCGCCACCCGAGTTCCCCTGGCACACCAATCGGGAGCAGGAGGAATTTGTACTTTACACTGCCAGCTATAAAAATCACCAGGCTACGCTAAAACCCCCGGCGATGGAGGCGGCGTTCAAGGAAGCACTGAATCCACCTTATCCGCTGGCTGATGCCTTTGCACTCGAAATCAACACGCCGGCTGGCGCAACGCTCGATGTAGAGGATCCCGCTTTTCTCGCAAGCCTGCGTGATAAATCCGCGGGTGAGCTACGTCTGCACTTCACGCAGAAGAACGCGGTTGATTGCCGTCCGCTGTCACTGTTCTCGCGGCAAACACTGGTGCAACTGGAACAGGAAACCGGACTCGAGCTCGATAAACGTCGTTTCCGTGCCAATTTTTACGTGGATTGGGATGCGGCGGATGGGTTTTACGAAAACGAACTCGTCAATCACAGATTAAAAGTCGGCGACCGACTCGAAATCATGGTGCGTGAACTCGATCCGCGCTGTAAATCGATCACCATCGATCCTGACACGGCGGCAACGCAACCCCGAATCCTGAAACACATTGCCCGGAAACATAACGGCTTTGCCGGGGTATATGCGGCGGTGCTTACGGAAGGAATAGTAAAGCCCGGGGACGAGATTTGCCTGCTGGACTAGTTGGATGAATACGAATTCACCTTCCCCGACCGAGATTACGAGCTTTCGCGCGACCCTCGACGGCATCGAACATGAAGTGGCCTATCAGCCGGGAGACGTGCTGCTGGACTGCATGCTCGATGCCGATCTGGACCCTGCCTTCCAGTGCCAGGAAGGTCACTGTGGATCCTGCATGGTCGTCAGGGTAAGCGGTAAGGTGGAGATGCGACAAAACAACGTACTCTCGCAACGCGATCTCGATCAGGGTTATGTCCTGCTGTGTCAGTCGATACCGCTGTCGGCCGATGTCTGGGTGGATTGCGATGCGTGAACCTGTCCAGGTGCTAACACGGGCGCAGGGTTTCCAGTTAGTCCGATGAAGCAGTGTTATCCGGGTCACTCATCGTCGAAGAATACCCGGTCATATTTCATGCGATTGTCCGGATCCACCTCGGTGTCGAGTTCGCGAGCGTAACGATGCCCCGAGAACACCGCGCCGGCGATGATCGACGGCGCCAGGCAGTCTCCGATCCGGGTTATTGAGTCAGGCTGGTAGCCGCCAGTGCTGTCAACAGCTTGTTGCAGTTCATGAAACAGCGAATCGTTGGGGGAACGCATGGTCACGGTCACAATCGCTTCCACCGCAAGGTTTTTTCGTGCGCCGGTATACGTGCATTCAATTTGTGCTTCTCGTCCCGTTAAAGCCGGCCAGTCCATGCGAGGTAATCAGTTGGACATCCAGCTCCATCAGGCGACGCTGCACGCGACTCTGTTCGGAGGTTTTAGCACCCCAGGCCGATACGATGGTTTCCGGTGTCACCAGCGTGACTGGAATATTTTGCGCACACAGCAATTCGGCAATCACACTGCTCATGTAGTAGTGATCATCGTCGTAAATCAGCGTAGGGCCCGCGGGCAGGCGCCCGGCCATGATGTCATCCGGAGTGAAAACCTGCTCAGCCGGGCCCAGTTCGGTCAGCGGCGTTGTATTAAACAGGCCTCGCCCGTCTGCCTGCCAGCTAGCGCCGGTGGCGATGACGATGTGGTTTGCTTCGACGGCGAGCACATGTTCTGCATCCATCTGGTTATCGAAATAAACATCGACGTTTTCCATTTGCTGAATTTCGTGCACCCGGTAGTTACGTACCCGCGCCCATTCACCAAGGCCCGGCAAGCTGGACTCGCGGCTCACGCGGCCACCGAGCGTGTGTTCGGCTTCGGCCAGCATCACATGGTATCCACGACGGCCGAGCGCCCGGGTTGCCTCGAGACCGGCCGGGCCAGAACCAACTACCAGAATGCTGGAATCCGAACCTTTGGGCGCAATTTTCTCCGGATGCCAGCCGCGCCGCCATTCCTCGCTGATGGTCGGGTTCTGCGTGCAACGTATCGGCGTACCGGTACTGTCGCCGGTGTAGCAAATGTTGCAGCCGATACATTCGCGAATTTCGTCGATGCGGCCTTCCTCGATTTTCTTTGGCAGGAAAGGGTCGGCAATGGATGGTCTCGCGGCACCGATAAAATCAACGATGCCACGATTGACCTGCGAAACCATTGTGTCGGGCGAAGTGAAGCGACCCACCGTCACCACGGGTTTGCTGGTAATCGATTTGACGTAGGACATGTAGGCTTCGAGCGAGCCTTCCTTGATGAATCGGGAGGCCCCCATTTCGCGGGAGTAGTCCTGGATATTGATATCCCAGAGGTCGGGTAGCTCGGCCAGCATTTCGAGCATGTCGCGGTGTTCATTGATCACCGGATCGCCATCTTTGCCACCCTCGTCATCGGCAGAAAACCGCACCGCGACCGCGCATCGATCACCAACCGCATCCCTGGTTTCCTCGATTAATTCGCGTACCAGCCGCACCCGGTTTTCCAGCGAGCCACCGTATTCATCGGTACGCGTATTGGTTTTGGCCGACAGGAAATGCGAGAGCAGATAATGGTGAGTGGCATAGACGTAGACGATATCGAATCCTGCATCTCGCGCGCGTAACGCGGCATTTCGGTGCCAGCGCCTGAGCTCGCGGATATCGGACTTGTCCATCGCGCGCGCCTGGTAAGGAATCGCGATCGAGTTGGGCAGGCTGGCCACGTCCATGGCGACTTCATTGCTGAACAGGTTGGTGCTGCGCGCGCCGCCTACCCAGAGTTCGGCACCGGCGAGCGAACCGTGTTCGTGCACCAGGTCGGTCATCATTGAATGCGCCCTGATATCACCCTGGTCCCACAGCGACGCGTAAGGGTGGGGCAGGTCGTCGGATGCCGGATGTATCGAGCAGTATTCTGTACAGACGACGCCCCAGCCACCCTCGGCTTTCATGCCACGCAACGCTGCGACCATGCGCGGTCTGAGCCAGCCGAGTCCGGTGCAATGTGGTACCTGATAAAAACGGTTCTTCGCCGTAACCGGACCAATTTTTACCGGTTCGAATAATACGTCGTATCGAGGGTCTCGCTTGTGCATTAGGTGTTTCCTTGAAGGTCCGGGTTCCCGTGCGGAATTGTCTCATCCTGAAATTGAAGGTCCGCATTGTCCGGTGGCGCGTCCAGTTCCCTGTGACAGCCTGTGGTAATGCCTGCCGTCAACTTGCACGGTCCTGTCTAAGTAGATAATCAGCGCAAGATATTAGCTGGCAGGTTAGTCAGTTACAAGGGCCGGTTGTGGTGCCTTTGGTGATAAGATTCGCATCAAACAAACCCGATCAGAAGCAGAAAAGATACTATGCGGTCAATATTAAAGCGCCACGTTTATGGGTTAGAAAAAATATTTCCGCAAACCGAATTTCCGCAAGTCGCGGTTTATTAAGTAAACTGTCACCGCAATTTTCAGGAATCGATACCTGACTCATGACCCCGACCAATTCTAGTTTCCCAACCGATAATCATGGCTGGGCGGAACTTCTGCCGCCGCGCCAGGTTAGCTCAAAATTAAGCGGTGATCATCGGGTACCCTGGGTAATCGTTGGCGCGGGCATCACCGGGCTGGCCTGTGCCCGCCGCCTGGCCGAGCTTCATCCCGATGCGGAAATTCTGCTGCTGGATGCCCGTTGTGTGGGGCAGGCGGCGTCGGGGCGCAATTCCGGGTTTGTCGTCGCCACCAGCCAGTTCTCGGGTGGCGTGGTTGCAGGCCAGGTTGAAAACTATCGCCGCGTAAACCGTATCAACCAGACGGGACTGGAATTGTTGAGCAGCCAGGTTGCGGCCAACGCCATCGATTGCCAATGGCAACGGCAAGGTTTCTATCATACCGCCGCCGACGCCATGGCACTGCGTGAACACAGCCATTTCCTGCATTACCTGGACACGCTGGAAATTGCGCATCGGGTGCTTGATCAGGCCATGTTGTCCGAGCACCTGGGCACCGATCTTTACCAGGCTGGTGTCCATATTGCCGATGGCGCACTGGTACAGCCGGCCGCACTGGTGCGTGGACTAGCCGATACTTTACCCGCTAATGTCAGCTTGCACGAACAAAGCCCGGTGCTCGAGGTAGACAATGGAACGCCCGTGACGCTTCGTCTCGAAGCTGCGCAGGTGAAAACCGACAAGCTTGTCCTGGCAATGAATTATGAGGTGGGCAAACTGGGATTCCTGCAATCCTACCTGGTTGGCAGCACGCTGGCTGGCAGCTTCACGCGCCAGTTGACGCCTGCAGAACTTGCCAGTCTTGGCAGCCTGAGTGAATGGGGTGCGATTTCGCTCCACGGTGGTGGGGCGACTATTCGCCTGACCCGCGATCATCGAATCAGCATTCGAAATACCGCGGAGTATCATGCTTCGAGCCTGTTGAGTGACAACGAGCTGGCAGCCAGGCAGGCGATTCACCGTGCTGCATTCGACAAGCGCTTTCCGCAACTCGCAGAGGTAGCATTCGAATTTGCGTGGTCAGGCGTCGAGGGTATATCCCGTAATGGCACCAATTTTTTCGGCCGGCAGCGCGACAATATTTATCTCGCCGGTGGTTATAACGGGTCGGGTGTCAGCCGTGGTACCGCGTTTGGCACGGCAATCGCGGACTATGCGAGTGGAGAATCCTCGTCGACGGTGGCGGATTGTCTCGCTTCGGCGCCCGCGAGGTGGATGCCGCCGCGACCCTTGCTCGACATTGCCGCCTTCTTCCAGGTTCGAGCGCGCTTCAGTGGTGTCGGCCTGGATCGCTAAACCGGTTGAGACCAGGTGTTAAACATCTGTCGGTATCGGTTCTGATTATGCAGTTCCGAAACTGTTCTTCTGGGTATAGAATCCTGTTGCAGATTTTCAATCAGTCACTTCCCCTTAAACCCGGTTAACAGCGAAGCAATCATGTCAATTATCCAATGTATATCCCCGCTCGACGGTAGCGTTTACGTCGAACGTGAAACCGCCAGCTCCGATGAGATCCAGCGTGCCTTAACGGCTGCTGAAACTGCCCAACTTGCCTGGAAGCAGACGCCGCTCGCAGAGCGTTGCGCGATTTGCAGTAAGGCCGTCGACGCCTTCGTCGCCCGCAAGGCGGAGATTGCCGAGGAATTGACCTGGCAGATGGGGCGCCCGATTTCACAGGGACCAGGTGAAGTGGCGGGTTTCGAAGAACGTGCGCGTTACATGATCGAGATCGCCGGACCGTCACTGGCCGATGTCAGGCCGGAGGCGAAAGAAGGTTTCACGCGCTACATCAAGCGTGAGCCGCTGGGCGTGGTGTTTGTCGTGGCCCCCTGGAATTTCCCCTACCTGACTTCGGTTAACGCGATCATGCCGGCGCTGTTGGCGGGCAATGCCGTGGTGCTAAAGCACTCCGCGCAAACCCCTTTGTGCGCCGAGCGTTTGCAACAGGCCTTCGACGAGGCCGGTCTGCCCGCTGGCGTTTTCCAGTATTTACATCTGAACCACAGCGATACCGAGCGCGTGATTCAGTCCCCTGAAATTGATTTTGTCGCGTTTACCGGTTCGGTGCAGGGTGGCGAAATGGTTGAACGCGCGTCGGTCGGGCGCTTTATCGGAGCCGGTCTTGAACTGGGTGGTAAGGATCCTGCTTATGTGCGCAAGGACGCCAATTTGCAGCATGCTATCGAAACCGTTACCGACGGTGCGATTTTTAACTCCGGGCAATCCTGCTGTGGCATCGAGCGCGTATACGTGGATGAGTCGATCATGGCAGAATTCGTCGACGGCGTAGTCGGCCTGGTCAAGGGTTATAAACTCGGACGTCCTGACGACATGGCTACCAACCTGGGACCGCTGGTTAAATCCAGCGCCGCCGATTTCGTGCGCGGACAAATCGACGAGGCCATCACCGCGGGCGCCCAGGCCCACATCGATGCCGCCAGTTTCGAGGCGGATGCTCCGGGTAGTCCTTATCTCGCACCGCAGGTTCTGACCAATGTCGACCATTCGATGCGGATTATGAGCGAAGAAACTTTCGGGCCGGTTATCGCCATCATGTCGGTCAGCGGCGACGACGAAGCGATTCGCCTGATGAATGACAGCGAGTTTGGTCTGACCGCGGCAATCTTTACGCAGGATGAGGCAGCGGCGATCGAGATCGGCAACCAGATCGATACCGGTACCTGGTTCATGAACCGCTGCGATTATCTCGATCCGGCTCTGGCCTGGACCGGGGTCAAGAATTCGGGACGCGGCTGCACGCTTTCATCGGTTGGCTTCGAGCATATGACGCGCCCGAAATCGTTCCATCTGAAACGGGTCTAAAATTGAATGCAACGGGTGAGACACCAGCGTCGTAGTTGACGGAAACTCAGGTCGCTAGCCTGATATTTATTCACGTGGCTCGCTTTTAAGGCGAAACATGTAAACGAGAAGTAGCGCGAAGCTGCCTCCACCGGTGAATGCAGGCACCAACCAGAAAGGTGACTGGGACGACGTGGCAAAGAAGAACGCCGCCAGGAACAGGTAGGCTATGGCAATTCCAATACCTGTTCTCGTTCCAATACTGGTACCGGGCTTATCTTTCTGAGAAGTGATGATTACGCACATCAGCAAAATGATAAACAGGCCAAGCGCACCAATGAACAGCAAGAATACGTTCAATACATAACCTAACGCACTAATGCCCCCGTCTGCACAGGCGGGACTGGATGCTATCAGGTAGACGAAGAGTGTTGAGTAGAATCTATGCACACGCTGATCTTTAGCATGCATTACCATTTTGATCACCGAATTGACATTCCCATGTCGGCAACAACTTGCACAAGTATAGCCGCAATAAATACTCATTTATTGCCTAAGCGAGAAGTTATAGATAGCGAAATGATCGAACGCTAACCGGCAGCTGTCATTTATTGCTAGCCTGGCGACTACCGCTTGCTGCCCTTAAAAGACGCTCGTACCCTTGCTCAACTTCTCGCGTAGCGGGAACCTTGTTCGTCTGCATGTGATTGGCAGGATTTTTTGTTTATCTTTTCGATGCATCTAATAATAAATTCTTATTTATCGGAATATATTTTGATGCTGAACTAATTAGTGAAGTAGATGTAAACTTAGGTACACCGTAGACCTCTACTATCACATTTAGATCCTTCCGAATTTTATCAACCAGTAAAGCAAAATCTCCATCACCCGATGCTAACACGACCACATCTGCATCTTTGGCGTACTCTATAGCGTCGAGAGTTATGCCCACATCCCAATCGCCTTTTGCCGACCCATCAACCCTTTGGATGAATGGCTTAAGTTTTACCTCAAATCCGATCGCTCTAAGTATATTTTGAAACTGTCTTTGTTTTTCATCATCGCGCTCTATGGCGTAAGCAATCGCTTTTATTACTTTCCTGTCTGCAGTAGCTTTTGCCCAAAACTTGTTATAGTCAAAATTACAATCATAAGATTGCTTTGTCGTGTAATAAATATTCTGCACATCAACGAGTACAACTATTTTTTCCATAGACCTGGGTAGCTCAAGTTTCTAACGCCTCGCATCAGCGGCCAGCCGCAGGCTGGTTCGACTACAGCGCCTTGTTATGATTTATTTTTAATTTCAAGTTTCTGCATTCTTATTGCAAGCATACAAAAGATAACAATAAAAATAGCAAAAATAGCCCAACCCTGAAGTGAATCTAAATTAACATTAAGTTTGATCGGAATGATCGCGATTATTCCGATTACCCAGAGAATTAATATTCTATCCTTATTAACGCTAAGCTCGGTCTCGCAACCTGGACAATTACTGGTTTTGCTTAGTCCCCAAAATAGCATCTCCATGCTACTAAAGCGGTGCCCACAGTTAGGGCATTGGTTGTTATCAAAGTTTTTCATGAATCATAACTGTAGCGTCAAAAGGTAATTTACCCGGTAACATATCATCACCTTATCATTCTGGATCCGTTCTCGGACAAAGAACGATGCTCAGCATACGCGTCTGCGCATCTCCTTTGGAGAAATTTCCTGGTTATGGAGGGATATACTCCGAAAATTTGGCTTTTGCTGTTGCCATCTGCAGTGTTTTTTCCAAAGCAGATCCTCGGAATCCGTATATCAGTTGAATTCACCACCCAAAGCAGAAGTACAGAATCTAATGCCGAATGTCTGGAAGCCTGGTAAGGTTTTCAGCATCCAAAACTTTAACTTGAGCTGCAAATCGGTTACGGGGGGACCACAATACCGTGAATAGCTGTTTCAGGCGGGCTCGCGCGACGCGCTAGCCATCTGGGACAGTCGCTGTGAATAATGCCATGGGGATCCACAGGTTTGCCAACAACTACCTCTGCAATATAGGGGGCAGTTGCAGGGACTAAAAAAGACCAGTCGGGCAAATGGCAGAAACTGGCCGATACACGAAGCTCCAGGCGGAACATTGATTGTCTGTTATCGAGAAGCTGGCCAAGCTCATCTGAGCGTCAGTTTTGGAGGAAACAGACCCTGAACTTGGTATATCAGCGGCGATAATCAATCCTTCCGAGAAGTTCTGATTAGCGAAATGAATGACTGCTAACCGGAAGCCGTTTAAACCGCATTACAACCTATGTAAAATCATCATGAAGCTGTGAGTTAGCAGTGTATCTCAGGATGATTCTAGATCATGGAAACCAGGCAGTTAGGCGACATCGTAATCAACCGTATTCTTGAGCTGGAAGCACCCTTTATGCGGCCGCTTGAATTCTTCGACGAGGCACTACCCGAAGTGGTCGAGCCACACCGTCATTGGCTCGAGCCCAATGCGCTTGACCCTGCAACTGGCAAGATGATCCTGCCAGTGCAGTCCTATCTGATACGAACCCGCCATCACACTATCCTTATCGATACCTGTATCGGTTGCCGAAAGACCTACGATGGCGTTCCTGAGTGGAAAGACCTTCGCGATGAGACCTGGTTGCACAATCTCGCGATTGCCGGGGTCAGGCCGGGAGACATTGATTACGTCTTCTGTACTCATCTGCATCTGGATCATTGCGGCTGGAATACGCGTCTGATCGACGGCCGCTGGATACCGACTTTCCCCAACGCCAGATATATCCTCGCAGCGGATGAATATGCGGCCTGCGAGGCCGATGGTACAGCCGTCTTTCGCGAGAACGTGCTACCCGTCATGGAAGCTGGCCAGGCGGTTCTGGTCGATACTGACTATGCACTCGACGATGAAGTTTGGCTAACTCCCTCTCCTGGTCATACGGCTGGCCATGTATCCGTAAATATCGCCTCTCGGGGTCGTAACGCAGTGATGACCGGCGATATGATGCACAGCCCGATCCAACTGGCCCATCCCGGGTGGAGTCCAAATTTTGATCACAATCCGGTGCTCTCTGCCGAGACCCGCAAACACTTCCTGGAAAGCCATTGTGAGACCGACACTCTGCTGCTGACCGCTCATTTTCCTTCACCCTCGGTTGGCTTTGTGACATCCCACGTGGGGCGGGCTTTCGATTTTAAATACGTACCACCCGATTAGCCTATATGACACAGATCAACCTTGTATTACTGATGTTTCGTTTTATGGAGAGGCAGTTATTTAATGGTACTGAAGGTTGGCTTTGTGCCCTTCGTCGCCTATCACTTCGAAATGTCGAGTGTCCGGTGTTGGCCGACTAGAGAAGCCTGTGAAGCCGATTTCAGCATCTGCTTATGAGAAAACAGACGCTTACGTTTGATACATCAGCGGCAAAAACCGACCCGAAGGAGACCCCCAACTTAACGCTTCACAAGCGTAAGGTTCGATTTTTTCTCTGTTTTCTTTGACGGGCCAAGAGTAGTGGAAGTATCAGTAAAACAAGTACCGCGGCGATAGGATACTCAATCGAGTAAACGACTAAAGCTAACACCGACCGGACGATCGCCCTGGGCGTTTCGCGCTCTCGAATATAATCCGCTATGGGTGGTGAATGTCGGTAGTAAAACGCTACAAACCATTTCCCGAAAGGGTTGGTTAAAAGATGCCGATTCCTGAAATCGCGTAAAATTACCACATGTGAATCTAAGTATGATCCATGTGCGGACGCGACGATAAAGCATCCTTCATTGTCGTCAGATTCACCGCCAGAGCTAGAATAGGAACCGGACGCCGTATTCGGCAGGATGGGGTCTGACAGAGCCACATCACTGACCTCAAATTCCCAGGAGACTGTGAAATCCAGGTCGTCTCCTTTCACTCTAGCGGTACTGAACTGTATTGTCTGGGTCTGTCCGGGATCGAGAGTTACCGCGACGGGCAAAGAAGGACTCAGTTCTATGGACCCAAAGCCACCACCATCGATATCAAAACGTACCACGCTCACAGTCGCGTCAGAGGTTACCGGTCCGTTGTTGGCGACTTTTACACGCAAATAGAAACGCACTTCGATCGTCCCTGGACCGAAAAAATCGTCAATATCGATGCCAGCTAATTCCTGTTCGAATGTGACGGATTCGATTTCCCAGTCAATGCAGAAGCTGCAAATGACATTCGTGGTGACTTGTGCCTCGAGTGGTGTCTGGTCGGGCGGCGCTATGACCTCCGCCCTGTTAGTTATGCTGACCGTATCGGCTGGATCATTTATCAAGTTTTGATTCACCAGGGCCTGAATTTGTATGCCGGCCGTCTTGTCGTTGGTATTCGTACCCAGCGTCGGCAGGGTCCAGATACCGGTTGTGGAATTATAGGTTCCGCCGGGGGTTGGCGTGGCCTGTACGAACTGGACTTCGGCTGGCAGGGTATCTAGTACTTCGATACCCGCGACACTCGTCGTACCTTCATTTACAACCTCGAGAGAGTACTCAATTAGATCGCCTTCGCGTACCGTCTCAAGTCCATCCTTGGCGAGGCTCAGTGTTGCACCGGTACCCGGGAGTGGAAAGCCAAGCAACACTGCAAGAAATGCAGAGACAGCAAGCCCTTGTCTGCGTTTAGCAAGCGGTTCAGATGCGAGGAAAAACCTTGATACCAAGCTATTCGCCTTGTAGACATTGGAATTTGATTACATCATATATCCATTTGATTAATCATCTTTATTGTTGCCCGGGATCAATGAAAAGTGCCGAAAATAGTCTGATACTGATCGCTTTCAACAGATGAGGAGAGGGCAATGTGTCGCTGGCTGGCTTATTCGGGAACTCCGATCTACCTCGAAGATATCATCATCAAACCCGCGCATTCGCTCATCGATCAGAGTCTGCATGCCCATGCCGGCGCGACAACAACCAACGGCGATGGTTTTGGCCTGGGCTGGTATGCCAGGGGTGACGAACCAGGCGTTTATAAAAGTATTCAGCCGGCCTGGAACGACGGCAACCTGCATGCGCTGGCCGGGCAGATCAAATCGCCGATGTTCATGGCGCATATCCGGGCAACAACCGGCGCCGCCGTGCAACAGTCGAACTGCCATCCATTCAAGTTCGGGAACTGGATCTTCGTACATAATGGCGTTATTCGCAGCTTCCCCAAAATAAAACGTGATCTGGTGATGGCTATTTCACCAGAACTGTATCCATATGTTCAGGGTTCAACAGATTCGGAAGTCATGTTCTTTCTCGCACTCAGCTTCGGCATGGCTGATGACGTAGCGCAAGGTGTTGCCCGCATGGTTGGTTTCATCGAGCGGGTTGGCGCGGAGAAAGGTATCGAAAACCCGGTACAGATGTCACTCGGGATATGTGATGGCAAGTCACTATACGCGTTCCGCTACTCCACGGAGGGGCAGTCGCGAAGCCTGTTTTACAGCATCGATATAGCAGCTCTGCGTGAAATTGCGCCGCACCTGGAAGACTTCTCCGATGATGCTCGCGCGATCGTGTCCGAACCGCTGTCCGATCTGCCCGAAGCATGGGTGCCAGTGCCAGAATCAAGTTTCCTGACGGTGAGGTCCGGCGAAATCGAGTGCCAGGACTTCGTCCCCGAGCAACGTTAGTGAAGAATTGACGGCGTAGTTAAGGTGACAGTTTACTTAATTCGAACCATGGTATTTCCATAACCTTACTTCCAGGGCTTCAACAATACGTCGGTTACAGTTCGACTTCGTGGTGAAGGTAATCCTGTAGCAGGTGGCACAGGCAGTCCTGGCGTATCACCAGCCGATCGCGTGTAATCATCGCCGGCATCAGCGTGTTGTTCAGGTAAATCTTGCCTTCTTCGACACGCAGGATTTCGTCGGTGACATCATGACCGTCGGAGTCCGTAATCGAGAGCGGGCGTGCTACCCGGGTATAGCCGAATACCTGGTGGGGATCGAACAGTGTGAAGTTGCGGTCTTCAAAATCATGCTCGAAACGCAGGTCGGCATCGGCTGCGGGGTCGAACGCGTAACTGATATCTTGCGGAATATTCAGCGTCAGGTGTGATTCCACCAGGTGCAGTGCGTGACGGCCTGGCTGGGTCTGTGGCAATTCATCGAGGGTGAGCATCCCCTCGACGAAACGGCAGGCGTGTTCGATTCCCTGTGGATCGCCGGGCAAGCCGCATTCCAGAGTAATCGCCGGACAAATTCCGTCGAAGGCCATGGTGCTGACGCCGCGGTGGTTAAACACCATGCCAACCCGATTGAATCTCGCCGCCAGGTTCTGGTTTTGCATGTTGGGGTCGGTAATACAGGCGTAGTGCGGGTTTTTGCCGGTATTGTTGTGGATATCGATTGCTGCAAACAACGGCAGGGCATGGGCAATCTCTACGATGCGTTGCATCATCTGCGAGGTAGGGCTCGGTTCCAGTTCGGTACCCGGCCAGCAGCGGTTGTAGTCCACCTGGTCGGGTAGATAGCGTCGATTCGCCTCGGCCGCGCGTACGTTGCCGATAAACAGCAGGATGGAGCGGGGTAAATCTTGCGCGTGTTCAGCCAGTATCTTCTGCATGACCTTGAGCCCGGTATACTCATTGCCGTGTAGCAGGATCGAAATAAACAGGAAATCCGGACCCTTGCCATCCAGCTGGATCAGGGTCGGGTTTGGAAACAATGTGCGGATGTTTGTGCTACTGATGTCGAAGAAACCATCGGGCAGACCGTGTAGTCGGTCAAAATTTTCGATCATCTGCCGGGGTCCTGCCAGCGGTGAACCGGTTGATTGGTTTGTGCCTGCGCAATGTAATCACAGACCAGTTGCGCGCTGTCGCCAAATTGCTTCCAGTGTTTCGAAATCCACGCCGCGCCGGTTGCTTTGGCCTTGACCCTGGCTTCGATGATGTCGAGCCAGCGATCGGTATCCTCGATTCCGCTCTGCGCGAGGTTGGCTCGCGCCAGTGGCAGGGCATGTTCGAGCAAAACCTGTTGCAAGCCAAGCTGCTGTCCATCGGGCCAGTGCACGCTGGCGTCAAGGCCGTCACGAGCGGCACGGTAGAAATCGGCTTCGAGAGTTTCGAACGGCACTTTGGTGAGGTCGTCTGCCAGGCTTTTCAGACCTTCGGTCAAGCCGACATAGAACACGATATTAGCAATTGTGTCGATCAGGGTTGGACCCGATGGTACCACGCGCAATTCGAGGCGCAGGTGGTAGCTGTCATCGGCGTTACGCGCGACTATTGGGCGTACCCAGCGCCAGATGGTGCCGTTATGCAGGGCCAGGTGGTGCAGGTCTTCGAGAGGTCGATCGATGACTTCGGGCAGAATTGGGCTGTAATAAAAATTATCCTCGAACAGGTCGAGTAAGGAATCGATATAACGCTTGCCGAAATGTACCCGCGGCACGATATGGTCTTTGATTTCCTGCGGGTTACGCGTGTCTACCGACTGTTTGAAGATGCCGATGCGTGATTCCTGCCAGCAGCATTTGCCGAGCACCAGCGGTGAATTGGCGGTTGCGGCCAGGATAAGCATACTCGACCAGAGAGAGGCATGATAGGTTGGCACGATTTCGTCGAAGGGTACCTGCAGATGAATTTGCAGCGAAGTCGCGAGCGCTTCGAGCATGACGTCGCTCTTCTCGACCACGAGTTGTTCTTCGCCTTCGAGGTGCAGACGAATCGGTCGGCCGCGCATACGGAGTAATTGCCGGTTGAGCTGGTTATAGCGATGCAACTCGGTCATATAACCATCGGGATTCAAATGCTCGCGGGTGACGCTGGGAAACACGCCAAACATGCCTATTTGAGAATCAAAGCTATTAGCGGCGTCTTCAGCTTGCTGAAACAATGTCTGCAGATCCGTTTCGACACGCTGGAAAACATTGCCGCTATAAGGGAATGGATTACCGTTTATTTCCATGTTGAACTTGGCGAGTTCAGTGGTGAACAGCGGGTTGCCGGCGGCATCGATTACCTGGGTATTAATCTTGCTCGGATGGCCTGCACGATCCGCCAGGCAGAGTTCGAGTTCGTAGCCGAGCATACGACTGGAATTATCGAATGCGTGGTTGGCAAATAGTGATCGCAGGAACTCGGTTTCCTGTTCCAGTTTTTGCTGGAACCGGTCGTAGTCGGCCTGCTCAAAGTGATTCTGCTGAATTTCTTCGCCCATAGGATCACGAGTATAAGTTAGAAGTCGAGCCGCTGCCTAGCCTCATGTTGGGCGAGGTAGTCTTAACCGGCAAGCCTGTTTATACTTGGTCTTCACTCAAGTAATGATTCATATGTCCGTCATCCTGCAAGTATCCCACCTGGTTAAGCGTTTCGGCCCGTTAACCGCGGTCAACGATGTCAGTTTCGAAATCCGGGAAGGCAGCTGTTTTGGCCTGCTCGGCCCGAACGGAGCCGGCAAAACCACGACCATCGAAATGATGGAGGGCATAAAAATGCCCGATGCAGGCGAGATTCTTTACCAGGCTGCGGCACTAGGTCAGCAGTTTCGCAACGAAGCCGGCATCATGTTTCAAACCACCGCGCTGCAGGAGTTCATTACCGTGCGCGAAATCATGGTGCAGTTCAGTCGATTCTATCCGGATACCGCGAGCATCGACGAACTCGCCGACCGCTACGCGCTGCATGATTTTTTAAACCAGGATACGCGCAAGCTCTCTGGCGGGCAGAAGCAGCGTCTGTTACTGGCGATGGCGTTGATCAACAACCCCAGGATTCTGTTTCTCGACGAACCCACCACCGGGCTCGACCCGCAATCGCGGCGCAACCTTTGGCAGCAGGTGCAACAGGTCAAGGAGCAGGGTGCGACGGTATTGCTCACCACCCATTACATGGAAGAGGCCTATGAGCTCTGCGATGAAATCGCCATCATGGACCATGGCCGCATTATCGCCCATGATGCCCCCGACGCTCTGCTGGCGGCACATTTTGACGATGTCGTGGTGCAGATTCATGCCGCCGATATCCCGCGCGAAATCGGTGAGCGGGAATTCCAGGCGGTTTATCGTAATGACAATGCACATATTCTCACCGGTGATGTCAACCGGACTATCGAACAGCTGCTGCATCTGGATATCCCGCTGAATCGTCTGCGCATACGCGCGCGCGATCTCGAAGACCTGTTTCTCGAACTGACCGGAAAGGAATTACGCGCCTGATGTGGAATCGAATCTATGCGCTGTTCGTCGCCCGTAACCTGGAATTCGTGCGCGATCAATCGGCGCTCGCCTGGAGCGTGTTGTTACCGGTTCTGATCATCTTCGTGTTTGCCTATGCCTTCACCGAGGAGAACCCGGAGAAGTTCAAGGTTGGCCTGATATCAGGTAGCGCTCCCGAGGGTGCGGCCGCCACATTCGCGGCTACCCGCTACATCAAGTTTATCGAGTTCGATGAAGCCGCCGCCAACCTGCAGAAAGTAGAGCGACACCAGATCGACCTGCTGTTTGATTCGGCTACCAATCGCTACTGGATCAACGAGACGTCGCCAAACGGTTACATCGTCGAAAAACTGTTGGTCGCGGCCTATGCTGATTCCACCGAAACTTTGCAGAAAACACTCGTCGAAGGCGATGAAATCCGCTATGTCGACTGGGTCATCCCCGGCGTGATCGCGATGAACATCATGTGGGGTGCGCTGTTCGGTATTGGTTACGTGATCGTGCGTTACCGCAAGTTCGGTGTGCTCAAGCGCCTCAGTGCAACCCCGGTAACCGCGGTCGAATTCTTATGTGCGCAGATACTGTCCCGCCTGTGGTTATTGCTGGTGGTCAATATCGTGATCTTTATCGGTATGGATTTGTTTGTCGATTTCCGCATGCATGGATCCTATTTCAACCTGTTGCTGGTGTTTACCCTCGGCTGTATTAACTTAATCTGTTGTGGTCTCGTGGTCGCGGCGCGAATCTCCAGCGAAGAAGTCGCGAATGGCGTTTTGAACCTGTTCAGCTGGCCGATGATGTTTCTCTCGGGCGTCTGGTTTTCACTCGAGGGCGCCCATCCCTGGATGCAGAAATTTGCGCTGATTCTGCCGCTGACCCATGTCACCGATGCGGCGCGTAAAGTCATGATCGATGGCGCCGGTATCGTCGAGATTTCGGATCACCTGCTGGTGCTCGGCGTTTCCAGCTTGATACTACTGTTCATCGGAGCGAAAATTTTCCAATGGGAATGATATCCGACCAGACCATTCTGTTTTGCCTGCTCGGAGTCGTGTTCGGCTTGCTGGTATGGGGCAGGATTCGCTATGACCTGGTAGCTTTCGGCGCGCTGACGGTTGCCATCGTACTCGGCGTGGTACCGCAGGAAGAGGCGTTTGCGGGGTTTGGGCATCACGCCACGGTCATCATTGCGCTGGTGTTAATCGTCAGCCGTGGTCTATTCAACTCGGGTGCGATCGAATTGATCGCGCGCCATGTTATCCATGGTGGGCGTTCATTGTTTTTGCATATCAGTGTGATGTCTGGAGTTGCCGCCGTACTATCGGCGGTGATGAACAATGTCGCCGCACTCGCGTTATTGATGCCACTCGACATGCAGGCGGCGAAGAAGGCCAAACGCAGCGCGTCTTTAAGTTTGATGCCATTGTCTTTCGCATCGATTCTCGGTGGCATGATTACGTTGATTGGTACACCACCCAATATCATCATCGCGAGTTTTCGCGAGCAGGCGGTGGGTGAACCGTTTGGCATGTTCGACTTTGCGCCGGTGGGCGCGGTAACCGCGCTGGTCGGGGTGATCTTCATCGCCGTCATCGGCTGGCGCCTGATCCCCGTTGCCAGTAACGAGGACGACCTGAACGACAAACCGCTGCCGCACGAGGACTATGTCGCCGAAGTTCGCGTGGCCGAAAACTCGAACATGATTGGCCGTCGCGTGCGCGACCTCGATCATGAAGCGGACGAGGCCGACGTCGCGATTATCGGGCTGGTTCGCAACGGCAAGCGGCTGCCCGGGCGGGCGCGCGCCGAGGAAATACGGCTGGGTGATTTCATCGTCATCGAGGCTAACGCCGAACATATCGATGCTTTCGTCGGCGCCTTCAAGCTCGAATATGTCGGTAGCGAAAAATATGACAGTCACGCCGCCGAGGGCATGGCACTGGTCGAGGCGGTGGTGCCGGAAAATGCACGTATCGAAGGACGCAGCGCATTGAGCCTGCGACTGTTATATCGTCACGGAGTGACCTTGCTCGGTGTGTCGCGCAAGGGTAAAACCTTTCGTGAGCGGGTACGTAAGCTCGACACTCGCGCCGGCGATGTTTTATTGCTACTCGGCCCCGCCGAACGACTCGACGACATCGTTACCTGGCTCGGTTGCCTGCCGTTGCAGGAGCGTGATTTGCAGGTAGTGCAACGCAACAAGGCCTGGATTGCGGTAGCGAGCTTCGCGCTCGCGATTACGGCAGCCACCAGCGGCATTATTCACTTGCCGGAAGCGCTGGCACTGGTTTGCATCGTCATGGTCGGATTCAATATCGTGCCGCTGAAAGAAATCTACACCTCGATCGAATGGCCGGTCATCGTATTACTCGGTTCTATGATCCCGATCGGTTCCGCGCTCGAAGCCTCGGGCGGTACCGCGCTTATCGCGCAACAGATTATCGATTTCGCCGAGGGTTACGGGCCGGTGATCGTGTTGACGCTGTTAATGATCGTCACCATGACGCTCTCTGACGTGCTCAACAATACCGCTACCACGATAATCGCGGCACCGATTGCGATCGATATCGCCAATCGGCTCAGTGTCAATCCCGATCCGTTTCTAATGGCGGTTGCGGTCGCCGCTTCCTGCGCCTTCCTGACACCGATCGGGCATAAGAACAACACCCTGGTTATGGGGCCGGGCGGGTATCGATTTGGCGATTACTGGCGTATGGGGCTGCCGCTCGAAGTGATTGTTGTCGTAGTCTCAATCCCGATGATCCTCATCGTCTGGCCTTTTTAAACCCGGCAGCTCCAAAATGTCATCCCCGCGAAAGCGCACTGCTGTCCGGAATAAATTGTGTGTGAGAGGTTAAAAGTGTTGCAGTGCTTGGGTTTTACGAATAAAACCATAAGCGCCAACTTAATTACCCACACTGCAACATGTATAGAAATACTCGATTTTGCGAACTTTTGAAAGTTTTTCCGAAAACCCTGTTTAATCGCTGTGTCAACAACCACCAAAGCGACAAGTACAACAAAGGGTTCAGCACCTGGGATCAATTGATCAGTTTGATGTTCGCGCAGCTGTCGGGATGTCGAAGCCTGCGCGAGCTGGAGATCGGCTATAACAGCCAGGCGGAGCATCACTACCACCTGAACTGCGATCCAATCAAACGCTCCACGCTTTCTGATGCGAATCGAAACCGGGACGCGGGTGTATTCGAGGCGATATGTCAGGGCTTACTGACCCAGGCCCATCGCCGGGTACATAAAGAGATCAAGGAGCTGCTGTATCTGATCGATTCGACACCGATTTGCTTGCGCGGCCGGGGCTATGAGTGGACCGAATCCGGCAGTATGTCGCGCGTGCCGGGACTGAAGATGCACGTGCTCTATTCGCCGGACGCGCAACTGCCCTGCGAAGCACGGATCACGCCATCATCGGTGAACGACATTGAACCGGGTCGTAAAATGGCTCTTGAAACGGGCGCTAAGTATGTGTTTGATAAAGGATATTGCGACTACGGCTGGTGGTGGAAGATCGATCAGGCAAGTGCCTTCTTCGTCACGCGACTCAAACGCAATGCCGCGATCGAAGTCCTGGAAAGCCACCCGTGTAGCGGCGACATATTGGCGGACGATACCATCAGGCTCAGTAATAAACGCCCTGGTGGAAAAAAGAATCCCTATGAAAAACCCTTGCGTCGAATCGTGGTGCATAGAGAGGGTCACGACGAATCACTGGTTCTGGTGAGCAACCTGATGGACGCATCGGCGCAAGAAATTGCCGATCTCTACAAGCGCCGATGGGCCATCGAGCTGTGGTTCAAATGGATCAAGCAGAACCTGAAGATCAAGAAGTTCCTGGGTCGCAGCGAGAACGCAGTCAGAGTCCAGATACTGGTCGCGTTGATCACTTACTTGTTGGCTGATCTGTACCGCCGATTGAGCGGGTCACCCCAGGACTTTTATCTGTGGTTGGCGGAATTGAAATGCACTCTGTTTCAGCGACCAGAGCTCAATTACCTCGTCGTAAAACGACGACGAAGGCGAGTCTCAAAACTCGCCTTCCACCAACCGGCGCTTGCGCTATGAATTATTCCGGACAGCAGTGCGCGAAAGCGGGGATCTTATAACCTGCCACCTTTGCGAGATCCCCGCTTTCGCGGGGATGACGAAAAAGGCGGGGGATGACGAAAAAGGCGGGGGATGACGAAAAAGGCGGGGGATGACGAAAAAGGCGGGGGATGACTAATCGTGCCATCATTGCGAGATCCCTGCTTTCGCAGGAATGGCAACAAAGTTAAACTGTCGCTACTTAACCCGGTATCAATCGTCATGACTATCATCAAGCAGAACGACCTGATCGAAAGTATCGCCGACGCGTTGCAATACATCTCCTATTTTCATCCGCTGGATTTCATCCGTGCGATGGACGAAGCCTACCAGCGCGAAGAAAACCCGGCGGCGCGCGACGCGATCGCGCAAATCCTGATTAATTCGCGCATGTGCGCGATGGGGCATCGTCCCATCTGCCAGGACACGGGTATTGTTACCGTTTTTCTGCGCGTTGGCATGAACGTGCAGTGGGATGCCGATATGTCGGTTACCGATATGTGCAACGAAGGCATCCGTCGCGCCTATCTGAATCCGGATAATGTATTGCGCGCATCGATACTGGATGACCCCGATGGCAGCCGCACAAACACCAACGACAATACGCCGGGCGTGATTCATTACGATATCGTGCCGGGCGATACGGTCGAAATTCACGTCGCCGCCAAGGGTGGTGGTAGCGAAGCCAAGTCCAAGTTCGCCATGCTGAACCCGTCCGACTCGGTCGTCGACTGGGTGCTCGACATGGTGCCGCAAATGGGTGCCGGCTGGTGTCCGCCCGGAATGCTTGGCATCGGTGTCGGCGGCACCGCCGAAAAGGCGATGATGCTGGCCAAGGAGGCACTGCTGGAACCGATCGATATCCATGATCTGCAGGAACGCGGTGCGAGTAATCGGGCAGAGGAACTGCGCCTTGAGCTGTATGACAAGGTTAATCGTCTAGGCATCGGTGCGCAGGGGCTGGGCGGCCTGACCACGGTGATGGATGTCAAGGTCAAGGACTACCCGTCGCATGCGGCGAACAAGGCGGTCGCGATCATCCCCAATTGTGCCGCTACCCGGCACACGCATTTCACGCTCGATGGCAGCGGTCCGGCCAGGCTGGCCCCGCCGAAGCTCGAAGACTGGCCCGAGGTCACGCGTGAAACCGGGGATAACGTCAAGCGGGTTAACCTGGATACGGTCACCCGCGCAGAGGTCAAGACCTGGAAGCCGGGCGATACCTTGTTGCTAAACGGCAAGATGCTGACCGGGCGCGATGCCGCGCACAAGAAGATGGTTGATATGCTTGCCAATGGTGAAAAGCTGCCGGTTGATCTGAGTGGTCGCTTTATCTACTACGTCGGCCCGGTCGATCCGATCGGAGACGAGGTCGTTGGTCCAGCAGGCCCAACCACGGCGACGCGTATGGACAAGTTCACCCGCACCATGCTCGAACAGACTGGTTTGCTCGGCATGATCGGCAAGGCTGAGCGCGGGCCCGTGGCGATCGAGGCGATCCGCGATTTCGAATCGGTTTACCTGATGGCGGTGGGTGGTGCGGCTTACCTCGTGGCACAGGCGATCAAGGCGTCGCGAGTGGTCGCCTTCCCCGAACTGGGCATGGAAGCAGTTTACGAATTCGAGCTCGAAGATATGCCGGTGACCGTTGCGGTCGATCATACCGGTGAATCCATACACCTGACCGGGCCGAAGATCTGGGCCGAAAAAATCAACCAGCGCGTGGTCAATTTCGACGGCTAGCAGTATTTTGGTATTTCTAAAGTCATCCCCGCTCCCCCTTAGTCATCCCCGCGGAAGCGGGGATCTCGGAACGCGCCACCATTGCAAGATCCCCGCTTCCGCGGGGATGACATAAACGAGTGTGAAGATGACCTAGGAGGCGCGGGGATGGCTTAATGACTGAGCGCGGGGATGACAAAAAAACGCCGGGAAGATTGCAGACCGGGAATCCGGGGACAAACCACTAACGCCGATAGGCCCGCGCCAGTGCCCAGACCTCGACATATTCCACGCCGGCTCGATGCAGCGTTCTGGTGGTTTCTGTTACCGTTGAGCCGGTGGTGACAATATCGTCGATGAGCGCGACATGCCGATACTCGTGTTTCGGTGCATAAGCGAAGGCCTTGTGCACATTCTGCTCGCGTTGCGGCGCACTCAAGCCCGACTGGCTCTGGGTAGCCCGCGGTCGAGTCAGGGCATCGCGATCAACCGGGATTCCGAGTGCCGCTGACCAGACAGTGGCGATTTCGTATGCCTGGTTGTAGCCGCGTTCGAGCAGGCGTGTGCGATGCAATGGTACGGGTAGTAACACTTCCGGTTTGGGTGAACTTTGGCGAAACGGGTCGATACATTCCTCGCACAGGGTTCTGGAGAGATACAGCGCTTCGGAAAATTTGAGTTGTAGCAGGTAGTCGCGTACCAGTCCGCGGTACTGTAACGGTGCGATAAGCTTTTGCCAGCGTGGCGGGTTTAGCAGGCAGGCCGGGCACACCAGGCCGTCGACGGGGTTGGGCTGTCCACAGTACTGGCAAGGGTTCGGCACCCGCTGCAGCTGGCTGCTGCAGCTGCCGCACAACGAGTTAGAATCGCAGAGTTCGCAGCCGCAGGCGAGGCATAGGCCGGGCGCAAACAAATAGTTGATCCAGCGGGTAAACCCGCGCCGAAGATAGCTTACTGACATTGACTATTCCCTGTCTTGCAATAGACTTGGCGTTCTCCCTTAACCACGGCCGAATTCCCGATGACCGATGCAGTGCAACCTGTCCGCCACGACTGGACACTAGAGCAGATTAAAGCGCTTTTCGACCTGCCTTTCAACGATTTGCTGTTTCAGGCACAAACCGCGCATCGGGCGAATTTCGATCCAAACGCGGTACAGATAAGCACTTTATTGAGCATTAAAACCGGTGCCTGCCCCGAAGACTGCTCCTACTGCCCGCAAAGCGCCAGGTACGATACCGGGCTCGAGCGCGAGCGTTTGCTGCCGCTCGAGGAAGTGCGCACCGCCGCGCTGAATGCGAAGCACAACGGCGCAACCCGGTTCTGCATGGGAGCCGCCTGGCGTAATCCCACCGACAAGAATCTCGATAAAGTCATCGAGATGGTCAGCATGGTAAAGGATCTGGGTCTCGAATCCTGCGTTACGCTCGGCATGTTAACCCGCGAACAGACGCGCAAACTGAAGCGCGCCGGGCTCGATTATTACAATCATAACCTCGATACCTCGCCCGAGTATTACGAGGAAATTATCACCACGCGCACCTACCAGGATCGCCTCGATACCCTGGAAAACCTGCGTGCGGAAGATATCAATGTCTGCTGTGGTGGCATTATCGGCATGGGTGAGACGGCAAAGGATCGGGCCGCGCTGTTACAACAACTTGCCAATCTTCCCGAGCATCCACAAAGCGTGCCCATCAATCTGCTGGTGCAGGTCGAAAACACGCCGCTTTATGGTACCGAGGAACTCGACCCGATCGAGTTCGTGCGCAGCATTGCGGTAGCACGCATCATGATGCCGAAGTCGGTGGTACGACTTTCCGCGGGTCGCACCGCGATGAGCGAAGAATTGCAGGCGTTGTGTTTTCTCGCCGGCGCCAACTCGATTTTCTATGGCGATACCCTGCTGACCACGCCGAACCCGGATGAAAATACCGACATGGACCTGTTCGAAAAACTCGGTATTGTCGCCAACGGTGAGCAGGCGCAGGTGTCGAGCGACCACGCGGCCGCCTGATTGCCGGGGCGTCGCGTCCGTGGCGATGAGACAACTCGAAGCTGAACTGGCGCAACGCCGCGCCGACGGTCTGTATCGTCAGCGCCGAATCATTGATTCCCCGCAGGGTGTCGAAACCCGCATCGACGGCAAACTGCTGCTGTCGTTCTGTAGTAACGATTACCTCGGCCTGGCCAATCACCCTGAAATCAGGCAGGCCTTTGTCGATGCGGTTACCGAGTACGGTGTCGGCAGCGGTGCCGCGCACCTGATTAACGGGCATAGTCGATTGCATGAGCGCTGTGAACGACGACTTGCAGAATTCACCGGGCGCGATCGGGCGCTGCTGTTTTCCACCGGCTACATGGCCAATATCGCAATTGCATCGGCGCTGCTCGGGCGCAACGATTTAATTTACCAGGACAAGCTCAACCACGCCTCGCTGCTCGATAGCGCGAAACTGAGTGATGCCAGGTTGTTCCGCTATCGCCACAATGACCTGAGGCAACTCGAGGAGATGCTAGGCAGTGGTCGTCGAGACCACCGTCGACTGGTGATGACGGATGCGGTCTTCAGCATGGATGGCGATTGTGCGGATGTCGATACCCTGAGCCGGATCAGCGCCGAGCATGACGCATGGGCGATGGTCGATGATGCGCATGGTTTCGGCGTGCTGGGTGAACGCGGCGCCGGATTGCTGGAGCGGGAGGGTTTGAATCAGCAGCAGGTGCCGATCCTGATGGCGACGCTGGGCAAGGCGGTCGGTACTGCGGGTGCTTTTGTTGCCGGTAGCGAAGTACTGATCGAAACCCTGATTCAGCGGGCCCGACCTTATATCTATACCACCGCGTCACCCCCGGCGATTGCGGCGGCGACACTGAAGAGTATCGACCTCATCGAAGGTGAAACCTGGCGGCGCGACAAGCTGAACGAGTCGGTCGCCTATTTTCGCGAGCAGGCGGAGTCGCTTGACGCAGAATTAATGCCGTCACAAACTGCGATCCAGCCGCTCTTGATCGGTGATAACAACCGTGCCCTGCAGTTGAGCGAAGCGTTGTTCGAACAGGGCATTCACGTTACCGCGATCCGTCCACCCACGGTGCCGGTCGGCAGCGCACGTCTGCGCATCACACTTTCCGCCGCGCATGAGCGAAAGCATATCGATCAACTGGTTGAGGCTTTGCGGGCGTTGCTTTAAGTGCCGGGAGCGAGGAGGCTGGCTAGAGGGTTATCAGACCCTGAGTTATCTCCCGTTCACCAGGTGCTTTGAAATAAGAAGGCTAAAGGCCTTCGCAGTTGCGCGGCAGGTATGCCTGGTCCAGGTTGCTACTGCATTGCCAGCGATTCATGCTGATGTTGCCATCGTCCGCTTCGGGCGTCAGGGTGATGATCTTGTCGCTACCGAATATCTCCTTCAGTTCGACCACCATGCTACCGTCGGGTTGCAGGTTCACGTACGCAATTGTTTCGCTATTGTTGAACAGCGATTCAGAGTAGCCGATCGCGGAGAGGCTGTCCGGCCAGTCGCCCTCCATCACGAGGTGTTCCATCATGCCGACCTTGAGTACATTGATTTCCGAAAAGGCCTGGGCCGCGTGCGCCTGTAGCACGTACCTGTTGCCGAGGCTCTGCATATTGTTTGCATCGGCTGCGTCGCCAGAATTAAAAAACGAAAACAGGTTGTTGAAAAATCCTTTTTCAGTCGGTGTATCGCTCACCAGCAGGGCGACAAATTCCGGGCTGGCGAACAATTGCGTGGTTGCGTTAGCGATCGCCATATTGAGCACTTTTTTCCCTTTTGAATTCAACAACCAGCTGTTGGCTACGCCCGCGGTTGTTTTTCTGAAAATAACTTCCGTTTCATTCGCACCGACCAGTTTCCAGTCGATGCTAACCATTGCCCGGTGCCGCTTGAACTGGCTGGATGATATCTTGCGTGTGGAGAAAACGGTGGTTTCGCTTAATTCGGGTGCACAGGAATCGAGACGTAAATCGATGATATCCGCGTGCAGGCTATAGCCTCCGAGTTTGCGTTTCAGGTTAACGAAGTTGTACTGGCTGGCGGCCTGCGCGGGGTAGCCCAGGCTTTTGACCACTTTAAGCTCGGTGCCAATTATTTCACCCGAATCCGGGAATATGCGGGGGTACTCATTGAGCGCCTGCGGCCATCTGTGCTCCATAAACGGGGTGCATTCGGGGCCAAAGGCATATAAGCCGATCATTTTGTCAGCCGAAAGTCGAACCCAGGGATTATTGTCAGTGACCACGAGCAGTTTGGTTGCCTGCTCTTCACCCGGCATCATGATCCCACGAATCGATGGATCGTGTTTCGCGGTGAAACTTTGCTCGGCCGGCAAGCTTCTGTCTGTGAGGGTGATCAACTCGATAAAGTCCCGATCGGCAAAAAGCTGTTCCGCCGCCATGCCGATGGCATCCGACAGCACGTCCGCACCGGGAGAATCAGCCTTTAAACTACCGGCGAAGCCCACGGTGCTGGTTCGATAGAGGAGCTTCTGATTACGATCGGTTTTCAGGCTCCATTCGATCCAGACCTGCAACCGGTTTCTTGACAGTTTGCGAAAAGATGATTTTTCGATGGGCTTGTACTTGCTGGATGCAGATAATGACGGCGCGCAGGCATCGAGGGTCAATTTCACCAGTTTTGCATTGAGGCTATAGCCGTTTGAGTTCTCCAGCTTTGCCAGTGTGTCGGCCGAAGCTGGATTGACCGAGTATCCAAGGGGCCGGGTTCTGGAGACGATCGTGTTGCCGCTTTGTTGCGCGCCTGCTACCAGCCATTTCTGGTGATTGAGAGCCGCATCCAGGGGCAAAGACTTTTTTGCCGCGCATTTTTCGCCGAATCGCAAGCTGCCAATTTCTGCCTGGGGAGACTTGTTTTTTATCCAGTCCCTGCCGTTCACCGCGATGTACAGTTTACGGGTTCGAGTTTTGGCGTCCACATTGATTGGCTTCAGACTGGCGCTGCGAATCTCGTCGAGGCTGTCGTTGTCTTCCTCGACCAGGATTTTATCGACGAAGTCACTGTCTGAAAAAAGTGTCAGCACCGCGGATTCCATCGCATTGGTGATTGCGGCTTGCGGAGAGCTGGATTGATTCCAGCCGTTGTAGCTACCCGGGGTAATCGCTTCGTAGATAACATCCTGATCGCGATTTGTTCTCAGCTGCCAGTTCACCTCGAGCTTGACCCGATTCTTGGTGAATCTATGTACTGCTATTTTATCAATCGGCCCGAGGCGTTCGCTTTTGTGCAGCACCGGTGCACAGGTATTGAAATCCATGGAGATAATTTCCGCATGCAGACTCAGGCCGCCGGTTTTTCTGAGGCGACCGAGCAGTCGATACTTTTCGGTTCTTTCGGCCTCGTAATCCATGCCACTGATTATTTTACTGGTGCGACTCGTTAATTTCGATTCAGCCGGGAACAGCGAACGGTGATGGACAAAGACGTCGGGTGTATTGATTGCGCCGCGAGAAACGCAGCCTTTACCGCTGTGATAAACACCGACTTTACTGGTCCGGTTTACCTCCGATTCCTTCTTCCACAGATAGCGGGTATCCAGCAGGTGCAGTTTTCTGGAAATTTTCTCATAGGGCCGAATAATGGGTTTTAACGTAGCCGTCGTTGCCTGCCCCCCGTTTTTGTCATTGCTGGTGACTACTTTTGAGTCAATTGCATCGCCCGGGTTCTTGTCGGAATAATGAATTTTGCCGTTTTCGTCGACCCATTTGAACAACTGGGCAGGGCTCGCAAATGACAGCAGCGAGAATACGACTAGAACAAGAAAGCTACCCGGGAATTTCCGGCCCATCGGAACAACCAATAATAAACTTGCAGGGAGTATAGTAAGCAGATTGAGTTTTAACCGGATTCAATCACTGCCACGAGGGGTCCACGCATGCCGCGTCTGTCTTCGATATTGCTGCTTTGCGGGTTACCGCGCCAACGCATATTCGGATTCAATAATTTAAGGAAAGCTGCAAACTTAAGTTGTTGCTTGCGCGAATTATAAGGTGGCCAGGTTGAGGGCGATACGCTTCAATTTACTTTGCTGCGGCCGGCTGATTTTTGTCAGGTTTTATTCGCCAATGTCATGAGGATGGAACCAGGTATCTTTAGATGATACCTTTTAGCGGATACGTTAAATCAGTGAAATGGCAAACTGTGAGGTTTAAAAATGGACATTGAAGCGGAAGCCAGGCGGGTCGAGGATTTCGTCGACAAGGGCAATTACCATGCAGCCTATAACATAGCCCTTTCCGGGTTAAATGCCTGCCGTCGGAATAACGATCAGGCGGGGATTGATCGGTTTCTCGATATCATCAGGGCAGTCGTCGAATCGCTAGCCGCGGAGTTTGGTAGTCAGTCGGATGAAAGCGTTTAGTCCGCGGCTGGCAGTTTCGATCACCGAGGAAGATTATTTTCAGAACTAATATTGAAGCTTAATTGGCCGGGCGCCTGGGTGGTCGTACACGAGGGTATCCATGTTTCCCTCTCGACGGATCTATCCACAGGTTATAGCCATCGAAATTCCTGCCATCATAACAGTCACAGTTATTCGTTTCTTTAAAGCCACTGCGGTCTGTTTTGATTACCTTGTTTCTTTGCACCGGGCGATTTTCGTAATTCCAGGTTCCGTCCTCATAGAGAATGACTACCTCACCGGTGCTGATGGTTACTTTTTCACTGGCCAGGCCGGTGGACGCAAAGAATGCTATCAACAGGATTGATAGGGTGGTAAATGGTTGTGAGCCAGACATGAGCGCTCCTCAGATGTACAATAACAGCACCATTTTGCGCCCGATTCAAGCCAAACTTCAAAAGAATATAAGCAACTCCTTATTAATATGCCGGGAAAGGGGTATGCTGGAGCCACTCGACAAGCGTTGTCATTACCGGGTCAAGCGATAGCAACAATGTCAACTGAAAGTTCTAAAGACAAACTGGATCGCGTCGTCGCGCAGGCTCAGGCTGAACGACAACAGCGGGAGCAGGGTTACCGTAGCAGGGCGCTTAAAATGTATCCCTGGATCTGCGGTCGCTGTGCGCGTGAATTTAACCGGGATAACCTGCGTGAACTGACCGTTCATCACCGCGATCACGACCATGACAATAACCCCGCCGATGGCAGCAACTGGGAGTTACTGTGCGTTTATTGTCATGACAATGAGCACTCTCGCCAGGCTGCTTCAGGTTACGCTGATTTTGCCGAGGCAAAGCAAAAATCCGAGGCTACTTATAATCCGTTCGCGGAACTGGCATCAATGCTTGATAAGAAGAAGTAGTCGCTCGGTAAATTAATCGACACTGACCCCATTATTTTACTGTGGTGAACTGAGGTCGATATCGACCCCGTCGGCGAGCAATTCCTCGGTGCGTTGCAGCGAATAGCTGCGGTAATCGGTTTGCCTGTAATAACCACCGGCAACATAACGCATGCTTTCCTTGAAGTGATGAGGAAAGGTCAGGCTGTCGTGACGCCGAATCAAATTACCGTCGTCGAATACGAGCACGCCGGGTCGATAAATCATTTCATACTGGCGCGCGAGTTCAGCGGGCGTGGTTTTGTTACCCAGGACATCGACAATAGCTGCGTTCGAGTCCGCATCGAGGCGTACGATGGTGAACGGGGCGATTTCCTCGCGTACCAGCTCGTGAGCAAGAATGCCGTCGTGAAATTCATCGCAATCGTAGCAACTACCGTCTTCGAAAATCACCATTAGCGGGCCATCGACGCTCGACAGGTCGGTAATTTCGCTAAACAGGGGATTTGCGCGCAATTCATATACATTCCGATCTAGTTTTGCCTGCAGGTAATCGGCCAGTTTCGTGGTCTGGTAGGATTTGGTGGCAACGAATTCAAGCACCTGCCTGAAACGTTCGGGTGCGCGATAACCGTTAATGCGTACGATGGTCTTATTGTCCGCGTTCAAGAACAGCAGTGCGGGCGTAGAAGTGACCTTTAGAATCTCTCCCAGTTCTTTTTCAGTCACCGAGATTTCCTCGTTAAAAGCGATTTCGCGATCACCCTGTATATTGACCGCGATGGTGTCAAAGTGCTGCTGGATATAACTGCTCAGCGGCTCGGTTTCAAAAGATTCCCTGAGCATGCGATCACAGTAGGGACAACCGTTGAGTTCGAAAAACAGCAGGACATGCTTGCCGGCTTCACTGGCATCGTCGACATCGTCCGCAATCTCGAGAAAGCTCTCCTTGAACCAGGCGGGTGGCGGGTGCAATACGCCACCGGTAATTTTGCCTCGCGTACCGCTGTCGGCCGAAAAGGCAGGGCCTGATACTGTCGTAATTAGTAACAGGAAGAAGATTTTTAGCAGTTTTTCGGGTTGCATCATCATCGATAGACTCTAATGGCTGTTCGTGCGTTAAAAAAGCAATATAAATCACTTCGTATGGGCTGTTAATTCTCCATAAGTACCAGGGTCGAGGCAACAAAAAGCGACATTTTTTACTTCTGTCCACCGCCTCAATTTTGAGCTGCTAAACTCTGATTTCCACATACATATAACCAAGTAAAAACCATGAATCTAGTCGCAACCTTACTTTCCCTGTTTATTCTCGGCCTGCTAATCGTGCTGATCCTGCAGATGCGCAGACAACGCCTTGCCACCGAGGAATTGCTCGCGGATAACCGTATACGGACCCGGCTCTACCAGGACGCCGATGAATCGACCACTTTTATACTCAGCCGTACTATCCAGAACATCAGCGCCGGTCATCCCGACCCTAACCTGGAGAGTGATTCTTTTACGCTCAAGGTGGTGCGTGAACTGGTAAAACGCAGGGTACCAAAAGAAAAATGGCTCGAAATCCAGACCAATGAACGCCTCGTCCACGAACTTTACCTGTTGTTGCGTGATGGCGGTATCAAAAAAGGCCCGCGTCTGGTGCGGGCCAAGTCCTGAGGAGAGCAGGGGGGAGCCTCGAAAGCGACCTCTCCTACGAGATCCCCGCTTGCGCGGGGATGACGTGGAAAAATCGGGGATGACGTGGAAAAGCGGGGGGTAACTTAATAACTGGACCCGGATAACTCCCGCACCTAGTAGCTCGCGCTATCGCTTTCGTAGGTTAACCCTACTGCAGCGGCCTGCTCTTTCACCGCACCGTATATCTTTTCATCCAGTGAATCATCGGCACCGCCTTCGGCGGCAACCTTATCTTTAATGAAGTTGCTGCGTGATGCGGACAGTTTCCTTATCTCCCGTTTTAACTGGTCACGGCGTTGCGCCTGTTCGGTGATCACTTCCATTTGTTCCTGCGGAGCCAATGCCTGCAGGCTGGAGGGCAGGTTTTCTTCCTCGATGGCGTCAAGTGTGACCCGTCCCGAGGTGATCGCGTCCACCAGCTCGCTCTCACCGAGCAGATTTGCCTTACCGCTGGCGGTGGCATTGAAAGTGTCGCGTCGCGCGAGTGCTTCCGTAGACAGCTCTTTGCGTAATCTGGCATTGGCGTCGAGTTTTGCCTTCTGCGCCACTTTGGTCTCCGCGTCACCGTAGTAGAGACGAGTATCTTCGAGTTCGGCGGCCAGTCTGGATAGCTTTTCATCGAACGGGGTTGCTATGGCTACCGCGTTGCCCGAATCCTCGACCTGGAAATATTCACCCTGGCCAAGCGACGCGATTTCCTGCCATGCAGGACGCGTGTTCTGGTGCTGGCCGCTCTGGATGGCGTTGACCACGATGCCCTTTTTCGCGGCGACAGCGAGCGTTACCGGGTACTTGACGTCGTTGTGGTAATCCATGTGTGGTGGCGCATCGCCGACCAGAAAAGCAACCTTATAGACGTTATTGTCGGTGCTCCACGAAATCTTGTGAATGGCATCGTAGAGCGCCTGGTTAACGCTTTCGGGGCCATCCCCACCGCCTTGCGCGCGGAAGTCCATCAGGCTCGCGTACATCGAATCGAGATCTTCCGACAGGTCGAAAACGCGCGTGATGTAGGCATCGCCGCGATCACGAAATGCGACCAGGCCCATCTTGATATCAGGATTTTCCTGTGCTGAAGCCATCGTCGTGGCGATCGACCAGATCTTTTCCTTGGCCGCCTGGATCAGGCCACTCATGCTGCTGGTGGTGTCGAGAACAAATACTACCTCGATACGGTGACTTTGCGCGGGCACCACGTGCGTGGCCTGGGTCGCCTGTGCCTTTTGCAGGCCAGGGAACAGTGCAACGCCGGTTGCGGTGGCGACCAGCAGTGCCAGGGCTATTAATTTGCTGTTAAATGCTTTGCTTTTCATTGGATTATCTCCGGGTTTAGGGTTGAGTGAGTTTGCGCACCGCATCGAGGGCGACGCGATGGGCGGATTGAAAGGATGATTGCTCCTGCTGGCCGCTCTGGATGCCGCCGGACTGCTGGCGCGCCAGCTGCGGGACCCAGCAGAACAAGGCCTGGAGCAGGAAGAAGCTCCACAGCGCAGCGGGGAGGCTTGCAGTGTTAACCATGGTCCAGGCGCTGGCGGCGAGTCCGACCGATACCAGTCCGAAATCGAGCGCTGCGCTGAACATCGAGCCATGGAAATAAAGCGAGCGTACCAGCCAGATGAAACCGGCCTGAATCAACACCTGCTCAAACAGCAGGATGTCGAAAAACCAGCAGGCGAGGCTGGTCAGCCCCCAGCCGGCAATGACGACTATGCGACCAACCCGGGCGCTGCTGCGTTTTAGCAGGTAGACCAGGTAAACCAGTGTCGCTGTGCATAGCACCAGGCTGAACAGGCTGTCGTAGGCGATAAAACCGCCGAGCAGCAGTTTCGCTGTGCCTGCGCCGAGACTGATGACGATGGCGACAATGATGCCGTCGATTATTGCGGGCGTTTTCATGCTTTCGCCCTCCGTTCTTTCTCGCGCAGCAGCGCGATTTCAACCTCTTCGCTGCGTACGGCATCGGCCTGGTTGCAAAGACCGCCGGCAAAAGGGTCTGCGTCGCTCACCAGCAGTTCCAGCTTCTGTTTCATGCTGGTTAATTGCTGCTTTTGCTCGTCGATTTGTTTAGCCAGCTGCGCGCGCTGTACTTCGATGCTGGCGAACTGTTGCTGCAAGGTTTGTATCTGCTTCTCGACACCCAGTTTGCGCCGAACCAGGTCGCGCGCGAGGTCGTCTTTTTTCGCCGCGAGACAGATATCCAGTTCTTCATCGAAACCCTTGAGGTCGGCCACGGCCGCAACACCGGCCTTGTCGAGCCGGGTCGCCTCGTGTTGCAACAGCTGCAGTCGTTGTTGATCCTGGTCGAGCGCGAATTGCATTTCGCGCACCGCCTGCCTGAGTTGCAGGTCGGGTTCCTCGATACGATCGAGGACGGCGTGAAAATCGGCCTGAAACAGTCGCGATAGTCGGGTTACCAGTGCCATGTTGTTTGCTCCGTTGTGAGTGAAAGATGCAGTAATTCTGGGCCACGAACGGCTGCTCAAACAGACAGGCTTTGGTAAAACCTGGGGCGGTGGGTTTACAAAAAATTTACATAGCTGGCGAGCTGCAATGCTAGGATTAACAAGTGTTTAACGGGGATTTGGAATGATGGCGCAAAAAGCGCGCATACTGGTGGTTGAAGACGAAGCGGCGATTCGCAGCGGGCTGGTCGATGTCTTCGTCTACCATGGTTACGAAGTGGAAACCGCCGAAAACGGTGATGACGGTCTGCGCAAGGCGCTTGGCGGGAAGTTTGACCTGATCCTGCTCGACGTCATGTTGCCCGGCATCGACGGTTTCGAGATTTGCAACCGGATTCGCCAGCAGGACCGGCGGCAACCGGTGATCATGCTGACCGCGAAATCGAGCGATGAAGACATTGTGCAGGGGTTGACCCTTGGTGCTGATGATTATGTCGCCAAACCCTTTTCGGTCACCCAACTGGTGTTACGCGTGCAGGCGGTGCTGCGTCGCTCGGGTGTCGGCGAAGACTTGATGCGAGAAATCAGGCTCAGTAACGGCCTGGTGATCGATACCGAAAACCTGTGCGCCGGGGATACTGTTTTTACCCGTCGTGAAATGGACCTGTTGCAGTATCTTTGCCAGCAATCGGGACGTCCGGTGGCACGCGAAGAATTACTCGCACGGGTCTGGGGGTATGCCAATCACATGGAGATCGAGACCCGTACGGTCGATATACACATAGCCAAGCTGCGCCGCAAAATTGAAACCGATTCCGCCAACCCCGAAGCCATTGTCACCGTGCGCGGCGCCGGCTACCGCCTGATGCTTGCCGGGCAATGACCCAACGCCGTCTTACCCTGCTGCTGGTGCTGTTTTTCACTGCGCTGGCGTTACCGACTTCGATCCTGGTCTACCAGGCCTACGGACAGTTGAAATGGGAGGCTTTTTATCAACACCAGCGACTCGCGCGCGAGTTGACGCTGCGCATCGATAGTGGTTTTAGTGATCTGATCGAGCGTGAGGAAAATAGGCCCATCAGCGATTACGAGTTTCTCAATGTTACCGGTACCGAGGGATGCGGCTTTCCTGCAACGCTCGCCGCTTATCCGAATTCCCGCTGGAAACGGAAGTTCCCGGCCTGCTCGGTTATTTCCAGGTTGACGCCGCGGGGCAGTTACGCACCCCGATCGTGCCCGAGGCCAATGCTGCGAACTACGGTATTTCATCCACCGAGCTGCAGCAACGTGAGCAACAGGCAGGTCGGATTCGCGGTATTCTCGATCGCAATCGCCTGGTTGGTAAAAGCGATCTGGCGCGCACACCTGCGGTGGTTGGTGAAAGCCTGGTAGAAGAGGAAATAGCCCAGCAGCGCAACGATAGTCCGTCCCTGGCGACGGAGCTCTATGATTTCAGCTCGAGCATTGCTACGGCGGACCGTGATAACCAGAGCCAGGGCCAGGCCGGGTTCGATGAATTGACGACGCGTAAGCTGGTCATGCCCGCTGAAAGTCGCGCGGCTGCCGATCAGGTCAAGGATCTGAAGCTGGAGGACAGCTACGAGGTGGCGGCCTCGGCCGCGCCCGAAGCGCAGCGACTGGAAGCGAAAAAGCAAACCTCCGCCAAACGTTCGCGCAAGGAAAAGGTGAACCTGCCGCAGGCTCTTTCGCAACCAGTACAGAGCCTCGAAAAGAGTGCCGCAGATGACGAGGCGGTGAGTTACGGGTCGAATCCGAGGCGCTATCTAAACCAGCAGGGATCCGCATCGAGACCTTCGAGAGCGAAGTCGAACCGATGGAATTTGCCCTGCTCGACAGTGGACATTTCGTGCTGTTCAGGCGTGTCTGGCACAAGGACGAACGTTACGTGCAGGGTATCCTGTTTGAACAGGCCGACTTCATCGAGCGTCTGATCGCACCCGGCGTTTCGCGAATCGAGCCTGTCATCGATGAGCAAGCTGATCGTCGCCTACCAGGGATCGATCCTGCAAAACTACGCCGCTGATTACAGTCGCCTGTACCGTCCCGAGCGCCGAACAGGCGAGTAACGAGTTACTCTACCAGAGTCGCCTGATCGCGCCATTTGGCGATGTCGAGCTGATATACACGCTGGCGCGATTGCCGGTTGGCGCCGGCGGGCAGATTATCATCTGGTCAGCGCTGGTGCTTGCCATCGTGCTGGTCGGCGGCTGCCTGATGCTGTTGCGACTTGGTCAGCGGCAGCTGGCGCTGGCGCGCCAACAGCAGGACTTTGTTTCCGCGGTCAGCCATGAACTCAAGACCCCGCTCACGTCGATCCGTATGTATGGCGAAATGCTACGCGAGGGCTGGGCCGACGAGGCAAAGCGGAAGACCTACTATGATTTTATTTTTCATGAGGCCGAGCGGCTGACGCGCCTGATCAACAACGTGCTTCAGCTGGCGCGCATGTCGCGCAATGAACAGGTCGGAAACCTCGGTAGCATGACAGTAGGTGACGCAATAGCCGAACTCAAGCCGCGACTGGAGTCTCAGCTCGAGCCTTCCGGATTCGAGCTGGTGATCAGCGGTGAAGCAGAAGTTGACGCACTGCGAATCGAAATCGATATCGACTGGTTCATGCAGATTTTCATCAACCTGGTCGATAATGCGGTCAAGTTTTCCGCCAATGGTGATCACGCGGCAGGTCGAGGTTCGCTACCAGCAGATGCAGGATGGCAAGATCCAGTTCTCGGTGCGCGACTATGGCCCCGGCATCGATCCGGATCAGATGAAAAAGATTTTCAAGCTGTTTTATCGCTCCGAAAATGAACTCACGCGCGAAACCGTCGGCACCGGCATCGGGCTGGCGCTGGTGCAGCAACTGGCGAGCGCAATGCAGGCCGAAGTAGACGTCGTCAACTGTGATCCCGGCGCCGAGTTTCGAATTCGATTTGCGACACATTCCACTAACAGTCGATAATCCTGTCATAATTAATTTTGCACCGAGATGAAGGTCACTCGGTTATCGGAAAATAATATGTCGCAAAACAGGGCGGAGGTCGGTAACTTGCAGGAACTCCTGGCGAGAGTGGGTGCAGGGCTCGAGCTATTGCTAGAACCGACTTTGTCGATCTGCTGTTTCCGCTATGTCTCTACCCGAGTGAATGATCTTGATCGGTTTAATCAGAAGCTACATCGTCGACTGGTTCGGGAATATGAATTTATGCCAAGCACGCACCCGTATCAAGGGGCAGTTGGCGTTGCGACCCTGTTTTCTCGGCGAACGCACGGATCGTTGCCAGGTTGACCGGCTGCTGCAAGCGGTGTTGAGAATCGGTGACGAGCTTGTCGCCGAGTCAGATTAGTTTTTTTGTTTTGATCTCTGCGCCATGAATCATAATAATTGCGCCTTTTAGCGCCTGAACCGGAAACCTGATGTCCAATTCTGTAAAACTGTTCGAACCCCTGACTATCCGTGGCACCACGTTGCCTAATCGTATCGTGGTTTCACCCCTGTGCCAGTACTCGGCCGTCGATGGTCTCGCGCAACCCTGGCATTTTGCGCATCTGAGCGCTTTTGCGCGGGGCAAGGCCGGGCTTGTTTTCACCGAGGCGACCGCGGTCGAGGCGCGTGGTCGTATCACGCCTCAGTGCCTGGGTATCTGGACGGATGAGCAGGCGGAGGCATTGCGCCCGATCACCGCGTTCATCGAGTCGATGGGATGCGTGCCGGGCATGCAGCTCGCACACGCCGGACGCAAGGCTTCTACACGTGCACCATTCTCGGCGAAGGGCCCGATACCACTCAGCGACGAAGATAGCGCGCAGGCGGGCGCGCCCTGGCAAACAGTGGCGCCGTCGGCGTTGCCGGTGGCCGAGGGTTGGCATGTACCCGAGGCGCTCGATGACATCGGCCTGAAGCAGGTCAGGGAAGCCTTCGTGATGGCCGCAAGAAGAGCTGTCGAGGTTGGTTTTCGCGCGCTCGAACTGCACATGGCGCATGGCTACCTGTTGCACAGTTTTCTGTCACCGCTCGGTAACCGACGACAAGATGCCTATGGCGGCGATCTTGAAGGGCGCATGCGTTTTCCGCTCGAGGTTGCCGCCGCGGTACGTGCCGCGATCCCGGATGAACTGGCGTTGTTTGCACGTATTTCAGCGATCGATGGCAGGGAAGGTGGCTGGACCATGGAAGACTCGGTCCTTTTAAGCGAAAAAATGGCGGCGGAGGGGGTCGATGTGGTCGATTGCTCTTCAGGCGGTATCGGCGGTGCCCCACGTTTTCGCAGCGATGACACGGGTAAGCCGTTAACCGCGGATTCGGCGCGTATGCCGGGATTCCAGGTACCGTTTTCGCGCCAGTTGCGCACCGAGACCAGTATCAAGTCAATGGCCGTGGGGGTGATTATTGATCCGCACCAGGCCGAGGAGATTCTGCAAAGTGGTGGCGCCGACCTGGTGGCGCTGGGCCGTGAAATCATGTACGACCCGTTCTGGCCGTTACACGCCGCGGAAGCGCTGGGAGTCGATCCTGACTACCAGATGTGGCCGGAGCAATACGCCTGGGCAGTGGATCGACGCGCCCAGATCAAGCTGCTGAATCAAGCCGATTAGCCACCAGGTCGCTATTTAGATCAACTGGTGCAGCGCTCAATAAAACTGCCATGCCTGATCACGGCGACTTCTCCTTCGGCCAGCGGCTGCCAGGATTCCTCGGTGAGCGGTACGCTTGCGATCAGGATTACCTCCTGGCTGTGATCAGTCAATGTAATACCTGCTGCGGATAGGTCCGGCAGGGCTTCATTGCAGGCGCGCTCGAGAAAATACAGCCCCGGCGGCCTGATTTCTCCGTCTTGCTGAGTGCGTTGGTGTGAGTGCACGAACAGTACATCGCCGTCGGCATAAAGAAAGTTGGCTGGGCCGAAGGGTCGCAATTGCCCGGCAAGCCGGGCCACGACCTCGAGTCTGGCGGACAGCGCGGGAAGTCGTCCTCCCGACCTGGACCACAACTTTCCCAGGCGATCCAGCAGGATGCAAAAAACGAGTTCTGAGTCCGTGTTACCCACTCGATTGAAGCGTTGCGGCTGGAAATCAGGTTCATCTTCGAGACCGGCGAGTTTGCCGTTATGCGCGAATACATGGGTATAACCGCCCATCTCCCGAATAAACGGCTGCGTATTACGCAGTGCCACTTCACCTTGTGTTGCCAGCCGGATATGCGCAACAGTCAGCTGACTGGAGGGTGAAAACTTCTCGATACAGCGCACCAGGGCGCTTTCCGCGGCCGCGCGGGGTTCACGCAGCAGAAACACATCCGGTCCCTCGTAAAAGGCCACACCCCAGCCGTCGCGGTGTGGCGCTTCGATACCGCCGTGCCTGGCCAGGCGCTCCAGCGACAATTCGACCGTTGTCGGCAGACGACTGGAAATGGCGAGCAGTTCACACATCGATCTGTCCCGCCTATAACTCGAGTTGCATCCAGAGCGGGCGATGGTCCGAGATGTAGTACTTGGCGCAACTGCGCCAGTAGCCGGGTGCCGTGGCATTGAAGATATCTGAAAATATCGCACCATCGAAGTCGAATACACCCATCTTTTTTACCTTCGACTTCAGTCCCGGTGTCACCGCGATCTGATCATAATCAGCCGTGTTGGAAACATTGGTCGGGATGCGTGTGGTATGCGGTGGCAGGCTCAGGCCGCGTTTCGTCAGCGCCGCATGGATCGCGTCACCGGTTTCTGCCCGTGGCAGGTTAAAGTCTCCCAGCGCGAGAATATTCCGGTTGCGCGTAACATCGGCTGGAACCGCGTCGCGGTGTTGAATCAGGTTGTCAATTTCGATCTGTGGGTCGTATACATGTTCGGGTTTAGGTCTGGCAAGTGCACGCATCCGTTGCTCCTCAGTCAGTCTGGCGATAACAAATTTGTATCACCGGGAACGCAAAGTGTAAAAGCATTATCTTTGTAAGGGAATTGATAGCGGTCAGGAATTTGTCTGTTAATATATCGTTTTTTGATATAGACAGGCGTAATTAATGGCTCGTAAAGAATTTACCTTTGTCAGTTTTTTGCTGCGGTTTCTGTTTGCCCTGGCGCTGGTGTTTCTGACCTATAACCCCAGTGGTTACTCCTGGGTGGGATGGTTATTGTCCGATACTGCGCTGGTTTACAAGGTGGCGGGGGGCGTCGTGCTGCTGATTGGCTGGGTCATGTTTCTGCGCGCTACCTGGCGTTCGCTGGGCGCCATTGGCACGATGCTGGCGCTGGCGTTTTTCGCCGTTATCATCTGGCTGTTCCATTACTGGGGTTTCTTCGCGCTAGACGATATTGCGACCATTGAATGGATAGTGCTGTTTGTCCTGAGCGGAGTGCTCGCCGTGGGGATGTCCTGGTCGCATGTGCGGCGTAAGCTTTCCGGGCAATACGACACCGATGAAATCGAGGGTTAGGAAACTCTTCATGACGCTGGTGCCTCCATTCAGCTAATGGCTTCTCAGGCCGATAGTGTAATCCTGTTGCATGGGCTGGCGCGTACCGACAGGTCGATGAAAAAAATGGAGCAGGCCCTGTCGGATAAGGGTTACAGCGTACATAACGTCAGTTATGCCTCTACCCGTAAAACATATTGCACAACTTGCCGAAGAAGCGATTGGACCGGCGCTGAAGTTATGCCCGGCGGAACACAAGCTGCATTTCGTAACCCATTCGCTCGGCGGGATACTGGTGCGGCAATACCTGTCGCATCATGCGATCGAAAATCTCGGTCGGGTGGTGATGCTGGGACCGCCCAACAAGGGCAGTGAAGTTGTCGATAAGCTGGGCGATTTCCCGGGATTCCATTTTATCAATGGTGACGCCGGGCTGGAACTGGGGACCGGAGAAAGCAGTGTTCCAAACCGGTTGGGCGCTGCGAATTTCGATCTTGGTATTATTGCCGGCACGCGCAGTATCAACCTGATTCTGTCGCGAATGATTGCCAGGGCCTGACGATGGCAAGGTTTCGGTCGAGAGCACCAAACTCGAAGGCATGCACGACCACGTCGAGATGGAAGTAACGCATCCCTTCATGATGCGTAATAGTAAAGTGATCGAGCAGGTTATCCAGTACCTCGAAACCGGCAGGTTCTCGGCAAGCTAAATTACGCAGCCTGCTCGAGTGCAAACTCGCGGCGAAGTACGACTACTTCAATTATGCTGTGGACCGCGTGCACCACTAATACCGGCAACGATTAAAGCTGTTTATTGTTGCTGGACTTGTCGGTATTGGTCGAGTCTCGATATCCGACCTGGCTGCGGGCTATGCCCTGCTTACCTAGCCGGGCCGCCACTTGCGCGTAATCCCGCAGCCTGGTTGCGGCGCGTTGCCTCTGGTCCCTGGTGAGCCAGCGGTTGATGTCTTCCAGCGCCACTGCAAACGCTTGCCAGTAAGACTGACGCAGCGGTTCGTAGGCAAGTGAATACTCGGTCGACGGATCCAGCAGAACGGCCTTCAGTTCTGCCTGGCTGATGCCGGTTGTGGCGGCCTTGTTTAACACGCTGATAAACGCCTGCTGCCTCGCTTCGCGGTATCTGAGCCAGGGTTCGTAAATATCTGGCACCTGCCTCAACCTGAGCATGATCTTGCTTTCCTGAAACTCGTCGAAATCACCATACCAGTCTTCGAGGCGATCGAAGTTCCGACTCACGCGAAAGATTTCGCGCTGTTGCGCGGACTTTTCGAGGTAGTCGTTGAACTCGCTAAAGCTTTTTCGATGGTATTGCTGGTAGTTTTTGATTTGCTGTGGCGTCAGCGTGACTGCAAGGTCGCCAAAACTGTCGATCGCTTTTTCCAGCGAGCGCCGCCAGGCGAGGCGAACATTTTTGTTCAGCTGCATAAACTCCGCTGCGGTAATGCCCTCGGCAGTGGCCTGGGCCGCCTGGTCAAGCAACTGCTGGTAGCGGATTAGTTCTTCCTTGCGGTGCCAGGCAAAAAACTGATCGAGCCGTGAATCGAGCTGGGTGCTTTGTAGCGTGTCCAGGTCGAAGGCGTCGTCGATCTCGCTTGACACAAACGAGGGTGCGTTGTTGTAGGCGAGGTCGATCATGCTGCAGCCCGCCAGAATCAGGCCGCAGGTAGCTGCAAAGAAAAGTTGGTATATAGGTTTCATCATGTTGGCTGAATACCGGTTTTCTACCTAAGGGGTTTCGGCAGCGGGAAAATCACATCTTCGGTAAAACCGAGCGAAGATACCTTGCCGGCTCCGTTGCATTGTAGGAAGTTGACCACATTCTGTACCAGAAGTTCTGGTGCGGATGCACCTGCGGTTACCCCGATACGGCTTTTCCCGGTTAACCATTCGAGCTTGATATCGTTTTCACTGTCGATCAGATAGCCTTCTATTTGCTTGTTTTCCGCGATTTCACGCAGTCGATTCGAGTTTGAGCTATTCTTCGAACCGACCACAAGTATCAGGTCACAACGCTCGGCGAGTTGTTTGACGGCATCCTGGCGATTTTGCGTGGCGTAACAGATATCTTCCTTCTTGGGTCCCTGAATTTCGGGGAAGGTTTCGTAGAGGCAGTCGATTACGATTGCAGTATCGTCCTTGGATAGCGTCGTTTGCGTGACAAAACGCAGCTCGGTCGGGTTTTGTACTTCGAGTCTGCGTACGTCCTCCGAGGACTCGACCAGGTAAATATCGCCGCCGGTCGCCCGGTCATACTGCCCCATGGTGCCTTCAACTTCGGGATGGCCCTTATGGCCGATGAGGATGGTTTCGATACCCTTGCGGCTATAGCGGCTGACCTCCATGTGGACCTTCGTGACCAGCGGACAGGTCGCGTCAAACACCTTGAGCTCGCGCCGTTCAGCCTCGCGCTGTACCTCCCTGGAGACACCATGGGCGCTGAAGATGACGTAATTACCATCGGGTATCTGGTCGAGTTCGTCGACAAATATCGCACCCTTTTGCTTGAGATCATCGACCACGTAGCGGTTATGCACGACTTCATGGCGAACGTAGATCGGGGCACCAAAGAGTTGTATCGCGCGTTCGACGATTTCGATGGCACGATCTACTCCGGCGCAAAAACCACGCGGATTGGCGAGCAGGATTTCCATTAGTGCAGGGTTTTCGGCTTCCCGGGAGCGTCTTCAACAGCGACAATTTTAACGCTGTAGCGCACCGTTTGACCAGCCAGGGGATGGTTCAGGTCGATGCGGACTTCATCTTCATTAAATTCCAGGATCGTGCCTGGTAGTGTGTCTCCATCTTCGGTGGCGAACTCGATGATCAAGCCCGGTTCCAGTTCCAGGTCGGGATCGAACTCGACGCGGGGCAGCGCACGAAACAGGGTTTCGTCGACATATCCAAAGGAAAGATCGGGGCCGATATCGATGGTTTGTTCATCGCCTTCCTGTAAACCGATCAGCGCGAGTTCCAGTCCTTCTGCCATTTCGCCACAGCCGAGCTGTACGGTTATCGGCTCATCGTCGAAATTATCTTCCAGAATCTGATCATCGGTTAAGCCGATACGGTAGTAGAGGGTGACACGACTGTTTCGCTCAATCATGCTCATACTGTTATTCAGTCGTGGTTTTTTTGAAACCGGTGAAGCTGCTCAGAATCAGCAGCACCGCACCTACACTGATCGCGGCATCAGCGATATTAAACGCCGGAAACGGGTAGGCGCCAAGCCAGATCTGAATGTAATCGATGACATGCCCGAGATAAATACGATCGATCAGGTTGCCGATTGCTCCGCCAAGAATAAGGCTTAGCGAGATTGCCGCCAGGGTATCTTCCGCCGGCAGCTGCCTGATCCATTGCACGATGAGCACGCTCATGATGATCGCGATTGCGGTGAACAACCAGCGCTGCCAGCCGCCGGCGTCGGCGAGAAAGCTGAATGCAGCCCCAGTGTTATAGGTCAGGTACCAGTCGAAGTAAGGCAATAGATTAACCGCCTGGTGTGGCGTCAGCTGAGCTTCGGCGATTTGTTTGCTGGCCTGATCGAGTACCACCACTAACAGGCTCATCCATAGCCATTTAACATTAGGGGACGTTGCGTTCATGATTGGTAACTTTCGCTATCAGGCGTAGCGACGATGTTCACCGTCACCATCGATATTATCGATGCAGCGCCCGCAAAGCTCGGGATGCTCGGCATGACTACCTACTTCCGCGCGGTGATGCCAGCAGCGCACGCATTTTTGATGCTCGCTGGGGGCGGCCTGCACCAGTATTCTGCTGCCGTTACGCAATGTAATGATGTCGTCGGACTCGACTGCATTCAGTGGTGCCAGGGTCGCGGCCGACGTGATCAGTACGAATCGCAGCTCATCGCTGATGACCTGCAGCTGATCAATCAGCGCCTGGTCGGCAAGAATAGTGACATCGGCGTCCAGGCTCGAACCAATTTTTCCGTCCTGGCGCAAGCCTTCGAGATTGCGCGTGACTTCGGCGCGCAATTGCGCGACCGAATCCCAGGTTGATACATCGATTTCGGTATTCGAATAGGCGAACAGTCCGTCGTACCACTCGGCGGTAAAAACCCCGAGGTCGGCACGCGGCCCCGGCATGTTTTCCCAGACTTCGTCGGCGGTAAAACTCAAAATCGGCGCTATCCAGCGCGTCATGGCTTCGGTGACATGGTACATCGCGGTTTGACAGGAGCGCCGCGCCAGCGAATCGGCCTGCGTGGTGTACTGCCGATCCTTGATTACGTCGAGGTAGAATCCGCCCAGAGTCTCGGAGCAAAAATTATGAATCTTCTGGATCGCGACATGAAAATGGTAGTCGTCGAAATGCCCCTGCAATTCGGACTGCAGTTTAAGCGTTTGCGCGACAATCCACTGGTCCAGTGCGAGCAGGTCTGCGGCGGCAACCGAATGACTGGCGGGATCGAAACCGTTGGTGTTGGCCAGCAGGAAACGCAGCGTATTACGAATGCGGCGGTAGGAATCGGCGGTACGCTTGAGGATTTCATCAGAAATTGACATTTCACCCGAATAGTCGGTCGATGCGACCCACAAGCGGAGGATGTCGGCACCGAGTGTCTTGGTGACCTTGATCGGTGCAATCACGTTGCCCACCGATTTCGACATTTTCATACCCCTGGCATCGACGGTAAATCCATGCGTCAGAACCTGGCGATAGGGTGCCTGACCGTGCATCGCGCAAGAGGTGAGCAGCGACGAGTGGAACCAGCCGCGGTGCTGATCCGAGCCTTCCAGGTACATATCGGCGGGAAAAGTGAAACGGTCGTCCTGTTGTAACACGCTGAAGTGGGTCGTGCCCGAATCGAACCAGACGTCCAGGGTATCGTTCAGTTTGACGTAATCGTCAACTTCATCGCCGAGCAATTCGCTGGCCTCGAGTGAAAACCAGGCCTGAATGCCGTGTAGTTCGATCCGCTGCGCAACCGCTTCGATCAATTCCGCGGTACGCGGGTGTAACTGCTGGGTTTCACGATGCATGAACAACGGGATCGGCACGCCCCAGTAGCGTTGCCGCGAGATGCACCAGTCTGGCCGGTTTTCGATCATGCTTTCAATCCGCGCCTGTCCCCACGAAGGCACCCAGCGGACTTTTTTGATTTCGGCCATGGCGAGATCGCGCAGCCCGGCCTGTTCCATACTGATAAACCATTGCGGTGTAGCGCGGAAAATGATCGGGGTTTTATGCCGCCAGCAGTGGGGGTAGCTGTGCTGATACTTCTCCAGATGCATCAGAGCGTTATGCTGCTTCAGCACTTCGATGACATGATCGTTGGCGGTGAATACATGCTCACCAGCGAAAAATTCGGTCTCCGGCAGGAAACAGCCGTTGCCGCCGACCGGGTTATAAATCTCCAGGCCGTACTTTTTACCGATGATGAAATCGTCCTGACCGTGTCCGGGGGCGGTATGCACCGCGCCGGTACCGGCCTCGAGGGTAACGTGATCACCGACAACCAGTAACGACTCGCGATCGTAAAACGGGTGCCGCAGGCATTGCCGCTCAAATACGTCACCATTGCCGCGCGCAACGACCCTGTAATCCTCGATTCCATAGCGAGTGAGGGCATCCTGCACCAGTGCTTCTGCGAGTAACAGGCGTTCGGGCCCACGTTCACCTTCGACCTGCAGCAATACGTATTCTTGCCCCGGGTTAAGTGCAACCGCGAGATTGGCAGGTAGAGTCCATGGAGTCGTGGTCCAGATCAACACCGAGATAGGACCTTGCCCGGGGCCGTCGGCTTCGGTTTGCATGCAGGCGATGAAAGCGTCTTCGTCGATCACCGGGAAGCGCACGTCGATTGCCGGGGATGTCTTGTCCTTGTAATCCACCTCGGCTTCGGCGAGCGCCGAACCGCAATCGATGCACCAGTGAACCGGTTTATCACCGCGTACGACATGACCGTTATCGATGATTATGCCAAGTGCACGCACGATGTTGGCCTCGGTTTCGTATTTCATCGTAAGGTAGGGGTCGAACCAGTCACCCAGTACGCCGAGGCGGATGAAATCGAGGCGCTGCTGGTCGATCTGCTTGAGCGCATAGTCACGGCAGGCCTGGCGAAATTCATCGGCTTCGACCTTGACGCCGACCTTGCCGATATTTTTTTCCACCTGGTGCTCGATCGGCAGACCGTGGCAATCCCAGCCAGGCACGTAGGGTGCGTCTTCGCCGTTCAGGGTGCGTGATTTGACGATCATGTCCTTGAGAATCTTGTTGACCGCATGGCCGATGTGAATGTCGCCGTTGGCATAGGGCGGGCCATCGTGCAACACGTAACGTTTGCGTCCGGCGCGCGCATCGCGAATGACCTGGTAGAGGTCCTTATCCTGCCACTTTTGTAAACGCTCGGGTTCGCGATTCGCCAGGTTACCGCGCATCGGGAACTCGGTATCGGGTAAATTCAATGTAGATTTATAGTCAGCCAACTGTCATTTATCTCGTGTTGAAAAACGCTTTCGCCTTCTCGGTGTCCTGGGCAATCCAGCTAGTCAATTCATCCAGGGAATCAAATTTCTCTTCGTTGCGGATCTTGTGTAAAAACTCGACTACGACGCTGTAACCATAAACATCCTGGTCAAAATCGAGAATATATACCTCGAGAATAGTGTCGACGCCGTTAACCGTGGGGCGCGTACCAATGCTGGCGACGCCCTGTAGCGCGCGATTATCTATTCCTTTCACGATAACCGCAAATATTCCTTTTACGATCAGGGTTTTATCGCCCATTTTTATATTAATCGTGGGGAAACCCAGCTGACGTCCAAGCTTCTTGCCATGCGCAACTCTACCCGAGAGTGAATATGGGCGGCCGAGCAGCTCGGCGGCCTTGTCAAAGTCATCCCGCTGAATGCATTCTCGCACGCGGGTACTGCTGACCCGCTCGCCATCGAGTATCAGGGTTTCGGTTTCGTCGACTTTAAAACCGAAGCGCTTGCTATGTTGTTGCAGGAATTGAAAATTACCCTGTCGATTTTTACCAAAATGAAAATCGTCGCCGATAACCAGATGCCTGGTGTTGAGGCTTTCCACCAGGATTTGCTGGACGAAGTCTTCGGCACTCTGGCTGGCAAGTTCCTCATCGAAACGCAGGCATAACAGGTAATCGATTTGCTGCGCTTGCAGGTAAGCGATTTTCTCGCGAAACCGGGCGAGTCGTCCGGGTGCCTTGCCAGGGGCGAAGTACTCGATCGGCTGCGGTTCGAAGATGATGGTCACGGTTGGCAGCGACGCTTCCCGGGCGACCCGCTTTAACTGCCTGATGACCTGTTGGTGGCCGCGGTGCACGCCATCGAAATTGCCGATCGTCACCGCGCTTGCTGTTAGCGGTTGAGTTAAATTGTAAAGTCCTCGGATCAGTTTCATGATGATGTCAGGCGATGATGTGCTGGCGACGAAAGCCCATTATCCAGAGCATTAAACCGTAGCATAAGACTGCGGGTAGTATCATCCAGCTAAGTTGGAGCAGACGTTGGTGCCAGCGCCACTCGGACCATGCATCCAGTTCCGGCAGCATGAAAAGGATAACCACTCCCATTGCGATACAGCCGAACAGGATCTTGAGCAGTGGTCGGCTGAAGGTTTCGAGTGGGCCTAGAATCGCATCACGGCGTAACTCGCGCGCCAGCCGAAAGGCGTTGAAATAGGCCGAGGCCGTGGTTGCCAGGGCGAGGCCGACATGCGGCGCAAGAAACTGCGCCTGTAGCATCGATACCACGAAAACCACGTTTAGTACCATGTTGAATACCATTGCCTGGATGCCGATACGAACCGGGGTGCGCGTGTCCTGACGCGCATAAAAACCGCTGGCCAGGATCTTGATCAGAATAAATGCCGGCAAACCGAGACTGTAAGCCATCAGGCTGTAGGCTGCCATCATCGAATCGTGAGCGCTAAATGCGCCGTATTCGAACAGGGTTGCCAGGATAGGCTGCGCCAGCAGAAACAGACCAAAGGTGGCCGGTACCGCGAT
>CAWCBX010000094.1:0-13595 GCA_963793595.1 uncultured Gammaproteobacteria bacterium | reverse complement strand
CAGCATATCGACCTGCCGTGCCCGGTAGAGGGCTTCAACCGCCGCCAGCTGCTGCTGATTATTGATGCCACTCACTTCACCCGGGTCGTCGCATAAAATCGCAGATACCGTATTTCCATTGACCACCGCGATATCGACGACGTCGGTCAGATAATATTCACCCTGAGCATTCTTGTTGTCGAGGGATGTCACCAGCTGGTGCAAGCTATCACCACGAATCGACATGATCCCGGAAAAGCATTCACCGATACCAAGTTGCTCCTGGCTGGCGTCTTTATGCTCGACAATCGCACTCACAGAACCATCCTGCTGGCGCAGGATGCGGCCGTAGCCAAACGGGCTTTCGGGTATAAAACTCAGGATACGGACCGTGGCGTCATCAGCCGTTTCGATGATCCTCGCCATGGTCTCGGCACGAATAAGTGGCACATCGCCGAACAGCACCAGTACATCGTTACCCGGGGTGATCGCATCGAGGCATTGCGCCAGCGCATGCCCGGTACCAAGCTGTTCAGTTTGCTCAACAAAACTCAGCTCCTGTCCCTGCATGACCGCATGTACCTGTTCAGCAGCGTGACCCGTAACCACGATAATCTGCTCGGGTTCCAGCGCACGGCAGCTGTCGACGACATGTTGCAAAAGCGGCTTGCCAGCCAGTTCATGAATTACCTTGGGACGCGCAGACTTCATGCGCGTTCCCTGGCCTGCGGCGAGAATGACAATACTCAGTGACATAGAAGAATTCTAGAACAAAATCAGAGGCTTATTGTAATGGATTGCGGGTCAGGCCCGCAATGACAGGACTATTGGTCAAAAAGGTCAGACTATCGATTAATCTGATCTGCAGAATGATGATCCTCCCGCTTGTGCGGGGAAGGGAAAAAAATAAAAGGAAAGGGGCTTGCGCCCCTTTTTTATTTCTTTCTCAGTTTTTTGATGGCCGCAATCTGCGCCGCGGCGGCCGCAAGTTCGGCTTTCGCCTTGGCGACGTCGAGATCCGATTGCTGATCGGCCAGCGCATCCTGGGCTCGCTTCTGCGCTTCCAGTGCAGCGGCCTCATCCAGATCTTTAGCACGAATCGCGGTATCCGAAAGCACGGTCACAACATGTGGCTGGACCTCCAGAATACCGCCCGAAATAAAGAAGAACTCTTCCTGGCCATCGCCCATGTCGAGACGGACTTCACCCGGCTTCAGCGGCGATATCAGCGGGGTATGGCGCGGCGCGATACCGACCTCACCCATCACGGCCGGTGCGAAAACCATATGTGCTTCGCCGGAGAAAATTTGCTCCTCGGCGCTGACGATATCTACGTGAATGGTACTGGCCATAACGCTACCTTAAAGGGTTTTGGCTTTCTCGGCGACTTCTTCGATGCCACCAACCATGTAAAAAGCCTGCTCCGGATACTGATCCATTTCGCCGTTCAGAATCTGCTTGAAGCTCGAAATAGTGTCCTTGACCGTAACATACTTGCCCGGAGAACCGGTGAATACCTCGGCGACGAAGAACGGTTGCGACAGAAAGCGTTGAATCTTCCGCGCCCGGCTAACCGCAAGCTTGTCTTCTTCGGAGAGTTCGTCCATACCCAGAATCGCGATAATGTCCTTGAGTTCCTTGTAACGCTGCAACAGGCCCTGCACACCGCGCGCAGTGTCGTAATGCTCGTTACCGACCACGTTCGGATCAAGGATACGTGAGTTTGAGTCGAGCGGATCAACTGCAGGATAAATACCCAGTTCTGCGACCTGGCGAGACAATACGAGCGTTGCATCAAGGTGCGCAAAGGTTGTTGCAGGTGATGGGTCGGTCAAATCGTCCGCCGGCACATATACCGCCTGGAAGGAAGTGATTGAGCCAGTCTTGGTGGAGGTGATACGTTCCTGCAGGGCACCCATTTCTTCCGCCAGTGTCGGCTGATAACCAACCGCGGAAGGCATCCGTCCAAGCAGAGCCGATACCTCGGTACCCGCAAGCGTGTAACGGTAAATATTATCGACGAACATGAGTACGTCGCGGCCTTCATCGCGGAAATGCTCCGCCATGGTCAGTCCTGACAGTGCCACGCGCAAACGGTTTCCAGGAGGCTCATTCATCTGGCCGTAAACCAGCGATACCTTGTCGATAACGCCGCCATCGGTCATTTCATGATAAAAGTCGTTGCCTTCCCGGGTACGCTCACCGACACCGGCAAATACCGAGAAGCCGGAGTGCTCAACCGCGATGTTACGAATCAGCTCCATCAGGGTTACCGTCTTACCCACGCCGGCACCACCAAACAGGCCAATCTTGCCACCCTTGACGATCGGCATAACCAGGTCGATAACCTTGATGCCGGTTTCAAGAATTTCAGTCGTAGTGGCCTGCTCATCATAAGTCGGTGGTACGCGATGGATCGGCATACGCTTTTCTTCACCGATCGGTCCCTTCTGATCGATAGGGTTTCCGAGTACATCCATGATGCGGCCCAGGGTCTGCTGACCAACTGGTACGGTAATCGGTTCACCGGTATTGCTGACTTCGAGCCCACGACGCAAACCTTCGGAAGCACCCATAGCGATGGTACGCACGATGCCATCACCGAGCTGCTGCTGAACTTCGAGCGTCAAATCGTCAGCATCGGCGATTTTAAGCGCGTCGTAAACTTTGGGTACAGCGTCTCGGGGAAATTCTACATCGACAACTGCGCCGATTACTTCCACGACATTACCTGTGCTCATCTGTTGATCCTCTGTTCTATCATAATAAGTTTAAACTGCGGCTGCGCCGCCCACGATTTCGCTGATTTCCTGCGTAATACTGGCCTGACGTTCGCGGTTGTAAATCAATTGCAGCTCATCAATCATTGAGCCGGCATTTTCGGTGGCGTTCTTCATCGCGATCATGCGTGATGCCATTTCACAGGCCACATTCTCGACGACACCCTGGTAAATCAGTGATTCGATGTAACGATCAAGCAAATCGTCGAGCACTTCCCTGGCATCTGGTTCATAGATGTAATCCCAGTGATGCTTTAGCTCGGTATCGTCAGAAGGTTGAACCGGCACCAGCTGGGTGACCTTCGGCGTTTGCGTCATGGTATTGATAAACTCGTTACCGACCAGGTAAATAGCATCGATCTCGCCTTTCAGATAACCCTGCATCAGCACCTGAATGGGACCGATAATCTGAGACATTTCGGGGCTGTCACCGATGTGGCTCGCTTCGGCCACCACTTTGGCACCGATCCGCTTGAAAAAACTCAGCGCCTTGCCACCAAAAGTAACCACTTCGATTTCGACACCCTTGTCGTCGAACTCGCCGATGTGATTCAAAGCGACTTTGAACATGTTGGTATTCAGCCCGCCGCAGAGACCACGATCGGTCGAAATCGCGACGATACCGACGCGTTTGATCGGTCTTTCGATCAGAAACGGATGCTTGTATTCACTGTGCGCACTCGCCACATGATTCACTACGGCCGCGATACGGTCCGCGTAGGGACGCGTGGCAAACATTTGATCCTGGGCACGGCGCATCTTGCTCGCCGCGACCATTTCCATCGCCGCGGTGATCTTTTGAGTGTTCTGAACACTCGCAATCTTGGTCTTTATTTCCTTGCCGCCAGCCATCGCTAGTAGACGCCGGTCGCTTTAAAGCCTTCGATGGCTTTACCAATGGCTGCTGCAATATCGTCGTCATAATCGCCTTCGGCGTTAATCTGATCGAGCAGCTCCGCGTTACTGGAGCGAATATGCGCAATCATTGCGGCTTCAAAATCAACAATCCTGTTGACGTCGACATCATCAAGGTAACCTTCGTTAGCGGCATACAGCGAGACACCCATTTCGGCAACGTTCAGCGGCGAATACTGTCGCTGTTTCATCAGCTCGGTAACCCGTTGACCTCGCTCAAGCTGCTTGCGCGTAAATTCATCGAGATCGGAAGCGAACTGGGCGAACGCCGCAAGTTCCCGATACTGGGCGAGTGCCAGGCGAATACCACCGCCCAGTTTCTTGATGATCTTGGTCTGGGCCGCACCACCAACACGCGAGACCGAAAGGCCGGCGTTGATGGCAGGTCGGATACCGGCATTAAACAGGTCCGACTCGAGGAAGATCTGGCCATCGGTGATGGAGATAACGTTGGTCGGTACGAAGGCCGACACGTCACCACCCTGGGTTTCAATGATCGGCAACGCCGTCAATGAACCGGTCTTGCCTTTTACCTTGCCCCCGGTCAGTCGCTCTACTTCATCAGCATTGATGCGCGAGGCACGCTCGAGCAGGCGCGAGTGCAGGTAGAAAACGTCACCGGGATAAGCTTCACGACCCGGCGGGCGTCGCAACAGCAATGATACCTGGCGGTATGCCCAGGCTTGCTTGGTCAGGTCATCGTAAATAATCAGCGCGTCTTCGCCGCGGTCACGGAAGAATTCGCCCATAGTGCAACCCGAGTAGGGGGCAATATACTGTAATGCAGCTGAATCAGACGCGTTCGCAGCAACTACGATGGTGTGCTCCATCGCGCCGAATTCTTCGAGCTTGCGTACCACGTTGGCGATCGTCGATGCCTTTTGACCGATACCGACATAAATACATTTAACGCCGGTACCCTTTTGATTGATGATAGCGTCGATGGCAACCGCGGATTTACCGGTTTGGCGGTCACCAATGATCAGCTCGCGCTGACCGCGTCCGATCGGCACCATCGCATCGATTGCCTTGAGGCCAGTCTGCATCGGCTGCGATACCGATTGACGCTCGATAACGCCGGGTGCGATGCGCTCGATCGGCATCGAAATATCGGACTCGATCGGACCCTTGCCATCGATTGGCTCACCCAGCGAGTTCACGACACGACCCAGCATTCCTTCGCCCACCGGCACTTGAAGAATACGCCCGGTACACTTGGCAGTGTCGCCTTCCGAAATATGCTTGTAGTCACCCAGGATTACCGCACCAACCGAGTCACGCTCGAGGTTCAGTGCCATACCAAAGGTGTTACCCGGAAACTCAATCATCTCACCCGACATGACATCGGCGAGACCATGAATACGTGCGATACCATCCATCAGGCTGACAACAGTACCTTCTGTTCTCGCCTCGGCAGCACCTTCAAAGTTCTTGATGCGATCTTTAATGAGTTCGCTTATTTCTGACGGATTAAGTTGCATCACGTGTTATCCCATAAATGTAATAATCTGTTATTTGTTGAGAGCAATCGTTAATTTCTGCATACGCCCGCTGGCAGAGCCGTCGATGACCAGGTCACCTGCCGTAACAATGGCACCAGCGATCAGGCTGGCATCAATTTCGGTCGTAATGCTGACCTCTTTGCCAAGTCTTTTTGCCATGCTGCTGGCAATCTTGTCTTGCTGCTCAATGCTCAGTTCCTGTGCACTGCGAACCATTACCTCGATTGCGCCATCGGCTTCCTGCTTGAGGGTAGCAAACTGCGTGCTAATAGTCGGCAGCGCTGCCAGCCGGTCATTTTCGGCCAGCAATGCGATCAGATTCCTGAAATCGGCATCGACTTCGACACCCGCTGCTGTCAACACCGTAACGAACAACTCGGCCAGTTCTGCGGCGAGTATTGCGGGCTGATCGAACATACCCAGCATATCGGGATCAGCGGCAATCAAAGCCGCCTGCTCCAGTTTATCCTGCCACTGTTGCAGCTTGCCATCTTCCGCTGCCAGCTCAAACAGAGCCCTGGCATAAGGTCGAGCGGTAGTTTCGAAATCAGACATGTTTCAGGTCCTAGATCTGCGCGACCAGTTCATCAAGCACGGCCGCATGCGCCTTGGCATCGACTTCGCGCTTTAGAATCTGCTCGGCTCCGGCCAATGCGATCGACGAAACTTCCCTGCGCAAATGTTCGCGTGCAGAATTTACTTGCTGATCGATATCGGCAGTCGCTGCGGTCTTAATCTTGTCGGCCTCTTCCCGGGCAGCATCCTTGGCTTCATCAACGATTTCATTGGCACGTTTCTGCGCCTTGTTGATGATCTCCTGGGCTTGCTGCTTGGCGTCGTTCAGACTTTCGCTGACTTTTGACTGGGCTTCCTCAAGATCCTGTTGACCACGTTGGGCCGCTGCCAGACCATCGGAAATAAGAGCATTACGCTTGTCCAGTGCTGCCATGAGTGGCGGCCATATATATTTCATGCAGAACCAGACAAACACGATAAATGTGATGGTTTGACCAATCAGCGTTGCATTGAAATTCATATTGCTGTCCTCGTCGTGGTGATATTACTATCCCCGGTCTAGTGAGTGTCAGTTCGTTGCGCCTAGGCAACCGCGAACATGATGTACATCGTCAGACCGACAGCAATCATCGGTATCGCGTCGACCAGACCCATAATGATAAAGAACTGGGTACGGAGCATCGGAAGCAGCTCGGGTTGACGCGCTGCACCTTCGAGAAAGCGTCCGCCGAGAAGACCAATACCCAGTGCCGCACCTAGTGCGCCCAGGCCCATCATTAAAGCGGCAGCGAGATAAAGCAAAGCTGATTCCATGATTTTCTCCTAATAATTTAGAGTGTGTTAAATGTGTGTTAAAAAAGTTTAGTGATCTGTTCTGCGATGCCATATCCAGGTATACGATGGTCAGCGTCATGAAGATAAACGCCTGCAAGGTAATAATCAGGATATGAAATACCGCCCAACCCAGTTGCAACAATCCACCTGACAAGCCGAGAAGCCAGCCACCACCGTACATCAAAGCTATCAAGATGAATATCATTTCACCCGCATACATGTTGCCGAACAAACGCAAGGCCAGTGACACGGGTTTTGCAATCAATGTGACGCCTTCAAGCACGAGGTTGAGCGGCATCATGAATTTGGGGAATGGATGGAAAGCCAACTCAGCGAAGAATCCTCCGGGGCCTTTCATCTTGATACTGTAATAAATAACCAGTGCAAACACCGACAGTGATATGCCGAAGGTAATGTTGGGATCGGTACTGGGCACGATCTTGAGGTAAGGCACGCCCATCAGGCTCGCCAGCCATGGAATATGGTCAACCGGAACCAGGTCCATCAGGTTCATCAGGAAAACCCAGACAAATATCGTCAACCCTAACGGTGCAATCAGCGGGTTCTTGCCGGTGAACGAACCGCGCACGGATTCATCAATAAACTCGATAATCATTTCGATGAAATTCTGCAGCCCGGTAGGTGCATCCGTCGATGCCTTTTTTGCGGCACGGTGGAAAATCCATAAGAAAAATACACCCAGCCCGATAGAGAAAATCATCGAGTCGAGGTTGATCGACCAGAAGCCCATTTCCTTGATCTCTTCGGCGCTATGAGCGATACCCCAGCTGCCGTCTGACTTCTGCCCGTAGGTCAGATTGGTCAAATGGTGCTTGATGTACTCGCCTGTATTTGCGTAGCTGCCAGCCATATTCGATCAATTACCTTTAGTAACAAACAGTATGAACAAGCCGGATAACTGTATCAGTACAAATCCGACAAACAAAACACCAGGGTCCCAGGGATAACCCGTGGTGAAGGCGAGCAAAAATATCATGCTCATGATCACCCATTTACCGATCTCAGACCGGTACGCGTAACCCAACCACTGGGGCGCATTATTAGTTTTCGCTGCCCCCAGCATCCTGAAACTGAAATACGTCTTCGGTAACAGTGCCGCCGTGCATCCTAACAGAGCCGACGGTATAAATGCTACATCCCAAAGACCTGTGCCTACCAGGTAACAAGCCGCCAGGAGATATTGAAAAACCAGCAACCTGATAATCTGATTTTTCATCGCCGTACCGGGACACACACAAGCCTGGGCACCCCGTCAGAAAAAGCGGTTGGAGAGTATAGCGGAGTTAAATGTGAATAATCAATGACCCGAACGCACATTTATAATGACAGGTGTTCGAGGATTCCATCGAGCTCGGCGGCGCTATGAAAACTGATCACGAGTTGTCCGGAACCCTTGTTACCCGGCTTGATTTTAACCCCTGCACCCAGTTTTTCGCTGATCCTGTTCTCCAGTCGCTTGATGTCCGGGTCGGCCGCTTTTGGCTTTGCCTTGACCGTGGTTTCAGCGGCCAGGGTTCTTTTCACCAGTAGCTCGGTTTCGCGAACCGACAGTCCCCGGGCTACGACAAGCCTGGAGACCTCGATCTGATCATGACGGATAAGCGCCAGCAATGCACGCGCATGCCCCATGTTAAGCAAGCTCTTGTTGACCAGCTCCTTAACGGGTTCGGCGAGATCAAGTAAGCGCAACAAGTTGCTGACGGTAGCGCGAGAGCGTCCTATCGAATCTGCAACTTGTTGATGTGTAAGGTCAAATTCCTCGATCAGACGAAGAAAGGCGCCTGCCTCTTCGAGCGGATTCAAGTCTTCACGCTGGATATTCTCGATCAGCGCGATCGCAGCGGCCGATTTCGAATCGAGCTCCCGGATCACCGCCGGAACTTTCTGCAGGCCGGCAAGCTGTGCCGCACGCCAGCGTCGCTCACCCGCCACCAGCTCAAAGTGATTGCCTTCGGGACGTACTACGATGGGTTGCACGATACCTTGCGCGCGAATCGAATCGGCCAGTTCCTGCAAGGCCTCCTGCTCGAACACCTGGCGTGGCTGGTACTTGCCGCGTTGAATTCGATCGATATCGAGCTCGACCAGTCCATTGCTACTGTCTTCAACTTGTGCGCGGGTGACGTCGTCGATGTTGCCGATTAACGATCCGAGTCCTCTACCTAGGCGCTTTTTTTTCATAGTGTCTATTGATTAATGTAATGGTTTTGCTTGGCGTCTCGTCGTATCACTTCACCCGCCAGTGCGAGATAAGCCATCGAGCCACGCGAATTTTTATTGTATTTCAAGATCGACTGGCCGTAACTCGGGGCCTCGGCGAGTGCCACGTTGCGCGGAATCACGGTGCGATAGACACGGTCACCAAAATGCGCGACCAGCTCGCTGGAGACATCGTTGGAAAGGTTGTTACGCGGGTCATACATGGTGCGCAGCAAACCTTCGAGCCGAATTTCCGGGTTAATGCTGATACGAATCTGCTCGATAGTATCGAGTAGCGACGAAAGACCTTCCAGGGCATAGTACTCACACTGCATCGGAACCACGACACCGTTGGCCGCCACCAGCGCATTGACGGTGAGCATGTTCAGCGATGGCGGGCAATCGATGAGGATGTAGTCATAATTGTCGCGCAGCGTATCGATGGCGAGCGTCAATTGTCTTTCGCGTCCGATTTTGTTCATCAATTGCACTTCAGCCGCGGTCAGATCGGCGTTAGCAGGCAAAATATCGTAGCCGGCTTCACTCGCATGCTGCAATGCCTGGCTGGCACTGGCGTCACCAAGCAACACGTCGCAAATACTGAGTTTTAATGTGTTCTTATCGATCCCGCTGCCCATGGTGGCATTGCCCTGCGGATCCATATCGATAAGCAATACGCGTCGCCTGGTCGCTGCCAGTGCCGCGGCCAGATTGACTGTGGTGGTCGTCTTGCCGACTCCACCTTTTTGATTGGCAATGGTCAAAGTTTTGGTCATAGCGGTGTTATTGCCACCAGGCTGCGGGTTTCGCTGATTCCGGGCACATTAAGAATTTCTTCCTCGAAAACGAATCTGTTGGTATCCAGTTGCTGCACTTCCTTTTGCCTGAGCCCGGTTTTCATGGTGAGCAGCTGAGTTTTCGGTTCCAGCAAATGCGCAACACTGTCACAGAATTCCGCCAATGGCGCATAGGCACGACTAACAATAAAATCCAGCGAGTCCGGCGAATGATAATCCTCAACCCGCGACTGCACAACTTGTGCGTTTTTCAGTCCGCAATGTGCGATCGCCTGACGGATAAAGCGCGTCTTGCGCGCATTGCTGTCGAGCATTACCCAAATCGCCTCCGGCATTGCAATCGCCAGTGGAATACCCGGCAGGCCGGCACCGCTACCGACATCCAGCGCCTTGCGGCAATTCGCCAGCCTGGGGATGATCGAAAGACTGTCGAGCAAATGATAGGACAGCATCTTCGGCAGCTCTCGAATCGCGGTCAGGTTGTATACCTGGTTCCATTTTTCGAGCAGGTAAAGATACTCGATCAATTGATCGTGCTGGGTTTGTTGGAGCGTGAGCCCGAGCGCGTCAGTACCTGCGCGGAGTTCACCGGCGAGGTTCATTCAGGCCGTCTTTTTAGCCTGGTATTGATGCCTTTTAAGGTGCACCAACAGCAATGAAATAGCAGCTGGGGTGATTCCCGAAATCCGCCCGGCCTGGCCGATTGTCGCGGGTCGATGTTGAGCCAGTTTCTGGCAAACCTCGTTTGACAGCCCGCGCACCTCGCTGTAATCGAGCGCTGGCGGCAACTCGGTTTGTTCGTGCTGGCTGGCCTTGTCTATTTCCTGTTGTTGTCGATCGAGATAACCCGCGTACTTGACGTTGACTTCTGCCTGCGCACGAACCGTTTTCGGATAGGCTTCGGGGTGATCAACAAAAGGCATCAAATCTTCGATTTCTACTTCGGGCCGCTTGAGGATTTCGCAATAGCGATATTCACGCGTGAGCGGGTTTTGCAAGGTTTCTGCCAACGCGGCGGCGGCCTCGGTACCTGGCCGTAGCCATTGCTCGCGCAATACCTGGTTCAGGCCCTCAAGCTGTTCGCGATATTCTTCGAAAGCCCGCCAGCGAGCGTCTTCAACCAGCCCCAGTTCGCGACCCATTTCGGTTAAACGCAAATCGGCATTGTCCTCGCGCAGCATCAAGCGATATTCCGCGCGTGAGGTAAACATGCGATAAGGCTCGTTGGTACCACGTGTAATCAGGTCATCGACGAGCACGCCCATGTAGGCTTCTGCGCGCTTCAGTTCGAGCGCCTTTTTACCCTGCACCCTGGCCGCGGCATTGGCGCCAGCTATCAGACCCTGGGCACCGGCCTCTTCGTAACCGGTGGTACCGTTGATCTGGCCTGCGAAATACAGGCCCTCGATAAAACGGGTCTCGAGGGTCGGGCACAAATCCCGTGGGTCGAAATAGTCGTATTCGATCGCGTATCCGGGCCTTGTTATCAATGCCTGCTCAAAGCCGAGCATGCTGTTTACCAGCAACTGCTGAACATCGAAGGGCAGGCTGGTGGAAATGCCATTGGGGTAGACTTCGCCGAGTTTCAGACCCTCGGGTTCGACAAATACCTGGTGCGAGGTTTTGTCGGCGAAACGAACCACTTTATCTTCAATCGACGGGCAGTAACGCGGGCCGACACCCTCGATTTCGCCGCTGAACAATGGTGATCGATGCAGGCTTTCGCGGATAATGTCATGCGTCTTTGCGTTGGTGTGGGTAATGTGACAACAGACCTGCTCGGGATGCATGTCGAGACTGCCCATGGTCGAAAACAGCGGCAGCGGATCATCGCCGGGCTGCTCTTCGAGACGGCTAAAGTCGATCGAGTTGCGATCGATGCGTGGCGGCGTACCGGTTTTCAGCCGGCCCACGCGGAACGGTCGGGCGCGCAGGCGCTCCGCAAGGCGGGTCGAAGGCGGATCACCGGCACGCCCACCCGCATAACTGGAATCACCGATATGAATTTTACCATCGAGAAAGGTGCCCACAGTCAGCACCACGGTCGGCGCATAAAACTTAAGCCCCATCTGGGTGACCACACCCTCGATAGCGCTGCCGTTTTCAATCAGATCGACGACGGGTTGTTGAAAAATCGCCAGGCCAGGCTGATTTTCGAGCTTTTCGCGTATCGCCATGCGATATAGCTGGCGATCGGCCTGGGCACGCGTGGCACGCACCGCCGGTCCCTTGCGACGGTTTAAAATCCTGAAATGAATGCCGGCCCGGTCCGCCGCCAGCGCCATTTCGCCGCCGAGCGCATCGATTTCCTTGACCAGGTGGCCTTTGCCAATTCCACCGATCGCCGGGTTACAGGACATTTGGCCAAGCGTCTCGATACTATGCGTCAGCAACAGCGTATTGACTCCCATGCGTGCAGCCGCCAGCGCGGCTTCGGTACCCGCATGTCCGCCGCCGACGACAATCACATCGAAACGCTGTTTAGATTCCATTCGACCATATTAATGTAAAAGGGCGCGCATTCTAGCGTAATAGTGCTTCTTTTCCAAAAATACCTTCGAGTGCTACGCCGGCTAATCGGGAGTCCTTGAATCATGGTGCCACCACAGGATCTCCGCTTGCGCGCACTACAGTCCGGAACAAAAAATAATCGCAGCTTCTCCGGCGTCCTAAGGCAACCTCGGGGGGTAGTTCCGCAAAAGGTGCTTCCGAACGGCAAAAGACGCCGTGTGGCACATCCATGTGACCGCTCGGAGCTCGGCTCCTGCCTCGCTACACTTTTGCGGAACTACCCCCGAGGTTGCCAACCACTGTTAGAGGAAACCGGTAAAACCCCTCGCGCCGTAAAGGCCTGGGACGGATTTTTATGACCTGCCTTCAAGCAGAGGTATTTTATTCCTGACAGCAGGTAGCTGACGGATTAACGGGAGTGGGTGGAGATCAGGTCGGGGAGGTCGTGCATATGCTCGAAGACGAGATGGGCACCGCTGGCCTTTAGCTTATGCGCCGGCATCAGTTCGGCAAATCCGAACACCTGCATGCCGGCGGCGACCGCGCCGGTGACGCCGATGGGACTGTCTTCGATTACCAGGCAACGCTGCGCTTGATGCCCGCCCATGGTAGTAGCGGCATGCAAATAAATATCGGGATGGGGCTTACCGCGCTCGACCTCGCTGGTACTGAAAATATTACCGTCGAAAAAGTCGATCAGGCCGGTTTTACCCAGCGTCAGTTTCATCTTGTCGTGTGAACCACTCGAAGCGACACAGTAAGGAACCGTCAGATCTGTTAAAACTGCTTCGATGCCTTCGATCGCGGCCACCGAATCCTTGAGCGCAAGATTGATATCATCCTGGTAACGCTGATCCAGTTCTGGCGGGGGCGGCTCACCGAGAATCGCTTCGATTTTCTGCAGGCATTGCAGTCTCGAATGACCGACGAAAGTATCGAACATTTCCTCGAGCGTGAACTCGAGGCCGCATACCTGCAGCAACACGTCGGCAAACACTTCGTTGGCGACTTTCTCGCTGTTGACCAGAACCCCGTCGCAATCAAATATTATCAGGTCGAACGTTTCGCTCAACTCACCTGTCCGGGCGCGTCTTTTTTGGCGATGGTGGTGGCGAGTGCGATCATCGACGCTATATCGCTCAGGTTGGATGGCACGATTAGCGTATTACCTTCTTTGGCCAGGTTGCCGAACTGGGCAATGTAGGCTTCCGCGATACGCAGTTGCATTGCCGAGTCGCCGCCTTCAGCAACCAGCGATTGCGCCACGCGATACAGGCCCTTCGCGGTTGCCGTAGCGACCGCGAGAATCGCCTCGGCCTCACCCTCGGCCTCGTTGATCTGCTGTTGCTTGTTAGCCTCGGACTCCTTGATTACGCGCTGCTTTTCACCTTCGGCCTCGTTGATCTTGGCGTCACGTTCGCCTTCCGAGGTCAGGATGACGGCGCGCTTTTCACGCTCGGCGCGCATCTGTTTTTCCATCGCACTGAGCACGTCGTGCGGCGGATTGATATTCTTGATTTCATAACGCAGTACCTTGACGC
>CAWCBX010000093.1:0-4104 GCA_963793595.1 uncultured Gammaproteobacteria bacterium | reverse complement strand
GATAACGACCTGGATCATTTCGAACCACTGATGGAGCAGGCGATAGCGCGCGTGCCGGTGCTGGCTGATGCCGGCATCAAGCAGATGCTCAACGGCCCGGAAAGCTTTACCCCGGATGGCAATTTTATTCTCGGTGCGGCGCCTGAGCGTAATAATGTTTTTGTGGGTGCCGGATTCAACGCGTTCGGTATCGCATCGGGCGGTGGGGCGGGTATGGCCCTGGCCGAGTGGGTGAAAAACGGTGAACCACCCTTTGATTTGTGGCCGGTCGATATTCGCCGCTTCGGCAAGCCGCATGCAGATGTGAACTGGGTGCGCAGCAGAACGCTAGAGGCCTACTCCAAACACTATACGATGGCCTGGCCCTATGAAGAGCACAACAGCTGTCGTCCCTGCCGACGTTCGCCGCTTTATGGGAGTTTGAAGTCTCAGGGCGCCTGTTTCGGCGAAAAACTGGGCTGGGAACGCCCGAACTGGTTTGCTACTGACATGGCATCAGCCGTTGATGAATACAGTTTCGGGCGCCAGAACTGGTTCCAGGCGGTGGGCGCCGAACATCGTGCGGTGCGTGAACAGGTTGCCGTTTTTGACCAGAGTTCGTTTGCCAAGTACCGGGTTTCCGGGCCAGGAGCGGTGCAGGCATTGTGCTGGATTTGTGCCGCTAACATCGACGTTGCAGTCGGTGGTGTGGTTTATAGCCAGATGCTTAACCGGCGCGGTGGTATCGAGTCGGACCTGACGGTCACACGAATCGGTGAAGATGAATTTTATCTCGTTACCGGCACCGGATTCGCGACACATGACTTCGACTGGATAAGACGCAATATTCCGCCTGATTGCGATGCCCGGATCGAAGACGTGACTTCTGCCTGGGCCGTGTTATCGCTGATGGGACCAAACTCTCGGGAGCTATTGCAGTCGCTCGTACAGCAGGATATTTCGCATGCGGCGTTTGCGTTCGCGACCATGCAGGAGCTGGCGATTGCGGGTGCCATGGTGAGGGCGCTGCGGGTCAGCTATGTCGGCGAACTGGGCTGGGAGTTGCATGTGCCGGTAGAGTTCGCGCTGAGCGTATACGAGGCGCTGCTCAAGGCGGGCAGGGAGCATGGCATCGTCAATGCCGGTTACCGTGCGATCGAGTCGCTACGGCTCGAAAAGGGCTATCGCGCCTGGGGTGCCGACATTGGCCCCGATTATACTCCGCTCGAAGCCGGGCTTGGCTGGGCGCTTGATCTGCAAAGCGGCAAGTCCTTTATCGGGCGTGATGCGATTATCGCCCAGAAAGAAAAGCCCCTGGGTAAATCTCTGGCCTGCTTCACGCTGGCGGACAGCGAGGTTGTGTTGCTGGGCCGGGAGACCATTTATCGCAATGGTGAACGCGCCGGCTGGCTGTCCAGCGGAGGCTGGGGTTACACGGTGAACACGAATATCGGTTTCGGCTACGTGCGCAATGCCGAGGGTGTCGATCATGACTACCTGACGTCCGCAAGCTACGAACTGGAAGTTGCCAGCGAGCGGTTACCCTGTGAGTTGCAACTCCAGCCCCTGTATGACCCGAAAATGCTGAAGCTCAAGTGTTAGGCGTCTTGCCGTCATCGCTCTGTCGGGTTTTCTCGGACCTGTTATCCATCATTTCCGTATCATCGGCCCATTCTTCGGCGGCGATAACCACCGACGTATAGGGCGAAGCGGAGGCCATCGCAACCAGGTCACCCTGGTGTCCCTGCGGCGCTTTACGAATCGTGCGATACATGACAAAAGCGGCCAGCAGGATGGCGCAAGCACCGATAACCCAATAGAAGTAGACGGGTGACTGGGAGATTAGAAACCCACTGATGACCGGGGTAATGGCGTAACCGACGCCATATACCAGCACCAGTGACCCGGTTGCCGAGACGATCTGGCCGGGATTGAGATTGTCGTTGGCATGGCTGATACATTGGCTGTACAGGCCCAGGCTGAAGGCGCTCATACAGGATACGGCGACATAGATTGTGGCTACTTCCATCGATGCATACATACCAAACAGACCGGCTGATATTGCGGTCAGCGTCGCGCAGGCAATCAGCACTGTTCTGCGGTCATAATGGTCGGATAACATACCCAGCGGCCACTGCAGCAGGACCCCGATCAGGATGGCGAGCGCGTTAATATTCGTTACCTCGCGAACGCTGAGCTCGAGCGAGGTGGCATAGATCGCCACCGCGGCGAAAAATGCGCCGTGACAGAGGCCGGAGAGGAAGGTTCCGATGACGCCCACCGGAGTAATTTCGTAAAGTTTGCGCAGATTGAATCTCTCCACATTGATCAGGCTCGGGGTGCGCGACGCACTCAGCAGAATCGGCAAAACACCTATTGAAATGATTATCGACGCCAACAGGAAGAAAAAACTGGAACTGATATCACCAAAACGCAGCAGCCACATACCTATTACCGGGGCGCCCCAACTGATGATGGTGTATACCGCCAGTATCTTGCCACGCCCTTTGTTGTCACACATATCGTTTAGCCAGCTTTCGGCGACGATCATTAGTCCGGCGGTACAAATGCCCATAAAGATTCGTTCCACCGCCCAGGAGATTTCCTCGATGAGTAACAGGTGCATAAGAATCACCCCGGAGCCCAGTGCGGCCACGGCGGCGAAAACCCGGATATGACCGACCCGATGAATCAGCGAGGGAATGATGATCGCGGCCACCAGCCAGCCGACCTGGTAGGCGGATTGTATGATGCCGATCCACTGGCTGGAGAACCCGGCCTCCCGGGCACGCACCACGATCAGGACATACAGCATCCCCATGCCCAGCGTGAGTATGGTGATGCCGCAAAGGAGGGCGGCGGTTTGCCTGAAGGTTTGCAGCATGGCGGTCCGGTACTGATGTAAAAAAGGGTTGCCAGAAACAGGCTGGGCTTCGCAGCCCAGCTCGCCGAAAGCGCGAATTCTAATGCCAAACCACTAATCTGGATAGCATGAATTTCGGCTGTATTTCAGTGCTTAAAGCCGATCCTTGAAGCCAGCTTTCGAGCAGGAAAAAATGACCAGGAACCAGGTGTTATGCTCACCGTATGCAATCGAGATATTGCGAGCTTTCAGTTGATCATGTAGTCTTCGCGCCCTGTCGTGGATAGATATCCACAGCAGCAGCAAAAACAGAATCTGGAGAGGTGTCCGAGTGGTTGAAGGAGCACGCCTGGAAAGTGTGTATACGTTAATCGCGTATCGAGGGTTCGAATCCCTCTCTCTCCGCCAAATATAATCCCTATGTTATTAATAACTGGGGATTTTTAGTTTATAAGAAATATTTAGTGTACGGAATGGTGTACGGAATGACTCAAAAAATACGTGATTTTTGGGTGGGGCATCATTTTCGAGAAAATATAAAATCCCCCAATAGGTGGAACCGGCAAAACTGACAAAAGGTGTGTGCGTTTGACCCGAATCCTTGGGCCTTCCCGCACCTGGTCTTGCGCCACCTTTCATCGGTTTTGATTCAATTTAAATCAATGCTGACTATAACATGGTTCTCACTATATTCTCAAAAAGCGGACGCTCAGGATATGGCAATAGGGGGCAGAAAACGACCCAAAACGGACTTTGGATGAAATAATTTCAACGCCAGAGAACGGCACATTGCAGTCGTTCATCCGGTTTGTTTTGTCTCCACAGTGGGTTGTCGCCCTGCGCTTTAATCGGAACATCGACTGATGCCGTAATCGGGCCCTTAACCAGAACGTGCACCAGACGAAAGAGACGTATCTCAAGATCAAAGTCACCCGCCGGAATTACATAATCCTCGACGTCTATTTCGCTCAATTTGACACTGGTATCGACGTGGCCGGTTTCCAGATGCACTACAGCATTTTCGCTTTCGTCCAGCCACACATCGAAGGCGCCGAAGTTACGGGCGGTTACCGATTGTTCCAGATTCGGCTGCTCGTTGTAATGTCTGTTCGCGAGCATCAAATCAGATAGAATTCACGATTCAAGACCTGACCGTGGTTCAGGTATACTGCCACTACATACAGCCGGATCAGCCGGAGTTGACTCAAGGGCCCTTCTATAATTACCATTGTACGGCTCTAAAGCTGTACAACTCTAAAACC
>CAWCBX010000092.1:0-20054 GCA_963793595.1 uncultured Gammaproteobacteria bacterium | reverse complement strand
ACGGTTGTTAGCGACAGGCTTCAAATCGCGTTTCAACCTGTCGCGTCGGCGGCTTGCGATCCGCGTGAATTCGTCGCCAGTTTTCCCGCCGGCAAAAACCTGTCACAGGGATTAGCAGCGCGAATGGTCCCCAGAATTGTCGAGCTCGATTATCGGCGGGGCAACTGGGAAGGCCAGTTCCACTACTAAAGCAGTATTGTTATCTAATATTTCGAAGATGCGGCAAAATTTGATTCTGCAGCATCGCGCCGATACCTGCCGCTACCAGTGTTCCACTGAACAACTAGTCCAGGGAGCATAGCCCATGGTGACTGAGCTGCCGGCTTTGCCTGCCAGGTAACTTCAAGCCCCTGGTCCGGGTCTGTTGAGAGTAAAAATGCAAACCCGGCAGATTATTTGTGGCATCATCTATTGTTCGATAATTAGCAGGCAAGGGCAGGAGTACGGCAGGTGTCAGTAAATGAAAAAATTGTTGCGGATTTGATAAAGAACAGAGTCGAGTTCGTGACGACTGTGCCCTGCAAGCAGTTAGCGGGAGTAATTGATCAGATTGAAAATTCCGATGAGATTTTCCATATACCATCTAACAAGGAAGACGAGGGTATGGGACTCTGCGCGGGCGCTTACATGGGCGGCAAACGATCCGCCATAATCATGCAGAATACTGCGATTGGAGTGACCATCAATACCCTGGTTACCTTGATTCAGTACTACCACATTCCACTGCCGATGCTGATCAGCTATCGGGGTGAACTAGGTGAGCCGGTTGCCTGCCAGGTCGAGATGGCGGTGCATACCAAGGCGCTACTGGCGCAATTGAATATACCGACTTATCACTTTCATAAAGCCGATGATGTGAATGAGCTCGATGCGATACTCGAGTATTGTTTCATGTGCAAGAAACCAGTCGCCATTTTAACCGATGCCAGTTTCTGGAAGGGGGCCTGATATGATCCGCAGCGAAGTTTTAAAAGCACTTGTTCCGGTAATCTCCGATCAGCTGGTGGTCTGCAATATTGGCCTGCCAAGCCAGGAACTCCATTTGCTCGATGATCAGCCGAGTAATTTTTACATGCTGGGCACCATGGGGCTGGCGTCATCGATTGGCCTCGGGCTTGCGCTGGCGCAAAACCAGAAAGTGGTCGCGATCGATGGTGACGGTTCGGTGTTAACCAACTTTGGCACCTTGCCGACCATTGCCAACAATGTAGCGGATAATTTCGTACTGCTGATTATCGACAATGGCAGCTATGGCTCAACCGGCGACCAGCCGACCTATGCGGGTAAGAAGACGTCACTTGCGGCAGTGGCCAGTGCCTGCGGCTGTGAGCATGTCGTCGAATGCGAGGCCGAGGAGGCGGCTGCCACGGTGCAGGCAGCGCTCGATTCCAAGCAGATGACAATTATTGTCTGCAAATGTGAATCGGGAAATATTAAAGTACCGGTAATCGATACCGATCCTGTCGTCATTCGGGATCGTTTCATGAAGGAAGTTAAATCACGCAACAGCAGCTGAAGCAAGCTGGCCGCTCGGCAAGCAATTATTTCCAGTCCAGGGTAAGGCAGAATTTTCCGTGGTCAGAAAAAAGAAGGCCAGATAACGGGATATGGGGTATCCCGGTACCTGGCCCAAGGTTACAACCGAAGAGCGCGTGTAACTCTGATTCGGTGTATAGCTAGTCCCAGTTTAAGGCGCCACCGGTTTGATACTCGGTCACGCGGGTCTCAAAAAAGTTTTTCTCCTTTTTCAGGTTAGCCTGCTCGTCCAGCCACGGCAGTGCGTTTTCTGCACCCGGGAATGGAATCGCGTGGTGGAGTTTGTTAGCGCGACGGTTGGCGATGAAGCGAAATTGCGCGATATGATCTTCAGCGCTATAACCCAGGATCGGATCCGGTAACAGGAATTTCGCGTACTGCATTTCGGCGGCTTCGGCTTCTTCCCACATATTCTGTATTACCTTTGGATCGAGCTTGATATTCTCTTCCAGCACGATTTGATTGCAGACCCGAATACCGAACGAAGCATGCAGGACTTCGTCACGCATGATGTATTGCAATTGCTCGGAGGTGCCCTTCATCAGTCCGCGCCGTTGTAACGCGAAGATCGGGCTGAATCCGTTGTAAAACCAGGTACCTTCGAATACGCCGGCAAAGAAGGTATAGGCGAGTACGAAGTTTTCCAGCTCATCGCGATCAGTCAGGTCGATGTCGGGACGCAGTACCGAACCGAGTCGCTGGTTGCACATTTGAATCTTGTGGTAAATTTCGGGAACCACGCGATAACGGTTATAAATTTCACCCTGATCGAGACCGATGGTTTCAATACAATGCTGGTAAGTCCAGGTATGCATTGCTTCCTCATAGACCTGTCGAGCCTGGTAAATCTGCAACTCGGGTGCTGACATTTTCTCCATCACGGCAAGCCCGATATTACGCATCGCCATAATATCCGAAGTGGTCAGGTACGACAGCACGTTTTCATACACATGGCGTTCTTCCAGGGTGAGTTTGTGCTGGTAATCATGCACGTCCTGGGTCATGTTGATATCGAGCGGGGTCCAGTGATTCTTGTTGGCATTAAGGAAATAATCCCAGGCCCAGGGATACTTGAATGGCGCCAGCTGATTAATATCAGCATGGCCGTTTACGACGCGTTTGTCTTCCGGATTTATCGGTTTGGCAGCAACAGGCATTATCGCTGGCCGGGATGTTTCGACGGTGCTTTTATCCTCACTAACGACTGGAATTGTCGGCGGCTCCGCATTGCCTGCAGTCGAATCTATCGCTGGTTCCGGTGACCGCGATATCTGTGGGGTTAAGGGTTCATCCCAATTCAACATAATATACTCCTGCTTATTATTTCAGTGCCAGTTATTGACATGCTTCACAATCCGGATCGAGTATCGAGCAGACTTTTGGCTCTGCTTCGACTGCCGGCTCAGGTGACTGGGTTGCGGATTTCTCAACTGCGGTCGCTCCCAGCGAACGCAGGTAATAGGTTGTTTTCAAACCCCGTACCCAGGCCAGTTTGTACAGATTATCCAGTTTCTTACCGGAGGGTTCGGCCATGTAGAGATTAAGCGACTGCCCCTGGTCGATCCACTTCTGGCGGCGGGATCCGGCTTCGACCAGCCAGCGTGAATCGACTTCGAACGCGGTTGAATAAATAGCCTTTAAATCTTCCGGTACCCGATCGATGCTTTGTACGCTGCCGTCGTAGTACTTTAGATCGTTGACCATCACATCGTCCCACAGGCCATGCCGTTTTAAATCATCGACCAGGTAAGGATTGACTACGGTGAATTCACCGGAGAGGTTCGATTTGACAAACATGTTCTGGTAAATCGGTTCGATCGACTGGCTGACGCCGCAGATATTCGAAATGGTAGCGGTGGGTGCAATCGCCATGGTGTTCGAATTACGCATACCGATGTTCATCACGCGCTCACGTAAACTGTCCCAGTTCATGCGTGAGCTATCGTCCTGTTGCAGGTAGTCACCGCGAGTTTCACGCAGTTTTGCCACCGAATCGATCGGCAGGATACCCTGGCTCCATAGTGATCCCTGGTAACTGGAATAGGTGCCGCGTTCCTCGGCGAGGTGGGTCGATGCCTGTATCGCATAGTAACTGACTGCTTCCATCGACTCATCGGCAAACTCGATCGCGTTTTCCGAGGCATAGGGAATATGCTGTTTGTACAGCGCATCCTGGAATCCCATGATGCCGAGTCCAACCGGGCGATGGCGCAGGTTGGAGGTGCGTGCCTGCGGTACGCTGTAGTAATTGTAATCAATCACATTATCAAGCATGCGCATCGCGGTATTGATGGTGCGCTCGAGTTTTTCCAGGTTCAGGCCATTTTCATCGACATGCTGAGGCAGGTTGACCGAGCCCAGATTACAGACCGCGATCTCGGTATCAGAAGTGTTCAGTGTAATCTCGGTACACAGGTTCGATGAGTGCACAACGCCGATATGCTGCTGCGGTGAACGGATATTGCAGGGATCCTTGAAGGTCATCCATGGATGGCCGGTTTCAAATAGCATGCCGAGCATTTTGCGCCACAGGTCGATCGCCTTGATGCGGCGGAAAGATTTGATTTCGCCACGATCGGCTTTTTCTTCATAGGCAGCATAAGCGGTTTCGAAATCAAGGCCATAGAGGTCATGTAAATCGGGGACTTCACAGGGAGAAAACAGCGTCCACTGGCCTTCCTCGGCAACCCGCTTCATGAATAAGTCCGGAATCCAGTTAGCCGTATTCATGTCATGGGTGCGGCGTCGTTCTTCGCCGGTGTTTTTGCGCAGATCGAGAAAGTCCTCGATGTCCAGATGCCAGGTTTCGAGGTAGGCGCACATCGCACCCTTGCGTTTACCGCCCTGGTTAACCGCCACCGCGGTATCGTTGGCTACCTTTAAGAAAGGCACTACTCCTTGCGATTTACCATTGGTGCCCTTGATATGCGAGCCCATGCCACGCACCCGGGTCCAGTCATTGCCGAGCCCACCGGCAAACTTCGATAGCATCGCATCATCCTTGATCGCACTGAAAATACCATCGAGATCATCGGGTACCGTGGTCAGGTAGCAGCTCGATAATTGTGGCCGCAGGGTTCCCGAATTGAACAGGGTGGGGGTGCTGCTCATAAAGTCGAAGGAAGACAACAGGTTGTAAAATTCGATGGCGCGCTCTTCACGCTGGACTTCGTTGATCGCCAGACCCATGGCAACGCGCATGTAAAACGCCTGCGGCAATTCGAAGCGCACATCGTCATGGTGAATGAAGTAACGATCGTACAGGGTTTGCAGGCCGAGGTAGTTAAATTGCCGATCACGCTCGGGCTTGAGCGCCTGGCCGAGTTGTTCAAGGTCAAACGTGAGTAATTCCGAGTCGAGTAATTCGAGCTTGACGGCGCGCTTGATGTAACTGCCAAAATAACTGCAGTAACGTTCACTCATCTCGGCAAAGGTTGCGCTCGGCTGGCCATCGCCAATAAAGCCTAATGACTCGGCTCGCAGTTCGTCGAGTAACAGGCGTGCTGCGACCTGTGAGTATTCGGGTTCGCGGTCGATGAGGCCACGGGCACTCATTACCACTGTAGGGCTGACGTCTTTGTTGGCTACGCCATCAAACAAATTCTTCATGGTATCGCTAAATACATGATCGGCACTGACACTTTCGAGACCTTCGCAGGCTTCGTTGATAACGATTTGCAGGCGCTGCGTATCGAGTGGCACGATACTGCCATCTGCCAGTTTTACGTTAAGCTCGATGCGTTCATCGTCCTGCACTTCCTGCCGGGGATCTATCTTGCACTGCGCGCGCGCAGTCGCGCGTTCTTCGCGGTAAAGTACATAGGCACGCGCAATTTTCTGTTCGCCATTGCGCATCATTGCCAGTTCTACCTGGTCCTGGATATCTTCAATATGGAAGGTACCACCATCAGGCTGACGGCGAGTCAGGGTCGCGACCACGAGGCTGGTCAAGTGCTCGACAGTTTCATGAACCCGGCTCGAAGCTGCTGCCTGTCCGCCTTCGACAGCCAGGAATGCCTTGGTCATTGCGATGGCAATCTTGTCCTTGTCAAAACTGGTTAACTTGCCATTACGGCGTACGACGTTGTATTTACTGCTCAGTGCACTGGTGTTGTCTGCTGCAACCGCTGCTACCGACTCGACGGGAGCGACGACTGCATCGGTTAAGGGTGATTCGATATTTTGCATTTAAAGCCCGATCCGTAATTTCAAGATGTTATGCTCGGATGTGATCCGCGTTTATTACTCCCGGCTATTTCTTTCCCCAGGACAGTTAAAGTAATTTATAACTATCGAACTCAAGTATTTGTACTTATTGTGGATAGAATTGAAACAGCCAGCCTTACTATTCGTTAAAAAGACGAATAATCAACCTGACACACAATATAGTGTGTTTTGGCGGAAGGTCAAGTACATTATGTTGTGTATGGTTCTGTGGAGATATAGGGAATATCCTGTGGATAAGTCGATTATTTGTACTAGAAATGGCGTCAGTAAAGGCTTGTAGCTCGTTGATTTCATTTAGCGCAAAATTATGGCAATTAAAAAAAATTATTAAGAGGAAATATCTATAAAAAAATTATATTGGTTGATTGCGGCGGGAAAAATCATAGGGAATCAAGATGAGATATAAAATGGGGATCGACCTCGGTGGCAGCAAAACCGAGGTAATCGTGCTGGACCCGGGGCAACGGCCAATTTATCGCGAGCGGGTTGTTACTCCAGCCAGCAGTTACGTTGAAATTCTGACTATGCTTGCCGACCTGGTCGAAGCTATCCAGGCTAAACTCAAGTTTGACATGAGCATCGGTGTCGGTATTCCCGGTGCGATTTCACCGGCTTCGGGACTGTTGCGCAACTCCAATACGGTTTGCATGAACGGTCAGCCGTTTCTAAGCGATTTGCAAGACCGGCTTGGGCGAGAGGTTCGTATCGAGAATGATGCCAATTGTTTCGCACTCTCGGAAGCGCTCGGTGGCGCCGCCCGGAATTACCGGGTGGTTTTCGGTGTGATCATCGGTACCGGCACCGGGGGCGGCATCGTTATTGACGGTAAACTACTGAATGGACCTCATTCGATAAGCGGAGAGTGGGGACATAACCCGTTACCCTGGCAACGCAACGAAGACGGTGCGCCCACCTGTTACTGCGGCAAAACGGCCTGTATCGAAACTTTTCTTTCGGGACCCGGCTTTGCACACAACTATAAAATGCGCTCTGGCAACTCGGTTGCCAGCGAAGATATTATCGCGGCCGCCACTGCGGGCGACATTGCCTGCTGTGCCATGCTTGATCTCTACCACGATCAAATGGCCCGAGCGCTGGCCCACGTGATCAATATCCTCGATCCACAAGCAATCGTGCTCGGTGGAGGCATGTCGAATATCGATTCGATTTATCGTCAAGTTCCCAGGCTGCTGCGCAACTATGTATTCTCCGATTTTGTCGAAACCCCCATTTTGCAGGCCGAGCGTGGCGATGCCAGTGGCGTTTATGGTGCGGCATTGCTGTGGCCCTAGGGAAATATTGACTCTCGATAGATCACTATAAATTAAAGAAACCGGGGCGCCGGTCGATCTAAGTATTGTGTACCCTCAAGTTAGAAGGTTGTTCCGGTATGGCAAGTGTAATTCCAGCAAGTACTTCCGCGGTGCAAGGTGCTGGCGGTCTTGAATTATTGGTTGTGGAAGTCGACAAACTGGTAAGCCTGCCTGATATTTACTATCGACTGGAAGAAACTATTGTTGATCCAACCTCGACCATGGAGGTAATTGCCGACCTGTTGCGCAGCGATCCGGATCTATGCGCGCGCATGCTGCGCATGGCGAATAGCGCGTTTTACAGTTTTCCGACCAGGATCGAAACCATCGAGCGTGCCGTGGGTACCATCGGCCTGCGCCAGATTCGTGAGCTGGTGCTGGTTACCGCAGTAGTCAAGGCCTTCGAAGGGATACCGCCGGGCACGGTGAATATGGCGACGTTCTGGGAGCACAGCATCGCTGTCGGCATCATGGCGCGCGAACTGGGCCAGCAGGCCGGGTTAGCAAATGCCGACGGCTTTTACATACCTGGACTGCTGCACGATATCGGTCGGCTGGTGATGTATCTGAAATTACCTGGTCTGATGCGCGAGTTGCTGGAGCGGCAGGAAACCGAGGGGCAGGGTCTGTTTCTTATGGAAAGGGAAATTCTAAACTATTCGCATGCAGATGTCGGTGCCCGATTACTCGAGTTGTGGAATCTACCCCAGTCGATCTGCGAACCGGTGGGTAAACACCATGCACCAGGGCAGAGCGACGAATATCAACTGGCGACCTGCGCGATTCACCTCGCAGACGCCTGGGTTAACACGCATCATATTGGCAGAAGTGGAGATGGTATTGAGCTATTGATCGACGAGGTGGCGCTGCATCGAATTGATATCGATTCCGAGCGGATTAACGAAATCGGTCAGATGGCGAAGCAACGGACGCGCGACGTAGCGCGCATGTTCATGAGCCATTAGCCGCTGCGGGCGCCGATATACTCGCTGTGACGGGTTGTGCGCCTCATCACAGCGGCATCTCGACGCCCTCGCAATAAAAAGGATTGCGGGAGCTAACCTAGTACCAGGGTGGCGAGACCGAGAAACGCAATAATCCCTACGACGTCAGTTACTGTCGTCAATACCACGCCACCTGCGATCGCCGGGTCGATGCCGATCTGCCGCAAGATTACGGGTATTACTGCTCCCGCGAACGCACCGGCCACCAGGTTCACCACCAGGGCAAACGCGATGACCAGGCCAATGCCAAAATTCCCAAACCAGATTATCGAAAATGAAGCGACCACCAACGCCCACAACAGCCCATTTAGTAATCCGACCAATATCTCCTTTTTGATCAGTGAGCGGTAATTCGAGCTTCCCAACTGGCCTAACGCCAGGCCACGGATGGCGATTGTCAGGGTTTGTGAACCCGCAATACCTCCCATGCTGGGTACAATCGTAATCAGGATCGCAAGCGCCACCACCTGATCGAGGATATCCTCAAAAAAACCGATAACGTAAGCTGCTAAAAACGCTGTCAGCAGGTTTATTCCAAGCCATATGCCACGTCGTTTCGAGGTGGTCAGAACCGGGGAAAACATGTCTTCTTCTTCAGACAGGCCCGCCATGCCCATGATCGAGTGATCGCCTTCATCTCGAATTACGTCAACCACGTCGTCGATGGTTATACGACCGATCAATTTATGTTCCTCATCGACGATCGGGGCACTGACCAGATCGAAATACTCAAATTCACGCGCCACCTCGGTGTCGGACATATGCGCATGCATTGCATCGATATCGGTACGCATGATAGTGCTGACTTCGTCGTCGGGATCGTTGGTTAGCAAGTCACGCAGGTATAATGCTCCCAGGTAATGGTCGTGACGATCGGTAACAAATAGCTGATCGGTATGATCGGGGAGTTCGCCGCGCATGCGCAGGTAACGCAATACCACGTCGAGCGATACGTCGGCGCGGATGGTGACCTGATCGATATTCATCAGGCCGCCAGCGGTATCTTCGTGGTAGGAAAGCACCGACTCGAGCTTTTCTCGCTTGTGCGCATCCAGCGTATGCAAGGTTTTTACGAGCTTGTCGGTCGGAAGTGCGAGGATGATATCGGCCTGGTCATCGACATCCGCAAGGGTTTCGACGATGGCCGCGATTTCCTCGGCATCGAGCAACTTCAGCCTGGCATCGCTGATCTCATCCTGGGTTTCAAGCAGCACCGCACCCAGATCGCCCGGTTCGATCAGTGGCCAGATCGAGTCGCGTTGTTGCGCCGGCAGAGAATCCAGCAGCATCGCGATTTCCGCTACATTGATCGTGCTCAGGATTTTCGATATCTCGACGCTGTCATCGGCATCCAATGCTACCGCTAAGTCACGACGCAGCTGTTCGATATCGTCTTCTACCATGCCTGGGTCATTCGTTTTCGCCGAAGCGGTCGTTAATCAGGTCAACCAGGGCATCACGACAGGATTGTTCGTCGTTACCTTCAATTTCGAGTCCTAACTCGACGCCCTTGCTGGCGGCAAGCATCATAACGCCCATGATGCTCTTGGCGTTAACGCGATTGTCCTTACGAATAATAAAGACTTCGCTTTCAAACTGGCTGGCACAGTTGACCAGTTTCGATGCCGCACGGGCATGCAAACCGAGCTTGTTTATTATGGTGATATTTTCTGCAATCATTCCTTATCCTGTTGAACCCCTTTTCTACCGCCTGTCAACGCAGTTTCGCATAGTTGTTCCAGTGATTGATCGGCGTAGTTTAATACACGTAACAGCATCGGCAAGTTTATCCCGCTAATTACTCGTGCGTTGCATTCATTACTAAAATACCTGGCCAGGTTATCGGGCGTGGCCCCGTATACATCGGTGAGTACCAGTAAGCCGTCGCCGCTATCCTGCTCGAGCATGGCAGTACGGACCATATCGGCATATTTGCCCAGCGCTTCGGGTCTGAGCTCGGCTGGTACCGAGACCAGGGATACAGCTGCCATCTGCTGTTTATAAATTGCATCGCAGACAGCGACGAGTTGCGCACCGATGTCTTCGTGCGTCACCAGCAAGATGCCTACACTCATGACAGGTCCCGGTGACGGATGGAAAGATTGTCTCGCGCCGGTTTCATTGCCGCGACGATGCGTTCAGCCAGATATACGGAACGGTGTTGACCACCGGTGCAACCAATCGATATTGTCATATAGCTGCGATTTTCCTTTTCGAAGCGTGGAATCCAGTCGATCAGAAAATTATAAATCGAGGTAAACATTTCCTCTACTTCGGGGTAATTCTGCAGGTACTCTACGACGCCCTGGTCACGCCCTGTCAAAAGCTTTAGATCTTTTTCCCAGTGGGGGTTGGGCAGGCAGCGGACGTCGAACACAAAATCGGCATCTGCGGGCACACCGTTCTTGAATCCGAAGGACTGGATCAGTATCCCCATTTCGGAGCTTGATTGCGACACCAATCGATCAATGATCAATTGCCGCAGTTCGTGCACATTCAGGTTTGAGCTATCGATAGCAATATCGGCATTCGCGTGTATATCTTCGAGCAGTTTCTTTTCCTGCTGGATTGCGTCGGCCAACGGCAGTCCTTCTCTCGATAACGGATGTTTGCGCCGAGTTTCGCTAAAGCGTTTGAGCAGCCTCGATGTATCTGAGGTCAGAAACAGGACTTTGAACTCGAGCGGATGCTTGCCCATGAGGCGCATGATTTCCTCAAACCGGTCCGGGTTATCAACCCGGCTTCTGGCATCAACGGCAATCGCTACCAGATCATATGGTTGTGGCGAGGAGTCGATCAATTTATCGACCAGTTCCGGGAGCATGCTCAGTGGTAAGTTATCGATACAATAATAACCCGCATCCTCCAGGGTATGCAGGGCTACGGTTTTTCCGGACCCGGACAGGCCGCTGACAATCACCAGCTTCACTTCTTCGATCTCCTCATGAGTTTAGTCGGTAGTATCAGAATCTCGCGCAATGGCCTGGTTTTGGCGAGCGATGAAATCCTCTGCCGCATTGTATCCGCTGCTATGCAGCAAGTGGTTGCGCGCGGCTGCTTCGACCAGTATGGAAAGGTTGCGGCCGGGGGCTACGGGGAGGGTAACCTCCGGGAAATCGAGCCCGAGAATGTTGCGAGTTTTTAATTTGTTGCCGAGCCGGTCAAATTCGCTACTGTTTTTTCGATCAAGCTCGACCATGTTGACAATTAAACTCAGCGGCATGCTCCGCTTCAGAGAATTAGCACCAAACATCGCCCGCACATTAACAACACCGAGGCCGCGCACTTCGAGGAAATCGGTGAGTAGCTGTGGGCTACTTCCTTCGACCACATCGGGGGTGCTGCGGGTAAACAGAGTCACGTCATCGGATATTAATCGGTGTCCCCGGGAGATGAGGGACAACGCCAGTTCGCTTTTACCTAGCGCGGTTTTCCCGGTGATAAACACGCCCAGGCTATAGACCTCTATATAGACACCGTGCTCGTTAGTGTTATCTGCGAGAGCACGCGCTAGCAGGTAGCGTGTATTGTCGAGCAGTTCGGAATCGCTAAGTTCTGATTGCAGCACGGGGATTTCGCGTGATTCACAGAGTTCAATCATCGACTCCGGGAGCAGGTTGCCCTGACTGCAGATAATTACACATACCGGGCCTCGAAAAAGAGTTTTAAACAATTTGCTTTGCTCGTCAGTGTCGAGCTTGTGGATATAACGCGATTCCTGGTAACCGACGACAACGATACTCGAGGTACGGATAACATTGAAATAATCGGCCGCATCGAAAGTATCGGCCGCCTGGCGCGACAGTTGGATCTCGCGGTTCAGGCCAACCTGGCGGGAAGTGAAGTTTAATTTTAGCTTGTGTTGGTACTGGTTGAGAAACTGGTGAATTTTTAGCGATGGGCTCATTGCTCGGCCGATTGGATAATTTGGGCGATTTCGTCTCTGCTGGTTGCCCCGCGTATCGCTTCGCAAACATCTGTCTGCGAAAATATGCTGGCTAGCGAGGACAGTATTATCAAGTGCTCTTCGGTGGCTTCCTGAGGGATTATGATGGTAAAAACCAGGTCTACAGGCTGGTTGTCAGGCGCTTCAAAATTAACCGGCTCCTTTAGCCGAAACAGGCAACCGATGGTTTCGTCCAGGTTTTCCAGGCGCGCATGCGGTACCGCAAAGCCGTGACCAAGACCGGTACTGCCCAGGCGCTCACGATTTAGCAGGTTGTTATAGATCAAGGACTCCGCCAGCTGGGTTTGATCCGCAACGATATTTGCGATCAACTCGAGGAGCTTTTTTTTACTGGAGATTTCGGTATCTAGAAATATCCGTTGCGGTGACAAAAGTGCTGAAATTGTCATTGAACCGAGCTTGGGTGCATGTTGCCTGAATTGGATGCGGGCATGTTAGTCGATTTGTACGAGTATGCAAGCGTATTGGGTCGCGTATTGGGTAAAAAAAAGGGGGAGTGATCTCCCCCTGGTCGGTTTTCAGGCCAGCTCTGTTGGTGCGCTCTTGGGTCGGTGGCTTTTCACTTTTTCCTTGTGTCTCTTTCCCTGGCGATCAAGTTTATCAATGAGGCCATCAATCGCGGCATACATGTCTTCGCGCACATCGTCAGCATGCAGGTTGCTGCCGCTGACGTGTAAGGTCGCTTCCGCTTTATGACGCAACTTTTCCACGGTGAGTACAATATGAATGTCCAGCGCCTGATCGAAATGTCGGTCTAGTCTGCCGACTTTTTCATTTACATAGTTGCGCATGGAATCAGTTATTTCTACATGATGACCGCTTAAACTTACTTGCATCTGTAATCTCCTTGGCTGTGGGATTCACATCGCTGCGAATCGTTAATGTCTCAAAAGAGACGTTTACGTTCATTGGATGGCGGAATATTTAACGCTTCCCTGTATTTGGCTACGGTTCTCCTGGCTACGTTAATCCCCTGGTCACCCAACAAAATTGCAATTTTGTTATCGCTTAATGGTTTTTCTGGTTTTTCGGCGCTGACAAATTTTTTGATAATCGCCCGAATCGCCGTGGCTGAACATTCACCGCCGTCAGCGGTACCCACGTGACTCGAAAAAAAGTATTTGAACTCGAAAATGCCGCGCGGCGTGTGCATGTACTTGTGAGTCGTCACTCTCGATATGGTGGATTCATGCATTTCCAGCAATTCTGCGATATCACGCAACACCATTGGCTGCATTGCCTCTTCGCCATAATCCAGAAATGCATGCTGTCGTTCAACGATTGCAGTGGCGACACGAAGCATGGTTTCATTGCGACTTTGCAGGCTCTTTATGAACCAGCGGGCCTCCTGTAAATGATCTTTCAAATAGGTGTTCTGAGGACTGCTGTCGCTACGTTTTATCAGGCTTGCATATTGATCGTTAACCCTGAGACGCGGCGCGTGATCGGGGTTGACGCTGACCCGCCATCTGCCCGAGTGTTTGCTGACATACACGTCCGGGACAACATACTCGGCATGGTTTTGACTGATGCTATGACCGGGATGCGGGTTGGTGCTCTGGATCAGTTTGATAATTTCCGCCAGCTCACTATCGCTAGCCTGCAGCCGCCGTTTGAGCAGGGCTACGTCATTACTGGCAAGTTGCTCGAGGTATTTTTCTACCAGCACCAGTGCTTTCGCGAGATGCGGTGTTTCAGGGTCGTACTGCCCCAGCTGGATAGCCATGCAATCGCTCGGTGAGGAAGCTGCAACACCAACTGGATCGAAACGCTGTACCAGGTGCAGTACCGCCTCGACTTCGTCAATTTCCAGCGTGTCGTATTGTTGCGCCAGGCCTTCATGAATGTCCTCGACGCTTTCAGTCAGGTAGCCGTTGTCGTCGATAGAGTCGATGATCGCTAGACCGATATCATGATCGGTTTCGGATAGATGAGAGCAGTCAAGTTGCCAGGTGAGGTGAGTCTTTAGCGCATCCTCTGCTCCCGCCTGGTTTTCGAACATATCGCGATTATCTGCCCCTGAGCCGCTGGACAGATTTGATGAATTTGGCAGATTATCGTAGATCTGGTCCCAGCGAGCGTCGATTTCGAGCTCATCCGGTAACATTTGCTCGGCGCGATTTTCGGCGACCTTGTTTTCAGGGGTTTTGAAATCGGTAAGGTCTTCGCCATTACCACCGCTTTCCCGGCTTGCATCGGGATCGATAACGGTTATTTCACCGAGATTATCGTCCTGATCGAGTAGCGGGTTGGCGTCGAGGGTTGCCTGGATTTCGGTTTGCAATTCCAGCGAGGAAAGCTGCAGCAATTTGATTGCCTGCTGCAACTGAGGCGTCATCGTAAGGCTTTGCCCTATTCGCAGTTGCAGGCTTTGTTTCATGGGCGGGGCCGTTCCTTGTTTGATTTTCCGCCAGGATATCTATTATCTCCCATGCATCTAGTTATAGCTTAAAATCATCTCCCAAGTAAATCTTTCTGACTATTTTATTTTCCAGAATCTGCGTGGGGCTACCTGCGGCCAGAACTTCGCCATCCCCCATAACATAAGCGCGATCACATATTCCCAGGGTCTCGCGCACATTGTGGTCGGTAATCAATACTCCGATACCGCGCTCGGCGAGTTGACGAATTATTGACTGGATATCAATGACTGAAATCGGGTCGACTCCGGCGAAGGGCTCATCGAGCAGGATGAATTCGGGCTGGTTTGCCAGCGCTCGCGCGATTTCGACGCGGCGACGTTCGCCTCCAGAGAGCGATATCCCTTCGGTTTCGCGTAAATGCTCTATTTGAAACTCTTCCAGCAAGCGTTCCAGTATTTGTTTACGTGCGGAACTATCGAGATCCTTGCGTAGTTGCAGGATGGCCAGAATATTCTGTTGCACCGTGAGGTGCCGAAACACGGAGGCTTCCTGGGGTAGATAGCCAATGCCCAATTTAGCCCGCTGATGCATCGGCAAATGACTGATGGGTTTGCCGTTGAGGCGGATGACACCCGAATCATTTTTGATCAGGCCGACAATCATATAAAAGCAGGTGGTTTTTCCGGCACCGTTGGGACCCAGCAAGCCAACGATCTCACCACCTCTAACATTCATCGAAACCGATTTGACGACCTCGCGTTTTCGATATGACTTGGCCAACTCTGTGGCCTCGAGTAAATTGGTATCGCTCATCTACGATCTATTCAGGGGCTACTGAATCTGGTTTTGGCTGGATTAGCATCTTCACCCGTTTATCGGATTCCATACTGCCTGCCTTAAAACTGCTGCTCTTTGTGTTGATGCTAATCACATCACTCTCGATAACATCTCCGCCATGACTTAAACGGGCGGAATCGCGCAGTTCTAACAGCGATTTAGATTGCGTGTAGTCGATTTGTTTTGCCTCCCCCCAAATTTCCTGTTGATTATCGTCGAGCTGCCGCAGTGTCGCTGGCGCACCGGTCATTTCCATCAGGGTCAGTTCGTTGGCTTCATTGAAGTGGATCACCACGCGGTCGGCATTAATCTCCAGGCTACCCTGTACCAGCTTGACGTTACCCTGGTAGATGCTTATTCCTTCCTGGTCCCTGACTTCGAGCTCGTCGGCTTCGACTTCTATTGGTTGATCACGGTCAGTAGCGAGCGCCCAGAGTTGGCAGGGCAGCAGCAGTAACAGCAACGCGGCGAACTTAACTATCGCCATGACTATAAACGGAATATGTTTTGTTGAATCGATAAATTTTGCCGGCGAGATCGAAAATAGCCTGCTCGGCTTCTATTCGAGCCTGTTTATTGCGCATTAATACTTTCGCCTCACTGGTAACCAGATTCAGATCGGGTTCGAAGCGTATGCCCTCGGTATACATCTGGAAGGGATTGTCGCCCTGCTTTTGTATTACCACCTGATTGCGCAGACGCAATACATTATCCTGGTGCAGGAACTCACCGTTAAGCGCATCGACTAACCAGTGATCGGCTTCGCGGTATATCTGCATCGATGGTACATCGATGTTACTCACGTCGGTGCCTGGGTAGTGTTCGAGTCGGGGGCTGTTAAACTCGAAATCGAGGACACCTTCGGTGTTCATCACTCGATAGCGCAAATTGGTAAGAAAGTAGTCGATATTGTTGGGAATAATCAGCTCGGCCTTTTCATCCTGCGGGCGCAGGCGCGATTCATACACCCAGCCTAGCGCAATCGCAGCAATGCCAAGAACAATGACCAGGATCAGAAGGCGTGGTTTCATTCGAGGTAACTGTCCTGCCTGGTTGCGAGCAATGATTGTGCCTGTAAGATGAAATCGGTTACTTCGCGCACCGCCCCGTTGCCGCCACGCGCGGTGGTCACCAAGTCACAATGCTGTTTCACAAAGGCGTGGGCGTTTTGCACCGCAATTGCGAAACCAACCCTGCGCATTACCGGTAAATCCGGTAAGTCATCGCCGACATAGGCGGTCTGCTCGGGCTCGAGAGCGGTGTCCTGTAACAATTTTTCATATGCCAGTAATTTATCACGGTATCCCTGGTAAATATGCCTGACCCCCAGTTCGTTCATGCGGTGGTTGACGATTCCCGAATTGCGGCCGGTAATCACCGCAATCTCGATTCCGCATTCGAGCAGCATGCGAATACCATGACCGTCGAGGGAATTGAAAGTTTTGTATTCTTCGCCCTGGTTATCGAATTGCAGACCACCATCGGTCATCACCCCATCGATATCCAGGATAAGCAGGCGAATCTGTCTGGCTATGTCACTAACGTTGCCGGTCATTGCGCTCTCCTAAACAACACCAGCTCTTAATAAATCATGCATGTTTAACGCCCCCTGAACGACCAATTCCTTGTCGACTACCATCAGTGCATTAATTTTCTTATCATGCATGATTTTCACAGCCTCGCTGGCAATACGATCGGCTTCGATGGTGACGCAGTTCGGGGTCATGTAATCCCGCACCAGTGCGGACTCGATATCCGGCATTTGTTCGAAGGTGCGCCGTAAATCGCCATCGGTGTAAATCCCCACGAGCCGTTTACTTGCTGCATCGATAACTCCTGCCATGCCCAGGCCCTTGACGGTCATTTCCAGCAAAGTGTCCTTGAGGGTAGTTTCGGCGGTGACCATGGGAATGGCATCGCCAGTATGCATAATGTCGCTGACACGAAGCAGCAAACGCCGCCCAAGTTGGCCGCCGGGATGAGACAGGGCGAAATCTTCCTCGGTGAATCCACGTGCCTCTAACACCGCCACCGCTAGTGCGTCACCCATGGCCAGGGTCGCGGTGGTGCTGGAAGTGGGCGCCAGCCCTGACCGACAGAAGCAGATGACTCAGCGCATGGCGGGAGGCGTGAAAAAACCAGGACAATCGCTGCGTATAGAAGTCAGCGACGGTACGCGAGTCAGTCTCCGAGACACTATTCAGGATAATCGCTTCGCACTCCAATCTGAGATCCGCAATCAAAACCGGTATGCGGTCAAAAAGTATGGTCTCGCCCTTGGTCGTGAGACGTGGCGGTATGGCGCGCGACAGGAGCAAGCCGACCACCCCACTGAACGTCACTACAAAGAAGAGCACGGTAAGCGCCGCTTCGAGGTTCCCGACCGGTATTCGCCATTCAACATGCAGGCCGAAGAGAATCACACAGAAAAGACCGGTATAAATGTGGAACTGGAGCCACTGCGCACTGGTTCCAACGGGCAGGAAAGGTACCTTCTTTTTCCCATTGAAGGCGGTCAGCGCGAGCATCACGACGAGCAGCGTCCACCCGCTGAGGAAAGCTGTGTCGTACAGTGCGACGTCGAGTATCGAAATCAATGCCCAGGAAACCACGCCAACCAGCGTCAGGCAGATGAAATCGATCTTACGCCGCGACGATAAGGTGATCATCGCTGCATCCATTCGAGCACGGATTCGAGGTCGTGCATGTCCAGACGTTTGAGGGCGTCGTGAGGGCACGCACGCTCACACGAAGGTGCCGTGAGCTGGTCCACACACAGATCGCACTTGGTGGCTTTCAGTATCGGCTGCCGAGTCGCGCTGTCGGTGAGAAACGATCCTTGAGCATCGCGAATTTCCACCATGCGGATGTTCTCATAAGGACAGCTGTTGGCACAGGTCCCGCATCCTATGCAGGCGGAGTCGTTGATGATGACCTGACCGCCATCGGGGTTGCGATGGATCGCGCCGGTGGGACAGCCGATCATGCCAGACCGGATTCGCGCAATGCATGCAGGCATTGGCCACCATGTAATTTCCGATCTGCGCGCCGTGGCGAATGAATCGGGGGTTATCTGTTATGAGCCGCCGCGCAAGCGCGCACACAGTCGTCGCAACGGGTGCAGCGGTCTAGATTGATCATCATGGTTGTCGTGCCGTTGATGAATCGCCCTTCGACAATCTTCTCCAACAGGTCGGTCGTACCGTGGTCGACCCCGGCCTCGGCAGCCAGATTTACCATCCAATCGCCCGTATCGCCCTCGCGTTGTTTGCGCATATGAGAGGGAAGGGCGGATCGGGTGGCAGCAATTGAGCCGGTAAGGAGGGTAAGACGATAGATTCCAGCACGATGATCTGGCACCGTCAGCACATCGACATGGCCCAGCGCACGCAACGAGAACTGAAAGGGGATGTTCTCCCCGCTACGCCAGTTGTGACAGACTTCTTCCAATCCGTAACATCTGGCTGTTGCCGATGTACTTGAAGGTTCGGTGACCGCTGCCGTAGCGCTGGCTGACTCAGCGAAGCCTCCCGCGCACGAGCACCACGCCATTCGGATAATCGCCTTCGTGGGCGATGATCGGTTCTCTGGCGATTCGCTCTTCGGGTGTCAATGTGGCCATCGACTTGTAGTCGGTGTGCCAGTTGAAGCTACCGTAGGTTTCAAATTCGGTTTGAGCGGCCACCTTCGCCAGGTCTTCATCACTCAGGTGGGCGAACAGGCCGGTTTCGCGCAAATGCGCGAGCAAGCTGTATTCGCGATAGCGTCGATCGATGTATCACGATTTCCGCCGAACGGCTGCGAATGTCACGCAGTCCCTGCCAGCGGATTTCCAGCAGTCCACACGACGAATCGCCAAGCACCGTCGCGGTTCTCGGTGTGCGCGCCAATGCGGCGATCTCACCGAAGGATTCACCTTTGTGGATTACCGCGGTGTCATAGTCCTTGATGATGGCGTCCATGTTTTCGAGAAACACGCGAGCTTCTTTGCCCGTGCCCCGCTGTGCACCGGGGATGTCCTGCACACCTGCGACGTGACGCCGCGACTCGGGCAGCGGATCGTTATGCCAAAGCTGGGACAAAGCGCCGAAAATGCCACGCCGGCGATCGGTGGCCCGACCCAGCCAGCTGTCCGGTAGTGATTCGATGGCGACCCGTACCGTGCCCCAAAGCACGAAGAAGGCTGAATTGCCGTAGTCACCCTTCCGCACGACGACGTCTCCTCGATTGAATCCGAGTATCCGTGCGTCGTTCTTCAAAATGTCCTCGAGCCTGAGGTGGGCGGGAAAGTCGTCGGGATTGATCTGATCGAACGGCGCGCTGGACAGCACATCGGCGACGTTCTCGTCGGTCATTTCACCGAAAGGCTGATCCCATCGTTGGGGACGTTGAATGCTGCTGGTGGACATGAGTGTCGGTTCAGGCATCGAGCACGAGTTGTGATTTCGGAATACCTACGCAAACCAGACAGCTCCCGGCTTCCGGGCGTTCACCCGGTTCGTGCAGGTAGTCGATATCCCCCGATCGGACCGCGGTGACACAGGTGCCGCAGTTGCCGGCTCGGCACCCCGCATCGATCATCACGCCGTTGGCTTCGGCAAACTCCAGCAAAGATCCGGCCGCCGAGTTCCAGACCCGCGGTCTTGCCGGATTTTTGAATGTCACTTCGATACCGCCACTTTCGGTGGCCGTCGCCGGGGGAGCCGTCTTCTTCACACTGGCGGGTCCGAATGCTTCGAAATGGATCGTATCCTCGGGTACCCCCCAGCCTTTCAGATCGGCCACCAGAGATTCCATCATCGGTGGT
>CAWCBX010000091.1:0-24800 GCA_963793595.1 uncultured Gammaproteobacteria bacterium | reverse complement strand
GGTCTTCTTCTTTTTTCTTTTTTTTTTTGGCCCGGCCGCATCCGGGGCGGTTTTTCGGCCCGCCCTACGGCAAAAAGGACAGAGATAAATGCAAAGAAACCATGTCTACTCCTCTCCCGCCAGTGGGGCTGGAACGCGCGCGGCGCGCAGATCACCAGTTCACCCGCAATCGCATCAGCGGCAATTTCGATTTCAGCTGCACAAACAGGACATTCGCCCGATAGTATTCCCCATATATTCTGGCTTGAAAGGTGCGCCATTTTATGCGTTAGCCTGGCGGCAACACAAGCGGGTTTTACGGGAGGTGATTCTAACGGTAAAACCTGCTGGTTAACTGGAGCTTTGGCCAACCTGGTCATCGCCGAACTGTTTATGGCTGCCGTCACAGTAGGGTTTGTTGCCGCTATGCTTGCACTGGCACAGGTAATAGTCCTTGCTTTCGTCACACTGGAAGGCCATGGGGGTGAAATCGCTATCCTTGTGGGAACCATCGCAAAAAGGTTGTTTGCTGCTAAGGCCGCACATACAAAAGTAATATTTTTTATCTTTATCCAGTGCTACTTTGACGGGTTTGTTGTCGGAGATAGTTGGATCGCTCATTGATTTTTCCTGTTTGATCGTTACAAAACGCGGCAAAGATAACATGATAAGCTGACGCGCTCGAGTAATCGTGCCCGCTGAAAATGTCCGCTACCCTGGTGATTCAGTCCCATCGTGTCCCGCTACCTTATGCATGGTTGCAGCCATGTCTGGATTCGGTCGCGAACTGGGCGCGGGTCAGGGGTTACGATTATCGATTTGTCGATGATCAGATTTTCGATCTGATCGAGCACGGTTTACTTGAGAAAACTGGAACACAAAGGGTAATCGCAAGCGATCTGGCACGGCTCAAAAGCCTGCAACAGGGTCTGGTCGAAGGTTACGCTTGCGTGGTCTGGTGCGATGCCGATTTTCTGATATTCAAAACCGATGGCTTTATCCTGCCTGAAACAGATTTTGCGCTTGGCCGGGAAGTCTGGGTGCAACAGGGTGAACAGGGAAGATTGCGGCCCTATGTTAAGGTGCATAATGCTTTTTTGATGTTTCGCCAGGGCAATCATTTCCTTGATTTTTATGCCGATACCGCGGAACGCTTGCTGCGCCTGAACCAGGGCAGGATATCCCCGCAGTTTATCGGCCCCAAGTTGCTCACCGCGTTACATAACATTGTGTCCTGCCCGGTGATGGAAACTGCGGGTATGCTCAGTCCGGCGGTGATGCGTGATTTACTGGCCGGTGAAGGCGAAGCGCTTGACCTGTTTCATCGAAAATCGCCAGTCGCCCTGGCGGGGGCAAACCTTAGTAGTTCGCTCACCGAACGTGAGGGTCTCACCGAAACGCATATGCAATCGCTGATTCAGCTCTTGTTATCCCGGGGTTTAACCGCGGGAACCGGTTGACTGGCCCGGTTATACTGCGGTTTCTTTTTGCATACCGCTGTCCGATAAGCGTAGTGAGCAGATATCGAGTGGATAATCGATGTGAGGCATTTGCTTTCATACTCGGCTTAACTAGGGTATAAGGCCGCGATGAAAATCCCTAAACGAATCAAACCCCTGGTCGAGGACGGCCTGGTCGACGAAGTGATCCGTCCGCTCATGAGTGGCAAAGAAGCCGATGTGTTTATCGTGCGCTGTGGTAGTGAAATCCGCTGCGCCAAGATTTATAAAGAAGCCGACCAGCGCGGCTTCAAACAGGCAGTGCAGTACCAGGAAGGCCGAAAGGTGCGCAATAGCCGACGCGCCCGTGCGATGGAGAAGGGTTCACGCTTTGGCCGCAAGGAGCAGGAGCAGGTCTGGCAAAATACCGAAGTGGATGCGCTGTATAGACTCGCCCGGGTCGGCGTACGTGTGCCTAAACCCTATGGCTGCTTCGACGGCGTTTTGCTAATGGAATTGATTTGCGACGAACATGGATTCGAAGCGCCACGTCTGAACGACGTCGCCATGTCTGCCGAGCAGGCCATCGAAGATCATGAGCTGATGATGCGTTACGTCGTACGCATGCTTTGCGAAGGACTGGTGCACGGTGATCTGTCGGAATTCAACGTGCTGGTCGACGACTATGGCCCGGTCATTATAGATCTGCCGCAGGTGGTAAACGCGGCAGCCAATAATCATGCCGAACGATTGCTCGCGCGTGATATTAATAAAATCACGACCTACTATGGCTTGTATGCCCCTGAAATACTGAATACTCGATACGCCAAAGAAATCTGGGCATTATACGAGGCTGGCGATTTACATCCGGAGGTTGCGCTCAGTGGCGAGTATGACGCGATCGAGTTAGATCCAGACGTTGACGCGGTACTCGAAGAAATCAAACAGGCCATGCTCGAAGAAGAGCAACGCCTGGCGCGACTGGCAGAAGCTTCCTAAGTAAAATCCAGGGGACAGCAGTTACTGCTTCAATGAGCGCTAGTCAGTGAATACGATGCCAATCCTCTACTCATTTCGCCGTTGTCCGTTTGCCATTCGAGCACGTATGGCGCTGGTCCATAGTGGCATTCAGGTCGAACTTCGTGAAGTGAAACTCAGCGCTATGCCTGATTCCATGCTGCAATTATCGCCCAAGGCGACGGTCCCGGTTCTGGCCTTGAGGGACGGACAGGTGCTCGATGAAAGCCTGGACATAATGCGTTGGAGCCTGTCCCAATCTGACCCGCAGCGCTGGCTGGATATTGACGAAACGTCCACACGACTCATTCATCGATTTGATGAAGAATTCAAACCTTTGCTGGATTGCTACAAATACGCTGACCGCCACCCAGAGTTCAGTCAACTCGAGCATCGAACTCGAGCGGAGTTTTTCTTGGGCGAACTGAATCAATTGTTGAGCCTTCACCCGTATTTGAGTGGCAGCCAATGGCGCCTCACCGATGTGGCGATTTTCCCTTTCATTCGCCAGTTCGCCGGGGTTGATGCCTCCTGGTTCGAGCACTGTGAGTATTCTTCGGTCAGAAACTGGTTAAATACAATGCTTGGCAGAGAATTGTTTCAAGGGGTAATGCAGAAAAATCCGTTCTGGCAGGCAGGCGACGAAGCCGTTTATCTGTAAGTAATCAGGAAGCGGACAGCGCATCTCAACCCGGTATCGTTTGCTGCAAGCTCGCGCGCTGCATGATCGCTTCGAACCAGGCTGCCAGAGCCGGGCGTCCAACCCGCCAGTCATCATCCGCATAGCGAAAATCCCGGTAACCCAAAGTGCAGGCGATGGTGATTTCTCCAATCAATGGCGACGCTTCAAACTGTGCGCATTTCGTTTCCAGTGCATCGAGTCCGCGGGTGATTTTTTCATTCTGGTGATCGATCCAGTCTTGCCAGCGCAGTGCTTCCGGGCGCACGGCGGTTTCGTAGCGCAGGGCCACCGAAAGATCGAGGATGCCGTCGCCGAGCGCCTGCAATCCGAGGGTTTGAAATCGGCGCCCGGCATCCGCCGGAAAAAACGGGCCATCGGCAATCTGGTTCAGATACTCACAGATGACCGGTGAGTCATACAGGCTGCTGCCATCGTCGAGCTCAAGCGCCGGCACCATGCCCAGCGGATTAATCGCATTCAGGTCCGGGTTGTTCGAAACCGGTGTGACCGCACCGGCGTCCTGCAATATGACGGTATCCTGAAGACCGAGTTCGAGAATCAGCGCTCGGACTTTGCGCACAAACGGCGATGTCGTGACAGAGACAAGTTTCATGGGGTTTCCTTTGCTTAGTGGTGCTGACGATATTGAACACCAGTAACCCGTTAAAACGCAATAGAGAACAGTTCACGAGGTGTGGGGTAAAGAGATGGGGTTAGGCATGCTGTCCCCGTTTTTAACGTTTTAAAGACGCAGGTTGTGTAAAGAATTTATTCTAACCTATCCATATTCAACTCGATAGATAGCCGATCTCGGGAAACCGGGTCAGAGAGCAGTTTCGGCTTCCTTTCTGCACTAAATACAAGATTCCCTGTGAATTAAACTATCTAAAGCTTTTTGTGAAGGTCGGTTATGGGTCGTTTTTATCGCCCGTTGTGAATTTTTGGGGGTCTTTTTTCTACCCCTGGATCTTGCCCCGTTTCAGCGGGCTGATTTAGAGCCGGGGTATGCCGGTTACTTAATGTCTGGAAGCGGTATCCTGAAATCGTAACTGGATTCGATCAGGGTTGCTGTCGCGATCAACTCTTCGTCGCCGTAGTGCTTGCCGACGAATTGGGCCGCGATTGGTAAACCCTCGCTGTGCATGCCGCAGGGGAGGGTAATCGCCGGATGCCCGGTCATGTTAAAAAACGACGTGTAACGTGTTATCGCGTTCCCCGCGGGTTCGGATCTGCCCATCAATAGTCACTTCGACGGTCCCTGATTTTGGGTGCGATTGCAGGCGTGGCTGGCGTGAGTAAAAGGTCAATCCCGTCGAACACCTTGTCCATGTCACGCCGGTATGACTCGATAAAACGTTTGGCACGAATGTATTGCTCGGCTAGCAGGCATTGACCCAGTGCCAGCCCGGCGCGAAAGTCCTGGCTGTACAGATCGCCGCGTTGTTCGAGGTAACGATTGTGATAGGACAATGCCTCGGGCATTTGTACCGTCAACGACACGGTGCGACTGTGCTCCATCGAGGGCATGGTTACCGGCATGAGCTTTGCGCCCGCACTGCGTAAAAAATTCATCAGGCGATCGATACTGTCGAGAATCTCGGTATCGGCGCGTTCGAAAAAAAAGTTCTCGGGGATACCAATCCGCAACCCCTCCAGTTTTGCCGCCGCCGGAGTCTGTACCTTGCTGGCCAGGGTGTTAAACAACAACGCGGTATCGGCTGCGCTGCGGGTCAGCGTGCCGACATGGTCCAGCGACCATGAGTAAGGAATGACACCCTCGGTGCTGATGCGCCCGAAGGTCGGTTTGAAACCAACCAGTCCACACAGTGCCGCGGGCGCGCGCACCGATCCACCGGTGTCGGTACCGAGTGCCGCAGCACATAGCCCGTAGCCGAGTGCCGCGGCCGAACCGCTGCTCGAACCTCCGGCGAGACGCGAATGGTCGTAGGGATTCGGTGGCGTGCCATGGAGCGTATTCTCGCCGGTCGCCCCGTAGGCAAATTCATGCAGATTGTTCTTGCCGATGAAGATCGCACCGGCCTGCTTCATGCGGCTTACGGCTGTCGGCGTCGTGTTGTGCAACATTGTCCGCCAGCACGCGTGAACCACCGCTGGTCACCATGCCCTTGACGTCGAACAAATCCTTGCAGGCGTAGGGGATACCCTTGAGCAAACTGTCTGCCGGGCCTATGGTCAGCGATTCAGCCGTTGCGCGGGCACGATCGATATCGAGCGAGATAAATGCCTTGCTGCTTGCGTTCAGCGTCGCGATCCGGTCCGCGTAACATTGCACCAGGCTGGTAGCGCTGAGTTCTCCACGACGCAACTGGCCGGCAAGTTCGCCGATAGACGCGAAGGCCAGTTGGGTACTCATTTAACGGAGATATCGGCGGCCGGTGGAATCGATCCGAGGTCGACCTTGCGCAACAGTTCAAGTTGATCGAGTAACTCCTGAAAGCCGGTTATTATGCCGAGCTGCGGATCTACCAGTTCTGAAATTTCAGCATCGTCCCAGGCATAACTGCCTAACTGATCGCGGATGCCGAGCAGGGTTTGTTGTTGAAGTCGCTTCATCGTCGAAATGTCTATATTTCTGCTATTTACCCGGCGCGAGTTTACGCTACTATCGCAGGATTCCCAATTCACGCGGAAACGACCCTGTGGGCAAAGATACTTTCAAAACAGCAAATCGAGCAATACCACGAACAGGGTTTCGTCGCGCCGATCGATGTCATGTCCGAGGACGAGGCGCTTGAATATGCGCAGCGGCTGCAGGCCGCCGAGCTTGAGTATCCTGATGAGCTGAACGCAGAGAACCGCAACAACCCGCACCTGTCATTCAAATTTCTCGACGAACTGGTGCATCATCCACTGATTCTGGATGCGGTCGAAGACCTGATCGGACCCGCTTTCTCATTGTGGGGGTCGGTATTATTTATCAAGGAACCGCAAAGCAGTCATTTCGTCAGCTGGCATCAGGATGCGACCTACATGGGGATTACACCGCATGATTATGTTACTCCGTGGCTCGCATTGACGCCGAGCAACCTGGAAACCGGCTGCATGAGCATGATCCCAGGTAGTCACAAAGACCCGATATAGACCTCATGAAGAAACCTTTCACGAGGACAATATACTGACCCGTGGCCAGGAAATCCGGGCAGTCGATGAATCGATTGCCGTCGATCTGATATTGAAGGCCGGGGCAGATGTCGCTGCACCATGCAAAAATCATTCATGGGTCGCAACCCAATCGCAGTCAGCAACGTCGGGTTGGATATGCAATGCAGGCTTATATGCCCGCCGGGGCACGCCAGACGCTGGGTGAAAACTACTGGTTACCGATACGCGGAGATTGTGCGCAGGCGGATTTTATTGAACTCAAGCGACCCGCCGCTGATATGGATTCGACTGGCGTTGGCGAACGCGATAAGGCAAATCGGAACTGGGCAGATATTCTTTACCAGGGTGCGGAAAAGAAACGTGCCTATTAACCTGAGTGAGGCTTCAACATGGGTGTAAACCTGTCCGACGATGACAAGATGATGCTGGAAAGTCTGTACTGGTGGGACATTCCGACCCTGTTCAGGTGCCCGACTTGAGCGCGATCCCGGCAAGCTAGATATCGCGTTGGTCGGGGTGCCGCACTCTACCGGTAACGGTACCACCGAGCGTGACCAGCACCCGGGTCCGACGGTCTGCCGGGGGTGTCAATCTTGAAGGTGGCATCCAGGGATTCTCCCAACAAGCAAACCGCACATTTTGCCGCCGCGGTGATGTTCGAGATCATCAGCCTGATCGCCGATGGAATTAAAAAATAACTTCTGGATATGCCTATGTTGAGCGAATCGCAAAAATCTGAATTCTGGGAAAACGGGGTAGTTGTGGTGGAGTCGGCCCTGTCGGCCGAAGATTTAAAACCACTGCGCCGGCAGCACCAGCAGTGGATCGAAGAATCCCGGCAATATGCGGCTCCGTTCGGTGAAATGCTGGACGGCCGGCCGCGTTTTGATGTCGAGCCCGGACATAGTGCGGAGCAGCCCGCGCTGCGCCGTATCGCGTCTCCCGAAGAGATTTCGGACGACTTTCTAAACCTGTTGAAGCAGGGGGCTTTACTCGAAAACGTGGCCGACCTGCTCGGTGCAGATCTGCGCTTTCATCACGCCAAGCTCAACAGCAAGTTGCCCGGTAGTGGTACCGTGGTGAAATGGCACCAGGACTTTACCTTCGATCCGCATAGTAACGATGATTGCATCACCGCGATGCTGTTTCTCGATGATATCGACAGTGAAATCGGCCCTGCGCGGGTCGTTCCCGGTTCGCATCGTGGCCCGTTGTACTCGCTATGGCACGATGGAGTCTTTACCGGGGCGGTTGACGATGAGCTGGCGGCGGACTGTGAGAGCAGGGCGGTCGAATGCCTCGGTCCAGCGGGTAGTCTATGCTTGATGCACACACGAGCGCTACACGCGTCATCGGCAAATCGGACGCAAAACCCGCGCACGCTTTATATCGCAACCTTGACCGCGGCCGACGCGATACCACTGGTACCCTGTGCGGTACCCAGTGTTCATGCCGGTCGCATCGTGCATGGTAAGGACCCTGGGCGTATACGCTCGATTGCGTTTGACATGGAGAATCCGGAGATTCCCGCCGGGGCTTCCTTTTTTAACCAGCAGGCTACCAGTTAATGCGCCAGTAACAGTGCCACGGGAGCCTGCTTGAGCATGTCGCGGGTAACCCCGCCAAGTATGATTTCACGCAGTCGTGTATGACCATAGGCACCCATGACGATCAAATCGGCGTTCATGTCGGCAGCTTGCCCGATGATTGCATCAGTGGTACTCATATCCGGATCACTGATGCCACTGGAAATCGCCTCTATGCCGTGTGATTCGAGAAATTTGGCGAGCTCCCGGGCATGCGGGTGACCGCTGGCTGTGCTGGAATCGCCGTCGTCCGGCTCCGATGAGAGCACCACGACAGTTTCCGCACGCGACAGCAGTGGCATTGCCTCACGCAACGCGCGCGCCGACTCCCGGCTTGCGTTCCAGGTAAGTAGTACCCGTTTTCCGGGTGTGCTGAGCTTGCCACTGTGCGGCACCACCATGCAGGCGCAGCCACCTTCGAACAGCAATGAGTCAGCCAGCCCATAGCTCGCATTGTCGGGATCTTCGGGCTGATCCTGGCCCAGCACCAACAGATCGGAGTACTTGCTGTGTTCGCGCAGGATCGGGATGACCTGACCTTCCATTACCTGACCTTCCATTGAAACCCCGGCATCAGCGGCGAGTTTCTGATAAATGGCCATGGTATCTTCTGCTCGGGCTAGCGCTTTTTCGGTCACTTCGGTGATGACATCAACACTGATCTGGGCCTCTACATAGGATGGCACGACGTAGTCTGGAACCACGAACAGTCCGGTGATTCGCGCATCAAAGTCACGCGCCAGTCCGAATGCGACTTCGAGTCGATTTCGGCAACCGGTACTATGGTCCAGGTGGATTAATATATTCTTGAATTCCATGGTTTTTCTCCAATCGGAAGATGAGATCATGATCTGCGAAATAGCTTGCCGCAGTATTGATTTGAATCAATGCCCGGCCGAGTTTAACAAATTTAAGATCTGTGCAGGTAATAACACTGGCTTTTGATGAATTCAACCAGCCCTGAACTTAAGATATCCCTCTCCCTGTCTCTGCTGACCCTGTACGGACTCGGCAATATTTTCGGCGCCGGAATTGGCGCAGGCGGGATTCAGCGTACCGCGGCGGATACCCGTGGCCGGGTTTACCGCTTCAGTGGCATTTCCGGGTTACCAGTTGCTTGCCCGGGTCATGCAATAAAAAAGGCGGCATACCACGGTACGCCGCCAGTTTTAACCAGTGTAATTAACTGACCTTGATGTCTATCGACTTCGGCTTGACTTCCTCTGACTTGGGGATTGTCAGCGACAACACGCCATCCTTGTACGAGGCATCTACCTTGTCTGCCATTACTGCATCGGGCAAGGTAAAGCTGCGCGCGAAAGTGCCGTGGAAACGCTCGGTACGATGCCGCTTGGTGCCTTTACCGGTTTCCTTCTCGGTCTGTTTTTCACCGCGAATACTGATAACGCCATTTTCCAGTTTGACGTCGATGTCCTTCTTGTCGACACCAGGCAGATCTGCCTTGATCAGATATTTGTCTTCCTCTTCTTCGATATCCACCGACGGCGCCCAGTCGGCAAAACTCAGGTCGGAAGTCATACTTGTATCGGAACTGTTACTGCCGCCCTTGTTATAACGCGCCAGAAGATTTTCGAATTCCTGGAAGGGATTCCATACTTGCATATTCATCGGTTTCTCCGTGTTTGGCTATGACAGGAAAAACTTTAGCGCTTTCAGGGTTAAACGTATTGACGGGGGTCAATACCTTGCCATATGCAGGGTGATTAACTTCCCTCGTCCATCACCCAACGGATAGCACGCTGGTTTAATTCGTGTGCGGAAGCGAGGCCCAGCTTTTTCTTGATGTGCGCCTGGTGGGTTTCTATCGTCTTTACACTGAGGTTAAGCTGCGCCGCCATCTGACTGGCTGTCGCGCCCTGTCCGATCAGCTCGAACACCTGTAGCTCGCGATTGGAAAGAGTGTCGATATCGCGTTTTTCGCCGTTGGCGTCAACCATGCCGCTAAGCAATCGTTCAGTCATGTGTTGACTCAGGTAAACCTTGCCACTCAACACCTGGCGAATCGCCTGGATGATGCTTTCCTGGGCTTCCTGCTTGTTGATGTAACCGCGCGCGCCGGCCGCAAGCACGCGCTCGGCATATAGCGTTTCATCGTGCATCGAGGCCACCAGCATAAGGATGTCCCGCCCGCGGGACTTGATGTGTTCGATCAGGTCGAGACCACTGCCGCCTGCCAGTGACAGGTCGATGATGGCAAGATCCGGGTTGCTGGCATCGATCTGTTTGAGTGCGTCGGCCATATCAGCCGCTTCTGCGCAGACTTCGAGGTCCGGACAATCACCAATAAGCTGCGCGAACCCGGCACGCACCAGGGGGTGATCATCGACTATCAGTATTCTTGCCATAAGTTGCCTTGCTGACTCACTCAATCGGAAAATAACATCTTATCTCGGTGCCTTCACCATGCGAGGATTCGATTTTAAATTCTGCATCTATCAATGCACAGCGATATTGCATGATGCGCAGCCCCAGGCCGGTTGACTTATCAGGCTTGTATTGAAATCCGTTACCATTATCGCGAATAGTGAAGCATCCACGCGAGCCTTCGCGGCCCACGGAAACCTGGATCTGATCCGCCCGGGCATGTTTGATCGCGTTGTTAAGCGCTTCCTGCACGATACGAAACAGGTGCAAGGCGCTACTGTTATCCGAGACACGCACTCGATTGTTTATGGTGAACAAAATCGTGACGTGACTTTGTGAACGGATCTCCGCAATCAGGTTTTCGATCGAATTAATAAGTCCTTCGACATCGACATCAACCGGTATCAGGCCACGCGACAACGCGCGTACCTGTGAAATAGCCTCCTGCAGACCTTTGGCAAGTTGAGTTGCCAGCGCATGCTCGGGTTTGCTGGCCTTGTTCAATAGACTGGTTGCCAGTAACCCTAAGCCGGTTAACTGCTGCCCGAGCCCGTCATGCAGTTCCTGTCCGATGCGGCGTTGCTCGCTTACCGGAATCTCGAGTATTTCGCGCTGCAATTTTTGCTGCTCGCTCATATCCATAATCACCCCGGCAAACATGCGTGCATGGCGGGTCCTGATATCACCAATCGACAGGTAGATCGGAAAGCGCGTACCGTCCTTGTGTATTGCGGTTAACTGACGTCCAATGCCGATGATTTTGCCAATTCCGGTCTGCATATAATTTTTCATGTAGTCGTCGTGCGCGAGGCTATGCTCCCGCGGCATCAGGCGTTTGACTGAGTCGCCGATTAGTTCGCGCCTGCTATAACCAAATAATTTCTCGATCGCCGGATTTACAAATTCGATTACTCCCATGGTACTGGCAATGATAATGCCCTCGGTTGAAGTCTCGGCAAGTGTGTGCAGGGTTTCGGCCTGTTGATCGAATGGCTTGCTCAATCGGTCTCGAGATGCGGAAAAAAAGCCGGCTGGCGATAAAAATGATCAGCATAGCCGCGCTGATCGCAATAAGTCCCGCGCGGATAAAAGGTCTACGGATTTCGCTGGTATCTATTTTCACTACCAGTCCCAGATCGAGTATTGAAACCGGTTCGTAGGCTGCGAGTACCTCCGCACCACGATAATCCAGCCCGGTGAGGACACCAGACTTGCCGGAAAGCGCTTGACGCATGGGTTCCGCCCAGTCGCCATTGAATGGTATCGGCTCAGGAGTCCGGGATTGCATATTCCGACCGCTTAACAGGAACACGATCTGTTCGCCTGCGCGCCGCGCGAGGGTGAATTCGCCGGTTTCGCCGAAGCCCTTAAACGCGCTGTGCGCTGCCGCGACCTTCTCCAGGGTAGCCTCTCGAGCCCGCGCGGGATCATTGTCAGCGTTCTCCATATTATCGAATTGGGCGATTGCTTCGATCAGACGCGCCTGGCTTTTTACCGTTTCAACCAGTTGTAATCGATGTTGTTCAATCCCGGTTTTGTACAGGCTGGCGATCGATATCGCGCTCACCACCAGGGCGGCTGCGGCCATAATCAGGAAAAGCTGGTTGAATGGTTGGCGTTGAATCAATTAAAAAACCGCTTACGGTTAAACTTGGGCGGTTATGTTATCTGGAATGTCCCTATATGCCCATCAGGAAAACCCCGATGGTAGAAATCATTAGGGAGGTGCAAGCTTGTTTGCAAGAATCATTAGTCAGGGGAGACATCATGCAAGCACAGGGCCAAACCCATTCCATGGTAAACCAATGTAATATCTGTGAGCCCCGTGGCGGTTGCCTCGGCCTGCAGTTACTCGATAGTGAGGAGGTGCGCCAGCAGCTAAGTCAGTCAAAACGTATAAACCGTAAGGGTGAGCATGTGTTTCGTGCGGGCGAGGAATCCGATGCCTTTTACGTGGTACGCAGTGGTTCGATAAAGAGCTACCTGGTTACCGAAGACGGGGAAGAGCAGGTGCTGGGATTCTATTTGCCGGGAGATGTCTTCGGGCTGGATACCACCGAATCGCAACAGCGCATGTCTTCTGCGATAACCCTGGAAACGACCTCCCTATGCCGTTTTCAACATACTTACCTGGCCGATAAGTCGCAGGGCGCAAACCTGCTCAAGATCACTGCTGAACAGATGCAGCGGGATCATAACCTGGTGTTAATGCTGGCACGCAAGGATGCCGATGGTCGCATCGCCAGTTTCCTCGATGACCTGGCCTGCCGCTACCGGTCACGCGGCTATTCCGCATCGGCTTTCCTGTTATCCATGTCGCGCCAGGATATCGGCTGTTACCTTGGGCTCGCGGTAGAAACCGTGAGTCGAACCCTGACCCGTTTTCAGGATAGTGGGGTGCTACGGGTCAATCGTCGCGAAGTCGAAATTCTGGATCATGATATGCTGTGCAAAATTGCCGGCACGCGGGTCAATACTGCTCCGGGATGCTTCAAGACAGTTGAGCTTAAATCGGTATGATGATGGTGATATTGCGACCTTAAGCCAGTAAAACCGGTGTAAAGTCCGAACGCAATTATTATTATTCCCGCCGATGTCCTGACCAGCTGTGATTTGGCCCAGTCCTTGAAAAAACTGAACACTTTACCTGCGATCAGCATCGCGGGAAGTGTGCCGAGACCAAAGCCCAGCATCAGCTTTGCCCCATCGTAGGCGTTATTGGTAGTCAGCGACCAGGCGACTACCGCGTATACGAGGCCACAGGGAAGCCATCCCCAGAGCATGCCAAGTAAATATGCCTGTAGCGGATTGCGAATAGGAAACAGGCGCTTACCCAATGGCTGGATATGACGCCATAGCTTATGGCCGAGTTTTTCCAGTACTACCAGCCCGCGCCACCAGTTGGCCAGGTAAAGCCCGAGCGCGATCATGAAAGCCGCCGCCACCAGTTTTCCCGCAACCGGGCTAACGCCGAGTTGTGCCAGGCCGGCGCCCAGCGAACCAGCCAGTAATCCTACCAGCACGTAACTGCAGATTCGCCCCGCGTTATAGCTGAGTTGATAGATGAATAATGATCTGGGTTTGCTGGTTGGGCCATCGGCGACTCCCATGTTCAGGGCAGCGACTATGCCGCCACACATGCCCAGGCAATGACTTGAACCAAGCAGACCAACAATTACTGCGGCACCGAATGTGAGGTCTGCCAGCATCGACTAGTCAGTAAAATAGTTAGGTAAAAGCTCGGCGGTAGTGTGTTGTGGATATTGTAGCGAGCCGGTCAGGCGCCAGTCCCCGGTTTGCAGAAACAGGTTCCAGCGACCCTTGCCCGGCAGGCTGATTTCGCCATCCAGCAGATGGGTATCGATCTTTTTGCATTATTAAGCGTTGATCAAGTCCCGGCATCGTTGCATGAACCAGCTCGAGTACGATTTTATCGCCGGGTATAAATTGCACCTCCGGGATCAAAGCGTATCTCTATGCTGCCGTCATTCTCGATCTTGAATCCAGCGGCCAGTCCCAGTTCATAAGCAAATTTATCGCGTGCCAGCACGCGGTTAATCTGCTTGCCTTTTTTATAGTAATCATCAACCACCAGGCCGGACCAGGACTGGATTGCCAGCGTGATCATGACAACCCCCATGATGACCGCCGAAAATGGAATCGCTATTAGCATCCATACCAACGGTTCACGCTTCCAGTTGTCTGGTATTGATTGGCTGATCGTCATCATGTTTTCCCCGGACCGACGAAACGTGCTTCCTCGATAATCGTTAAATGATTGGCGTCGGCTGCCTGCAGATGGAAGCTGACCGGAACACTGCGTTGTTCCAGATTAAATTCATCAGCCTGGAGACGGACCACCATTTGATACACCGTACCCGCTTCGACAAAAATTTCTTCCTGATCTGTCACCAGTTTAAGACCATCGATACCTTCAGCATGCAGTATATAACGGTGCGGCTTCTCGTCCATATTGAGTAATTTCAGTGTGTAGACATTCTCGATCAGGCCGTCGCGGGTTTCCCGGTAAAGGGTATTGCGGTCACGGATGACATCGAGCTCGAGTGGTATGCGCTGCACCAGGTGAGTCACCAGGATGCCGCATAACACCAGTAAAATAGTGGCATAAACCATCACTCGTGGGCGCAGGATATGTTGAGGCTTACCCTCGGCTGCATTTTCAGTGGTATATTTTATCAAGCCGCGCGGGTAAGACATTTTGTCCATGATTTCGTCGCAGGCATCGATACAGGCCGAGCAGGCGATACATTCGTATTGCAGGCCGTCACGGATGTCGATACCGGTCGGGCACACCTGCACGCATACATTGCAATCGATGCAGGCCCCGAGTCCCTGTGCTTCGAAGTCAGTGCCGCGCCGCCGGGAACCACGCGGCTCACCGCGCTCCGGATGATAGGCGACGATCAGCGTATCCGAGTCGAACATCGCGCTCTGAAATCGAGCATAGGGGCACATGTACTTGCACACCTGCTCGCGCATGAATCCGGCATTACCGTAGGTGGCAAAGCTGTAGAACAGGATCCAGAAAGTTTCCCAGGGCCCGAGGCTCGCGCTGAACAATTTGCCGGCGAGTTCGTCGATCGGGGTGAAATAACCGACGAAGGTAAAACCGGTCCATAACGAAAAGGTAATCCAGACCGCGTGTTTCAGTACCTTGATCCGAATTTTTTCCGCCGAGGTGGGGGCCTTGTCGAGTTTCATGCGCGCCGATCGTTTACCTTCGATCTTGCGCTCCATCCACAGATAGGCTTCGGTCCAGACGGTTTGCGGGCAGGCGTATCCACACCATACCCGGCCGACAAGCGCGGTGAAGAAGAACAACGACAGCCCAGCCAGGATCAACAGCGCCGCCAGGTAGATGAAATCCTGCGGCCACAGGGTCAGGCCGAAGAGGTGGAATTTACGCGCGGGCAGATCGAACAGTATGGCCTGGCGGCCACCCCATTGCAGAAACGGGGTTAAGTAGTAAATACCCAGTAAAGTCAGAATTGCAATTACGCGCAGGCGAGTGAAACGACCACTGACCTCGCGCGGATAAATTTTCTTATGCGAAGCGTAGAGCGTAGGCTCTACGGTTTTAGTATTTTGGGACTGCATTAGCTGTTTTGCCTGGTTACTTCGAAAACTAGTCTTGCTGCTTGTTGAGGACTTGGCAGTTAGAGATGATGAAATACATGGTGCCGTAGCTGGACAGTATTCCGAGCAACCAGAACAGGAAAAAACCGATACTGTAGGCCGCAAGCGGGTTAACGTCGATGTCGAGGTCGAATGGGATCAGCTCACGTGGGTGAAACGCCGAGAAAAAGAGCCCGGTGGCGACAATCGCGGCGGCGAAGGAGGGCCATAAAACCGCGATGGCCTTCTGAATACCCGGGATTTTTTCCGGTAATGGAGATACTGACGCCATCAGTTTTCCTGCGACAACCCGTAGACATAAGCCGTGAGCAGATGCACCTTGGCTTCGCCGAGGAACTCCCCATAGGCCGGCATTTGTCCATTGCGACCTTTGATGAGCGATTCCGAGATGCGCGTGATCGAACCACCGTAGAGCCAGACGTCGTCCGTCAGATTGGGCGCGCCCAGCGCAGGATTGCCTTTGCCCTCGGTACCGTGGCAGGCGACGCAGAAGATATCGTATTTTGCCTTGCCCTTGTCCGCGAGTTCGTCGATAGTCGCGCGGCCCGAGAGTCGCAGGATGTACTGGGTGACTTCGTCAACCCCGCTCTGGCCGCCGAGAGCGGCTTCCCAGGCAGGCATTGCGGCAATCCGGCCGTTAGTCAGGGTAGTCTTGATGCTTGCCGGATCACCACCCCACTGCCAGTCGGCATCGCGCAGGTTGGGGAAGCCGCGCGCGCCGCGCGCATCCGAACCGTGGCAGGTAGTACAGTAGGTGGCATAGAGGCGTTCGCCGACCTTGAACGCGCCTTCATCCTTTACCAGGTCGAGGACGGGGGTTTGCTGGTAGCGTGCGAACAGGGGTCCAATCTCTGCATCGACACGTTCGACTTCCTGTTCATAGGAACCTTTTGAGGTCCAGCCCAGGATGCCACCGAAAGTGCCGAGGCCAGGATAGAGCAACAGGTAGAAACCTCCAAAAACGATAGTGATGTAGAACAGCCCCAGCCACCAACGCGGTAAAGGATTATTCAATTCGGTCAGATCACCATCCCAGACATGCCCGGTATCTTCTATCTTATCGGTCTTTTTATAACCCGATGTCATCCAGCGCAGCAGCCAGACGCAGGCGAGAATGCTGAGGATGGTAAGAATCGAGATATACCAGTGCCAGAAATCGCTATTAAAATCGGCCATGAATCTACTCCGAAGAAATTTTGTTGTTGTCGATTTGCGGCTCATCCTCGAACGGCAGGCGCGCCGCTTCGTCAAACGCGGATTTACGCTTGCTGCTGAAGGCCCACCAGACGATGCCAAGGAAGGTGATCATCACCACGATGGTCCACAGCGATTGAAACAGGGTAAAGGTCATCACTATCTCCTGGATTTGAGTTCGGTGCCGAGACCCTGCAGGTAGGCAATCAATGCGTCGAGCTCGGTCTTGCCTTCGAGCGTCTGCGGTGCCGCTTCGATTTCAGCATCGGTATAGGGAGCCCCGAGGGTACGCAGGGTTTGCATCTTGGTCTGAATATCGCTGCCATCGAGCATGTTTTCCGTCAGCCATGGATATCCCGGCATGATCGACTCGGGGACGACGTCGCGTGGATTAGACATATGCACCCGGTGCCACTCGTCGCTGTAGCGACCGCCAACCCGATGCAGATCGGGTCCGGTGCGCTTCGAGCCCCACTGGAAAGGTCGATCGTAGACAAATTCCCCGGCCACCGAGTAGTGCCCGTAGCGTTCGGTCTCGGCGCGGAACGGACGTATCATTTGCGAGTGACAGACGTAGCAGCCTTCGCGGACGTAGATGTCACGCCCTTCCAGGCGCAAGGCCGAATAGGGTTTCAGGCCAGCCACCGGTTCGGTTAACGAGTCCTGGAAGAACAGCGGGATTATCTGAACCAGACCGCCGACCGATATCACACCGATGATCAGGATAATCATCAGGCCAATATTCTTTTCAACTTTATCGTGTGCTGAAGCCATAGTGTTATCTCGTTGTGCTCTTAGTGGGCGGCTGCCGGTTCGGGAATTTCAACTTCGACGCCTTTTGCGCCGGCGATGGTTACCCACAGGTTGTAAGCCATAATCACCGCACCCAGCAGGAAGAAGGCACCACCCAGGGTGCGAACAATGTAATAGGGATGCATCGCCTGCACGCTCTCGACAAAGCTGTAGGTCAGCGTGCCATCCGTGTTCACTGCGCGCCACATCAGGCCCTGCATGATGCCAGCCACCCACATGGAAGCGATGTAGAGCACGATACCGATAGTCGCGGTCCAGAAGTGGACTTCGACCAGTCGCAGGCTGTAAAGCTCACGTCCGAACAGCCGCGGAATCAGGTAATACATTGCACCCATCGATACCAGTGCAACCCATCCCAGGGCGCCGGAGTGCACGTGACCGATGGTCCAGTCGGTGTAGTGTGACAGGGCATTAACGGTCTTGATCGACATCATCGGACCTTCAAAGGTGGACATGCCATAAAAAGAAATCGAAACGATTAACAGTCTCAGCACCGGGTCGGTACGCAGTTTGTGCCAGGCGCCAGACAGGGTCATGATACCGTTGATCATGCCTCCCCAGGAGGGTGCCAGCAGGATCAGCGACATGACCATTCCCAGTGACTGGGCCCAGTCCGGTAGCGCGGTGTAATGCAGATGGTGCGGCCCGGCCCAGATATAAGTGAACACCAGTGCCCAGAAATGAACCACCGACAGGCGATAGGAATAAATCGGACGCCCTGCCTGCTTGGGCACAAAGTAATACATGATGCCGAGGAAACCGGCGGTGAGGAAGAAACCCACCGCGTTATGTCCATACCACCACTGCACCATGGCATCCTGTACACCGGCGTAGGCCGAGTAGGATTTCAGGAAGCTTACCGGTAGCGCCGCGCTGTTGAACACATGCAACACCGCGACGGTAACAATGAAGGCACCGAAAAACCAGTTTGCGACGTATATGTGCGGGATCTTGCGTTTGACAATCGTGCCGAAAAAAACCAGCGCGTAACTCACCCATACCAGGGTGATCAAAATATCGATCGGCCATTCCAGTTCGGCGTATTCCTTGCTGGTGGTGATACCTAGCGGCAGGGTTATTGCGGCCAGCAGAATGACGGCCTGCCAGCCCCAGAAAGTAAATGCGGCCAGCGCCGGAAACGCCAGCTTGGCGTGACAGGTGTGCTGCACCACGTAATACGAGCAGGCGAACAGGGCGCAGCCACCGAAGGCAAAGATGACCGCATTGGTATGCAATGGTCGTAAGCGGCCAAACGTCAGCCACGGAATGTCGAAATTGAGCGCCGGCCAGGCCAGTTGGGCAGCGATGAGTACGCCAACCGACATGCCGACCAGACCCCAGACGATGGTCATGATCGAGAATTGCCTGACCACGGTGTAATTGTAGGTTTCGGTGTTTGTCATCTAGTGCTTCCTCGATGTTTGATACGCATCAAACGAGTGAATCTTAAAGTTTTAGTGATTAATTGGTGAAAACCGGTTGCAGTCCCATGCCCCATAGCAGGGCAGTCATCGCCAGTAGAGCAACCAGGGCGATCAGGCCGACGGCGAGAACCGCGGAGGAATACAGGAAACCTTTTTCTGGCGGAATCTCCATCATAATCGGCAACCCCGAGTACAACAGGTAAACGGTGTAGGCGAGTGCGGGCAGACCGAGCAGCATGTTGAGCCATAGCACCGGGTAAACTTGCATCAGGCCGATTAGAAACAGCGGAGTTGCGGCGTAGGCCGCGAGCGCGATACATAGCGAGAGTGATTTCTCGACTTCATAGGCTTTGCCCAGCAGATGTATGACCCAGCCGATTGAAAATACGCCTACCAGCAGTGCCAGGTAGTAGATGATCGCTATTGCGAAGGCGGAATCGCCGGTGATACGAATGGGTTCACCAACCCCGATGCGCCAGCCTACCTGCGTCGTGCCGATATAACCGGATATCGCTGGAATCGCGGCGAGCAGGAAAACATGCGCCACCGAGCCGCCCTCCGCGCTCTTGTGCTGTTCGCGAATCTTTTCCCACTGACGCATTGGATCAGTGAATAGTCCAACAATGTGCTGTATAAACATGGCGATGAATCTTGTTATTAGTTAGTGTGGATTATTAGTAAAGCGGTCGGCGCGTTATTGATTCAGATCAATATTAAATCATTTTTAAGTTGCATCGTGTACACATTTAAACAATCTAGGTGGCGTTCAGGCATGCGAGACAGAAAATGGAGTCGGCACTAAGCAAACCGATGGATTACCAGGACCCGGGCAATATCAGCGCAGAGCGCATGCAAACTGGTGTGAACAATTGTTTTCATTGTGGCTTGCCGGTGCCGGCCGAGCTTGATCTGGAGGTTCTCATCGATGACGTCAATCAGCCCATGTGCTGTCATGGCTGCCAGGCAGTTGCCGAGGCCATTGTTGCCGCCGGACATGAAAATTTCTACCGCGTCAGGACCGAAGTTTCGCCAACCGCAGCGGATCTGCTGCCGGATTTTCTGCGTGATAGCGAAATCTATGATGTTCCCGAGATACAGAACCAGTTCATACGGTCTCCCGGCGGCGACCTGCGCGAAGCCAGCCTGATGCTTGAAGGCATAACCTGTGCTGCATGCGTCTGGTTGAACGAACAATATATTGCCGGTCTGCCCGGGGTCGAGCAAGTGCGCGTGAACTACGCGACGCAACGCGCGCTGGTGCGTTGGGACAATGCCCAAATCAAACTCAGTGAAATCCTGCAGGCCGTGCAGAAAATCGGTTATCGCGCCCTGCCTTACAACCCCGATCAGCAGCAGGAACTGCATCGTCGGCAACGCCGCCAGCAGCAACGCAGGCTTGCCGTCGCCGGTTTGTTCGGCATGCAAGTGATGATGCTGTCGATCAGCCTCTATGCCGGTGCCTGGTCAGGCATGGAATACAATTTTCAGCAGCTTTTCCGCTGGCTGAACCTGGCCCTGACCTTGCCGGTCCTGTTTTACTCGGCGACACCTTTTTTCATTTCTGCGTGGCGCGATCTTAAGCACCGGCGGGCGGGTATGGACGTACCGGTATCTCTCGCCCTTGGCATCGCCTTTGCCAGTAGTGCGGTAGCAACGGTAAGCGGTCATGGTGAGGTCTATTTCGATTCGGTGGTCATGTTTGTATTCTTTCTGTCGGCGAGCCGCTATTTCGAGAGCATGGCGCGTCAGCGCTGTGCAGCCTCGGTGGAGCGACTGGTGCAATCGATGCCCATCGTAACTACCCGCTTAAGCGCTGCGGGTAATGCGGAAGAAATGGTGCCTGCTGCGACCCTGGCTAATCGGCGACCGGGTTTTAATCCGCCCGGGTGAAACGGTACCCGCAGACGGTGAGATCATCGCTGGATTTTCGGCCTTTGACGAATCTATGCTGAATGGCGAAAGCATTCCACTGGAGAAGCAGCCGGGTGATCGCCTGCTGGGTGGCAGTATCAATGTAACCAACCCGTTACAGATGGAGGTAAAAGCGGTTGGGGCTGATACCGTTATGGCGGAAATCCAGCGCACCATCGAACGCGCGCAGGCCGATAAACCACCGCTGGCTCGCCTGGCCGACCGGGTGGCCGCAAAATTTATCAGTATAGTGTTGTTGATTGTTGTTGCGGTGGCCATGTTCTGGCTGATGCACGACGCCACACGATGGTTTGAAATAGCGCTAGCGGTATTGATTGTCAGTTGCCCCTGCGCCTTGTCACTCGCTACGCCGACGGCGATCAGTGCGACGCTTGGTAAAATGCAAACCGCCGGGTTGCTGGTAAAACATGGCTCGGCGCTGGAAAAACTTAACCAGGTTACTCATGTGGTGTTCGATAAAACCGGCACCCTGACGCAAGGTAAGCCAATGCTCAGGCAGGTTGTATGTGATGCGGAATTTGAACGCGAGCATTGCCTGCAGCTTGCGGCGCAGCTGGAACAGCACTCCGAGCATCCCCTGGCAAAGGCTTTGCTGCGGGAGACTGGCGCTGTAAGCAGTGATGCAGTTAGCAAGGTTTCCAGCATCGCCGGGGGTGGTATCCGCGCGACTACCAAAGGTCAGGTTTACATGATTGGAAATGTCGATTTTATCGCCCGCCAGGCTGGTGCCGAGATCCCGTCGGCATGGCTGGAACAGATTGACAGGGAAGCGGTGACCGCGGTAATTCTCGCGCGCGGCGATACCGTGATGGCGATGTTTACCTTTGTCGATGATCTGCGTGAAGATGCCGACGCCCTGGTCGAAACACTACAGCGTATGGGGAAGTCGGTACTGCTGATGACGGGCGACCGCAACGCGGCGGCACGGCAGGTTGCTGAGCTAACCGGCATCAAAGATTACCGGGCGCAGATGTCGCCGCAGGAAAAAATGGAAGCGGTACAGGCCCTGCAATCTGCAAATGCGTCGGTGTTGATGGTCGGCGACGGCGTCAACGATGCACCGGTATTGTCCAGCGCGAATGTATCGATTGCGATGGGTGGCGCCAGCTCGCTCGCTAAAACCAGCGCTGACATCGTGTTGATCGCCAATGACCTGCAGGCCATAGCCCAGGCTTTCGACATGGCCGGTCGCACCCAGCGTGTTATCAAGCAAAATATGATCTGGGCGTTGTTGTATAATTTCGGCGCGATCCCGGCCGCCGCAGCAGGATTGGTAGCTCCGTGGCTGGCGGCGATCGGTATGTCGGTAAGCTCCCTGCTGGTAGTGCTGAATGCACTGAGGTTGACACGTTAATGGAAATTATTTACCTGCTGATACCCATTTCGCTAATCCTGCTCGGGTTAATCGTATGGATTTTTCTATGGGCGGTTCGTGATGGGCAATATGAAGATCTCGAAGGCCCCGCGCATCGAATCCTGATGGACGAAGACCGGATTGTCGACAGGCAAAAAAATAGCCGGCGGGGAGATGCCGGCTAAAATACTCTAGTTGTATTTAAGAGTAGGAGTCGAAGCAAATACTATGATGCTTACGCCCTGCGGTAATTGACACAGATCAATTGAATCGATCTGGCAGCTAAAAGTTTCCGGAAAAATCGGCGGCTTACGACTTCTGCTGGTAGCTATCAAAGACCATGCAGATGTTGCGCACCAGCAGGCGGCCGGTTTCACGAATGACGATTTCAACGTCACTCAGCTCGACCAGGCCGTCCTCTTCCATATCACGCAGTCGTAGCAGCTCACTTTCGAAGTACTGCGCAAAATCGATACCCCATCTTTTTGCAATCCTGTGCACATCAAGCCTGAAATGGCAGGCCAGGTCCTGAATTATTTCACGTCGTAGCAGGTCATCCTCTTCACTATGAAAGCCCTTTACTACTGGTAGCTGTTGAGTATCAAGAATGTCGTGGTAAGCATCGAGGTCAGTGGTGTTCTGGCTAAAATTATCGCTGACGTTACTGATCGCAGAGATGCCGAAGCCGACTGAATCACATTGTGCGTGCACAGAATACCCCTGCAAGTTCCGCTGCAGATTACCCCCACGTTGGGCAATCGCGAGCGCGTCATCAGGCCTGGCAAAATGATCCATGCCGATATACTCGTAGCCGGCGGCGCATAATTTATCCATAGCGCCATGCAAAACAGCAAGCTTTTCACTCGCGTCAGGCAAGTCATCAACTTCGATTCGCCGTTGTGGCGGAAACCTGTGGGGTAGATGCGCGTAGTTGTATAGTGCGATGCGATCAGGATCGAGATCAATTACTGTGGTGAGAGTCCTGGTGAAACTCTCCGCGGTCTGATGCGGCAAGCCGTATATCAGATCGACGTTGATCGAGCGAAAGCCAACTCGACGCGCATCATCGATGATCGAGGAAGTCGTTTTCAGATTCTGGAAGCGATTAACCGCTCGCTGCACCTGCTCGTCAAAATCCTGAACCCCGATACTGATGCGATTGAAACCAAGATTGCGCAGATGGGCGACCCCGCCTTTTGTCATTACGTTGGGGTCGACTTCAATTGAATAGTCACCGCCGCTGTCGTGTTTGAGTTCGAAATGACGCGCGATTTTTTCCATCAGCTGTTGCGATTGTTGATGACTCAGGAACCCGGGTGTACCTCCCCTCCAATGTAACTCGCGCACTTCACGATCCTTGTCAAACAGGCTCGCCTGAATTTCGATTTCACGATATAGATCCTGCAGGTAAGGTTCGATGCGTTCCCTGTCCCTGACTTTGTTACAGGCGCAGTAGAAGCAAATTGAGCTGCAAAACGGTATATGAAAATAAAGCGATAAAGGTTTGGGAATCGGTTCCTCGTTGCTAAGCCTGGCCCAGTCGCGATAGTCGGATTCCGAGATTTGATCGTGGAATTCTGTTGCCGCTGGATAAGAGGTGTAACTTGGGCCTGGTTTGTCGTAGCGAGAGATCAGGTCATCTTGAATTAGGGGTGGTCTGGGCATCGCATACAGTACAACAAATTATTGCGCCCAGATTAACGCCCCGGAGGAAACTTACATTGATGTGAGTCAACTCTCGGAAACTGAACTGACGTCGATCGCTTCGGTCGTCAAAACGGCAAAATGTTGCAACATCGGATCCCGGCAGGGTGATATCGCTACGCCAATCCCTCCGCTACCGGCGAAACCGTAGTGTTCTGGGCGAACACAACAATTATACTACGCAAGTAGTCCATTTAACGTGCTTTATGTCGGCCTGGCCGGCTTGCCGAAATCCGTTTAAGTTTGTCATGCCGCGGGGTGGCAGGCGTGGAGTGTTTTCTCGACGGCTGCGGCGATCTGGTAAAGTTTTTCGTCACTACCGTTGCCGGCAGACAGCATCAATCCGACCGGCGCATCGCCGGGTTGGTGACAGGGCAGGCTGATCGAACAGCCGTCGAAGTAATTTACCGTCGCGGTATTGCGCAGGCAGCGTAAATTGACGCGCCGCGCGTTGTCTTCGTCCTCGGTTTCGGCAATCGCCGGTGGAATGCAGGCTACGCTCGGGTAGAGCAGTGCATCGGACTGCATTGACTCGAACTGCTGATTGAAGCTGGCGACCAGTTCAATCCTTTCGCGGTATCTGCTTTGCTGTTGGGTTACGCTTATCTCGGCACCGGCTGCCATGCGCTGGCCGACAAAAGGGTCGTACTCATCGAGATGCTGTTCGAGCATTTCACGATGGTGTTGCCAGACTTCATGTACAACCACGGGGCGTTCACGGAAGAAATCATCGCAGCGGTCGAGCACCGGCATTGTTTCCTGTCGAATACTCACCCCCGCGGCGCGCAGGGCTTCTACGGCACGCTCGAATGCAACACGCACCTCATCGTCCAGGTCGTCCATCACCCTTGCTTCGGGAATCACCAATTTCAGCGCCGTGGTATCTGCCGCCACCAGCAGCGGTAAACGCTCGTCCGGCTTTACCTGCGCACACATCAATTGATCAAGAATGAAACAACTATCGACATCGACCGCCAGTGGGCCCGGTGCATCGAGCGTCGGCGAAAGCGG
>CAWCBX010000090.1:0-29864 GCA_963793595.1 uncultured Gammaproteobacteria bacterium | reverse complement strand
TCAATCCGTTAAAATTCTGGGAGTATAGCAAGGCTAATTTCATCAAATTCGCATTACTAATAGCCTTATTATAATCGCCAAAAGCAATGGCACCCGAACTGAACATATCGTAGAGTTCAGCCAATTCAATACCTTTTGCGTCTTGTGTTAAATTAGCAATAGGATGAAGGGTAACAGCATTCCCCTTTGCTTTGTTAATTAGAAATTCAACGGCAGATTTATTATCGATTTTTGGATTTGTATTCGCATTATAAGCAACGGTTGTGACGCCACTTTTAGCAGCTACTTTTAAACCGTTTAGAATCGTTTCGCGCTCCTCGTAACCAGGCTCACCAAAAGAAACACTGGTATCGAACCATCCCATAGATACATGCAAATTTTTAAGCGTTATCTCTTTATAGCTTTTCGGGTTAGAAATGTTAGTGGCTATTTTAGAGAACTTTCCGTTTTCTATTAAAATATCCTGTTTTTTATGATGTAAGGGGCCTTCATGATCAATTATTCTGGCAGATTTTATAAGTACGTTCATGAATTTTTAATTAAAATTAATTTTATTTTTTGATTTTATAGCCACAAGTAATCTTAGACAATAAAAACGATCAACTCTTTTTATATTTATGCTCATGATTTTAAATACTTTAGTAAAAGAATTTCTATCAGTAAAAACATTAATGATAATGCCAGAAAAACCTGCCATAATTGAGTAACTCTATTTTTGTCAGATATCGCGGTAAAAATACGATCAACAGAATCATTTAAACTCACATTCGAAGTTTTAGATACAAATTGATTAAGATCTGCATACGATAGATCGCTTTCCGTTCTATCATAATTATAGGCTAAAATATCAATTTTCTGATCGTTATTTCTGACTTCGGAAAATCCACTAATAGAAGGATTTGACAAAGTGTTTATTATTACCTTTTTATTTAATATTTGTTGTAATGGAATATAATCTTCCTTTTCATTCTTTAAATGCAATACTTCATCTTTTTTTACGCTTGTAACAATTTCAATATCATTATTTCTACCGATCGTATAATATAGTTCAGTAGGATTATGACTAAATAATCCAAAATTATAAAATATTGGAACTATAAGCGGTGAACTTTTAAAATTGGAGTTTTCGGTAGACAGAGATGCTGAAAAATAGTAAATAGTCCCATTTTCAATATTTGATTGAGAAACAAAACTTGTTCCATTTTCAAAATCTAATATGGATGACGACCTCTTTAAATTACTATCATATTTGCTTTGCACAGTTGGATACTGAAAGTTTTTGATCTCCTTTTCAAACACGCCAGACAACAATGGGTGTGAAAAGTTAATTTTGGTAATTGCCAACGGATTAGTAAGAATACCACTTATACTTCCAACTTTAAGTTCTCTTAACAAATTATTATACATGTCTATTTTCGAATTCATGGAAGGTATGATCACTAAACTTCCTCCATTATCAGTGAATGCTTTTAAAGAATTAATGAAAGCATTTGGAATCGTTTCAAGCTCATTCATTATAATTAAATGTTGATCTCCCAATGAATTATAGTCAAAATCTGTTATCGTTGAACTCGTAAAATTAAACTCATCCTTAGTATATATTTTCGACAAAAAGGAATTGTTTTCTCCCACTGCAGTAATATTAATGAATTCAGGATTTTTAATGACAAAGAACAATTCATTATCAAATGCTAAGTAACCATCATCGATTTTAATGGTGCCTTTGAAAGCATTTTTATTAGGAATGCTAAAGTCTACTTCCGCAAAGCTATTTTCATTTATTGATATAGTGGATTTACCCGAAAGAATTTGGTCGTCGAATAAAGAAATAGATATATCTTTCTTTTCTTCACCATAGTTTTTAATAATGACCTTAAGCCCTAAAGATTCATTATTTTGAGTCGCCAGATAAACACTGTCGATACTCAAATTATCAAACTGTAAGGGTTTTAATTGTGCGAAATAGTACTGGTTCAAGCTATCTATAGCGATCTTATCATTTATATTATTAGTTTGAAAATCAGATATTAAGATAATATTATTGGTAGTTTTTTCGTCTTTGATACCATTTTTAATTTTTAACAAAACAGTAGTCAGGTCCAATTTTAACGGATGATAATCAATAGACAATAAATTGTTTTTTAGCTCCTTAATTGATAAGTTCCCAAAATTTTCATTATTGGTTATAATTGAAATACGATCTGTTTGCGCATTATTTTCGATGATGTCCTGGGCTGCTCTTTTTAGTAAATCACCGTCCTTACCTTTGGCTTGCATGCTATAAGAATTATCCAGATAAATATAATTATGAACTGTCGCGCTTTCTTTTACATTACTTATAAATGGCTGTGCAAAAGCCATAATTAAAGCAGTAAATAGCAATAATCTTGAACAAAGTATGAGGAATTTTTTTAATCTGGAACTTTTTCTCGTTTGCAGTTCCACTTGTTTTAAAAACTTAACGTTCGTAAATGGAACTTTTTTAAATCTTCTAAGCTGGAATAAATGAATAAGGATAGGTATGATCAGCAAAAATAAAGCGTAAAGAATTTCAGGGTGCTTAAATTGCATTGTCATTAAAGATTTGTCAAAAATACTAATTAAATAGAGAATAGAAAGTAAAAATAAAAAGCAAAATAATAAGTTATATTTGGTAAGGTTACTACCGGCAACCGATCAAATTGAATATAATCTAATTAATCATAGTATGAAAAAGTTTACCCTTCTTATGGTATTTATTGCTTTTGCTGGCTTTTCTTCTCAAGGGCAAAATATGAATTCTAGTGATCTTGAAAAGATCATTTATGTAGTTTCTGACAGTATAAGGGGAGATAACGGAAATTGGCAATTTATGCTAAAGGGAAGAATTTTAGTTTGTATTACCGATGAAAAGAATAATAGAATGAGAATTATGTCTCCCATCGTTAAGCAAAAAACATTAGATTATGGCGATATGCTTAAATTAATGGAAGCGAATTTCCACACTGCTTTGGATGTAAGATATGCTATTTCAGATGATATATTATGGTCCATTTATATACATCCTTTAAAGGAATTACATAAGGATGAAGTATTAAGCGCCATACATCAGGTCTATGCCGCTGCTGTGACCTATGGCACAACCTATAACAGTACAGGACTGGAGTTTCCTGATAAAAATGAAGAGCTCAAAGAAAAAAAGAAAAAGATATAATTATTTTTCAGTAATCCGTTTTTATCGAATTATCAAAGGGTACTTTGAATTGATATAAGACATCTTCATCTAACTTCCCATCGAGCACATCTAAACCATATATTATTTTTTTAGGATTATCGTAGACAAAGGTTCCAAAAAGCCTGTCCCATATAGAGAAAATATTACCGAAATTAGTATCTGTCCAAGGACGTTCGAAATGATGGTGGAATTTATGCATATTGGGAGTTATAAATACCAGACAAAGTAATTTATCTATCCAAATGGGCATATTTATATTTGCATGGGTAACGTAGGTAAAAAAGATCGTTATAATTTTATATAAGACATAAAAGGCAATTGGTGCGCCTAGTATTACAACAGCAAATAATGCAAAAATTTCACGCAATATATAATCACCCGGATGATGGCGTGTACCCGTAGTGGCATCTACTTTGGTATCACTGTGATGGATCATATGAAATTTCCACATCCATTTAACCCTGTGCAACAAATAATGAACTAAATACTGGGCCACAAGATCTAAAAATAGCAAAGCGATCAATAACTCTATCCATATAGGTAGTTCTGTTAGGTGTAATAAGCCAATTTCATGAATTGTTATATAATTAAAGACGCCTATTGTCGCGATTCCAAAAAGAACATTTATGGTTAAGCTGGTAGCTAAAAAAATAAGGTTAACACCTGCATGATGCCATTTTTTATATTTTAAGTTTACCAAAGGAAAATTTCCTTCTAAAAACCAGCTTAGTAATAAACAAAGGGTGATCCAGATTAATTTTTGCCATGAAGGCATTTGTTCAAAAAAGAGCAAGAAACTTTCCAAACTATACGATTAACGTTAAGGCAAATGTAAAAAAAAACTAACTATGGTATTCAAAAAGAAAAACCTGCTGGTAAAAGCAGGTTTATTTCATTTATTATAGATTAAAAATCTATTATTTCACCTTTTGTTTTAACAGTGCAATTTGAACGACGTCTTTCATGGTGTCCACATAATGGAATGTAAGACCTTTTAAATATGCCGGTTTAATTTCATCTATATCTTTCTCGTTGTCTTTACAAAGAATAATTTCATTGATATTAGCCCTCTTGGCAGCTAATATTTTTTCTTTTATACCACCAACTGGTAATACCTTTCCACGCAGTGTTATTTCACCTGTCATCGCTAATTTCGATTTAACTTTTCTACCGGTAAAAACAGACACTAAAGATGTTAACATGGTTATTCCTGCGCTGGGTCCGTCTTTTGGTGTTGCCCCTTCGGGCACATGTATATGCACATTTTTATTCTCCAGATCATCTATATTAATACCAAATTCTTCGGCATTAGCCTTTATAAACTCCATAGCTATTGTAGCAGATTCTTTCATGACCTTACCCAAATTTCCGGTAATGGTAAGGTTACCTTTTCCTTTCGAAAGAATCGACTCAATAAATAATATATCTCCACCAACACTTGTCCAGGCTAATCCTGTTACGACCCCAGCAACCTCATTATTTTCATATTTATCACGTTCTAACCTCGCAGCACCAAGAATTTTAACAATGTCTTCATTGGTTATCTTAACATTATATTCCTCTTCCATGGCAATGGATTTGGCCGCATACCTAACAATTTTGGCGATCATTTTATCAAGGCCTCTCACTCCAGATTCCCGGGTATAGCCCTCTACGATCTTCTCAATCTGTTTTTTATTAATTTGTACATTTTTAGTAGTTAGCCCATGTGCTTTTAATTGCTTTGGTAATAAATGTCGTTTGGCTATTTCAATTTTTTCTTCAATAATATAACCCGTGATATCTATCACTTCCATTCGATCTCTTAATGCCCATGGAATATCTGATAAACTATTTGCCGTAGCGATAAATAGTACTTTTGAAAGATCATAATCTACCTCTAAATAATTATCGTAAAAGGCTGTATTTTGTTCAGGATCAAGCACCTCTAGCATAGCGGAAGAAGGATCTCCATTATGGCTACTCGTTAATTTATCAATTTCATCGAGTACAAAAACAGGGTTTGATGTACCCGCTTTTTTGATACTTTGAATGATTCTTCCGGGCATGGCACCTATATAAGTTTTTCTATGTCCACGGATTTCAGCCTCGTCACGCAATCCTCCTAGAGACATTCTCACATATTTTCTACCTAAGGATTCTGCTACAGATTTCCCCAAGGATGTTTTACCAACACCTGGAGGGCCATATAAACAAATAATAGGTGATTTCATATCACCTTTTAATTTAAGAACAGCTAAATGTTCAATAATACGTTCCTTTACTTTTTCTAATCCAAAATGATCCCTGTCAAGTATTTTTTGGGCTCTTTTTAGGTCAAATTTGTCTTTAGAGAATTTGTTCCAGGGAAGATCGAGTAAAAGGTCGAGATAATTACGCTGAACAGAATATTCCGCTACTTGCGGGTTCATACGTTGTAACCTTCCAAGTTCCTTATAAAATGTATCAGCAACTTCTTTTGACCATTTTTTCTTTTTTGCATGTTGGCGCATTTCATCTAATTCTTCATCATAAGAAACACCGCCTAATTCTTCCTGTATGGTCTTCATTTGCTGATGAAGATAGTATTCACGTTGCTGCTGATCCATGTCTTCTCGTACTTTAGAATGGATCACATTGCGAAGTTCAAGACGCTGCAATTCAGCATCCATTTTCTTTAAAGTAGCCAATGCCCTCTCTTTTAAACTATTAATATTTAAAAGTTCTTGTTTTTCATCGACTGATAAATTCATATTAGACGAAACAAAATTCACCAAAAATGAATTGCTTTGAATATTCTTAATAGCAAAAGTTGCTTCGGTTGGTAAATTTGGGTTCTCTTTAATAATCTTTAAAGACAGGTCACGAATAGAGTCGATGATGGCCAGAAATTCTGTATCATCTGCCTCAGGTATTATTTCTACCAGTTCTTTTGCAGATGCCTTTATAAAAGGTTCAGTTTGAATAAACTCGCCAACTTCAAAACGTTTTTTCCCTTGAATCACAACCATAGTGTTACCATCGGGCATTTTTAATACCCGTAAAATTCTGGCAACAGTACCTATCTTATGTATATCTTTTTTATCAGGGTTTTCTACCAATTCATTTTTCTGCGCTACAACACCAATGGTTTTATTTCCACTGTTAGCTTCCTTTATTAATTTTATCGATTGATCTCTTCCTGCCGTAATAGGTATTACTACTCCGGGGAATAAAACGGTATTGCGAAGAGGTAATATTGGTAATACCTCTGGAACATCTTCTTTTTTAATTTCTTCTTCATCTTCAGGCGTCATTAAGGGAATTAATTCCGCATCTTCATCAAGCATATGTTGAAGTGACAAACTGTCAATTTTTAAAAATTTTGGACTACTCATATGTTTTTTTAGGTCAATATGACATTAAACGTTTTTAATAATAAAATCATATACAAACGAATTATATTTAATTAATTAGTAATCAAATAGTTAATATCTGCACATGATAATTTCAATATCTAAAGTTCAATAGTTATGCCAATTAAGTTTGTTAAGCTCAAATAATAAATTTGATAATTTGTAAATTTATTTATCAAAAAGTGTAACAGAATTATTTCCACATTGTCTTTTTAACAGAAACGAAACATTGCAGAGTAACAATCAACATATAACCGAACTTTTACACCGGTGTAAAAATGGAGAACGAAGTGCTCAATTCGAAATCTATAAATTGTATTATAAAGCAATGTATAATACATCATTTAGGATTTTAAAGGACAGCTTTGAAGCTGAAGATGTAATGCAAGAATCGTTTCTGGTTGCATTTACCAAATTGGGCACTTTTAAAGGAGATGTGGCTTTTGGAGCCTGGCTTAAAAGAATAGTTATCAATAAAAGTATTACACAAATAAGAAAGAGCCATAAGTTCGATCAAGTAACCTTAGATGTGATACCTGATCAAATAGAAAATAACGAAGAAGATAATGAATATACGATGTTAAAAGCAAATGATATTCTAGAATGTATCAACCGATTAAAAGACAATTACAGGCTGGCTATTACATTGAATTTGATTGAAGGTTATGATTATGAAGAGATCGGAGAAATAATGAATATAAGTTACCAGAATAGCAGAACGATGATCTCGAGAGCAAAAAATAAATTAAGACAATTATTAGTTGTGAATTATGAAGGATAAATTAGAACAACGATTTAAAGAACTAAAAGAGCAGTTTGATACAGAAGAACCGTCATTGGGTCATTTAAATAGGTTTGAATCAAAACTTAATAATGAATCTGACAAAAGAATCAAATGGAATCCAACAACGTGGACATGGCTTGCCGTTGCCGCATCTATTACATTATTAATAGGTATTTGGTTTGGAGGATATTCGGCAAAACAAGGATTAGAGCTGGCCGATGTTTCCCCGCAAATGGAAGAAACGCAGAACTTTTTCATATCAACCATTAAACAAGAAATGGAAGATATCAATTTGAAACGCACCGATGAGAATCAACAGATCATTGATGATGCCTTAGAGCAGTTGGATACATTAGAAGAAAATTACACTTTATTAACCCACGAATTAGAAAAAAGTAATGAAGATAAACGCATTATTTATGCGATGATATCTAATTATCAACAACGCATAGAGGTGTTACAAACATTATTACAACAATTAGATGAAATACAACAAATTAAAACAATAAGCGATGAAGAAACAATTATATAACTTAATATTAGCCCTGCTATTCATACCAATAGCTGCCAATGCTAATGACATAGGAAAATTTAAACATGAAAAATCCAAATCAATTAAAAAGGAATATTCGGTAAATGCGGATGCTACCTTGAAAGTTGATAACAGATACGGAAATGTTGATGTTATTTCTTGGAATGAGAACAGGATCGTTATTGAAGTAAAAATAACCGTTAGAGGTGATAACGAAGAAAAAGTATTGGACAAGCTTGACAGGATAGATATTGAGTTTGAAGGCAGCCGGAGTTTAGTATATGCCAAAACTATTATAGATAAAAATAAATCAAGTTGGTCTTGGAATTGGGGGCGTAAAAGCAACGTGAATTATGAAATAAATTACAGGATCAAGGTACCCATTACCAATAATGCCAATTTAATAAATGATTACGGTAGTATTTCTTTAAATGAATTAAAAGGGGATGCATCTATTAATTGTGATTATGGCAAAATAATCATTGGAGAATTGCATAGTATTAATAATAAAATAAATATCGACTATACCAATAATTCTACTGTAGGATATATGAAAGGCGGTTCGATCAATGCCGATTATTCTAAATTTACCATTGAAGAGGCTGGTAATGTTAAGTTAAATGCAGATTATACTACGTCGATATTTGAAAAAATTAATGACCTGACTTATAACTGTGATTATGGAAGTTTAACAATAGATGAAGCCTCCTCGGTTATTGGCAATGGCGATTATCTTAGCGCTAAACTTGGAACTATTGCCAAAACCGTAAAGATCGATGCGGATTATGGCTCTATAAAAATTGAAAATTTAAGGGATGGATTTGAATCTGTTGATATCAGTACTAGTTATGCAGGTATAAAAATAGGTATTCCAAAGAATTCAAGCTTCAATTTCGAACTGCAATTAAGTTATGCCGGTTTCATCGGCGACAGCTTCAGCCAGGGGGAACAACTTGCATTTACCGGGATACCCAATTTTGCTCCGGAACTGTTCAGACGCGCGCAACTGAAAGACCCGCTCAAGATGAAGGCCTTGTTAAAAGGTCTGACCCAGTTATGCGAGGAAGGTGCAACCCAGCTATTCCGGCCGCTTGCCAACAATGACCTGATCCTTGGTGCAGTCGGTATTTTGCAGTTCGACGTGGTTGCTCACCGGCTCAAGGATGAATATGGTGTCGACTGCCAGTTTGAAGCGGTCAACGTTAATACGGCGCGCTGGGTCTCCAGCAGCGACAACAAAAAACTCGAGGAATTCAAGGTAAAACTGCGCAGCAATCTCGCCCTGGACCACGCCGGCGACCTTGCTTATATCGCCCCTTCGCGGGTCAACCTGACGATGACGCAGGAGCGCTGGCCTGAAATCGAGTTTCTCGCCACGCGTGAACACGGTGACTATGAAACAGACTAGCGCAATCGCATTGCTTACCGGCATGCTGGCTTTTACCAGCAGCCATGCCGCGAACACTGCCGCGGGTCTGGCTACGCGCGACCTCAATCCAGTACTGCAACCCATCTATATACCTGCTTATACACCGTTTGGCAGCAGCAATGGTTGGCGCATCGACCATAGTGTATATGTAACCAATACCAGCCAGCTGGAAAACGCGGGAGACGAATACCTGGCTCTCGATGTCGAAAATTATCGCTACGAACTGGGGTTTAGATACCGCAGGGATAACTGGCTCGGCCAGGTGAACGTACCTTTCATCGCCAACCGCGGTGGCGAACTCGACGGCGCCATAGATAGCTTTCATGATTTGTTCGGTTTGCCGGATGGCGATCGCAAAGACTTCCCGAAAAATGACATTAACGTGGAATACATCCGTGATGGCAAGGTCGAGTATTCGCAGGATAAATCCAGCAGCGGTCTCGCCGACATCAGCCTGGCACTTGGTTACCAGCTGACGGAGGGAACCCGGTATTTCGTCGGTATCGAGCTACCCACCGGCTCGGAGTCCGATTACAGCGGCAATGAAGCCATCGATTACGCGACCTGGTTGACCCACGAAACGCTAATCAATGCCGAGCTGTCAATCTATGGCCTGCTCGGAGTGAGTTTCCCCGGCGACGACGGTAATCTGCAAGGGCTGCTCGTCGATGAAATCTGGGTTGCGCAACTGGGAACCCAGTATTTCTTCAATGACGGAATCGCTGGAACGGTACAATTGGACTGGCATTCACAGGTTATCGACGACAGCGATTTGACGGCATTCGGCGACTCGCTGCAAATCCAGCTCGGTCTCGGCTTCCTCAAGCTGTTCGACAATCATCGTCTCGATCTGTTTTTCTCCGAGGATATCAAGGTTGAATCGGCACCTGATATCACTTTTGGCCTGCGCCTGGCGCGAGAGTTTTAAGACACTACTCGACCAGCTCGGTAACAATTTTCGGATCGCTTTCCAGGGTTCGATGCACCGGACACTTATCCGCGATTTCAAGCAATTTACGGCGTTGTTCGTCGTTCAGATCGCCCACCAGTGATATGCGCCGGGTAATGCGCTCGATCCTGGCTTCACATTCGATGCAGTCTTCGGCGTGAACGCGTTCATGAAGCAGTCTTATGCTCACATCTTCGAGCGGTAATTTTTTACGCTTGGCATACATGCGCAAGGTCATCGAGGTACAGGCGCCCAGCGACATTAACAACAGGTCGTAGGGTGACGGACCCAAATCCTCACCACCGTATTTAACCGGTTCGTCAGCGCGCAAAAAATGACTGTTGCTGTACATGCCGCGCAGAAATTTATGATCGAGTTCACTTATCATCACCTCACCATCGGCCAGGTCGAGGCTATCAGAGGCAGCATCGTCCTGTTCGAGATCGAGGTAGCGGCTCGCCCAGGAGGCAATAGTGGTTGCGACATACTCCGCATCTACCGCCTTGCTCAGCAAGTGGTCGGCCTTGTCGAGCGAGATAAAGCTCTTGGGATGCCGTGCCGCCTGGAAAATTCTGCCGGCTTCATCGATCGGAACTATCGTATCTAAAGGAGAATGGAATACGAGTAGAGCGGCGCGCAAGTCGCGAATTTTTTCGGTCGACGAATATTGATCAATGTCATCGAGAAACTGTCTTTTGATTGAAAACTCTCGTACGCCCAGGGCAACTACCGCCTCTCCCTGCGCCTGGATCTGCGCCGATTTTTCCTTGAACAGATGCGCCACATGTTGTGCGGTTGCCGGCGCGCCGATGGTCACCACCGCTTTTATCGAGTCCAGTTTTGCCGTGGCACCCAGCACTGCAGCACCACCGAGACTATGCCCAATCAGAATCTGCGGTGCCTGGTATTGTGCCTCGAGGGCTTTTGCGGCCTGCACCAGATCCTCGATATTCGACGAGAAATTGGTATTGGCAAAATCACCATCACTATTACCCAAACCGGTAAAGTCAAAACGTAGTACCGCGATACCCTTCGCCGCCAGGGCACGACTGATGCGTGAAGCCGCGGCAATATCCTTGCCACAGGTAAAACAATGCGCAAACAGGGCGAAACTGGAAATTTTATCTACGCGTTCGGGCAACTCCAGTAGCCCTGCCAGCATCTCACCGTTAGAATTTTCAAATTCCAGCCTGATTTTTTTCATTAGATCGACTCCGAGGGGTTATCATTCTGTGACTAGCAGTTAGTCCGCAGGTTCCCGTTGAAAAAACAGTTTAATCGATTTCTTCGCTGGATATTGTTTCTCTGGATCAGGGTAGAGGTTTTACCCGAAGACGATCCACGTCCGGACATAGATCCGGCGCAACCGGTATTATATGTTCTCGCCGATCGTGGACTCAGCGATTTGCTGGTACTGAGCAAAATTACCGCTCACTACGATCTTCCCGACCCACTTGCAAAGATACCCATCGAGACCAGCAGGCAATATCATTCGATCTATAGTATTGCGTCTCGCAGCCCATTGGGTGACTGGATAAAAGGTCGCCGCAAGCACTCGGTCATGCTAACCGATTTGATGCAGGTCCTTTGCCGGTAACGATAAGCTTGAATTGCAGATCGTGCCGGTGTCAGTATTTTGGGGTCGCCCACTAGCCCGGCATAAACACTGGTTTCAGGCGTTGTTCGCCGATACCTGGGCTTTCGCCGGACGCACGCGCAAGTTTTTTACCATTTTAATTCACGGCCGTAACACCCGGCTGATTTTTTCACCGACATTAAACATGCGCGATATCGTTACCGATCAACGCAATGACGCACAGAACTTACAGGAATTGCTGGTTACCACCCTGCGTCAACAACGCGAAGCCACCTTCGGACCACAAATCACCAGCCACAAACTGCTTTCTGCACAGGTTATCGAAGACCCGAGTGTACAGGAACTGATAGCAGAGGAAGTCGACAGCACGCGGCGCGATTACAGCAGGGCACATCGATATTGCCGTGAAATATTCGCCGACTGCACCCAACTGACCATCGAGGTAATGCTGCGCTTGCTGCGTGCCTTCTGGCGCAGGTTTTATAGCGGCATCGAGATCTACAATGCAAATCGTATTCGAAAAGCGGCCCTCACTCATCAGCTGGTATACGTACCCTGTCACCGCAGTCACGTTGATTACCTGTTGCTGTCCTACGTCATTTACAACGAAAATCTCGCGCTGCCCTATATCGCGGCAGGCAACAATCTCGACATTCCCTTCATCGGCCGCATACTGCGTGGTGGGGGTGCTTTTTTCATCCGCCGCAGTTTCAAGGGCAACCCACTCTACAATGCTGTAATACGCGCCTACGTATATCAACTCGTAAAGCTCGGGGTACCACTGGAGTATTTCATCGAGGGTGGCCGCAGCCGCAGCGGCAGAATGCTTAAACCCAAGTTCGGCATGCTGGGCATGACCGTCGATGCATATATAAAAAGCCAGGCGCGCCCCATGGCCTTCGTGCCGATTTACATCGGCTACGAAAAGCTGATTGAAGGCAAGTCTTACATTGGCGAGCTTTACGGCGGCAACAAGAAAAGAGAGTCTACCCTCGGAGTTCTGAGTGCAATCTTCAGGCTTAAAGGGCACTTCGGTAAGGTTACTGTCAGTTTTGGTGAGCCTATCGAGCTGAATGGATTACTGGAGCAACACTGCAGCGACTGGGCGAGTCGCGCTGCTGAAATCAGTAAACGACCCGACTGGTATCGAGCTAGCCTGCAAAAGCTGGCCAGCGAGATAATGCACGGTATTAACCGCGCCTGTGTGATTAACCCGGTCAATTCGATTGCCACCATACTACTTGCGACACCACGGCAAAGCATCGAAATCGAAGAACTGGTGAGCCAGGCGGAACTGCACCATCGAATCATTCGTGGGGCCCCCTGCCTGGCATCGATTCGCATCGAAGGCAAGGTGAGTGAAAAACAGATCAGGGGCATCGCCGAGCAAAAGATCATCCATATTCGCCAACATGAACTGGGGGATATTGTCTATCTTAAACCCGAAGACTCGGCGCTGGTCGGCTACTACCGTAACAACAGCCTGCATAGCCTGGTTATTCCGGCATTGATAGCCTGCTGCTTCTCCAATGTAAAACGCGTGTCACAGGCGAGCATTAAACGCAAAATCGGGCTTCTATACCCTTTTTTGAAGTCCGAGCTACAACTCGAGTGGCAGGATTCGGAGTTGCCGGATATTGTCGATCAATGCATCACCTGCCTGGTTGACGAATCCCTGCTCGAGCGAATCGAAAATGATTTACGCCGTCCCCAGCGGAACAGCCGACGGTTCATGCAGTTGATCAGGCTGGCGCACATAGTCCAACCGATTCTCGAACGCTACTACATGACCTTTATCGTGTTGTGGCAGACATCAGCAGCGCCACTAGAGGAAGCAGAACTCGAGCATCGCTGTCATTTACTGGCGCAAAAAATCTCAATGATTTACGGCATCAATTCCCCCGACTTTTTCGACCGCCTGTTATTTGGAGACTTCATCAATAACGCGTTGAAAAACAAATACCTGGTTAAGAACGATCAACTACAGCTCGAATTCAAGCAAGGGTTCAACTATGCCAGCCTGAACCTGCGCAACCTGCTGAGCACCGAAGTTCGCAGCAGCATCCTGTCATTGATCAGAGCCAACCCCCATTGAACCTGCGGTCGCCGCGCCAATTTTCTGAACCTGGCTGATTAGCGCCAGATACCGGTGATTTGTTTTTTTCCGTGGCACAGTTTGGCCTTGACGATGTACATCCAGGCGTCACCGTAAGTGGTGGAAATTTCGATACGCTGATAAAACTGCGGGTACCACTCGAGGTCATCCAGCATCCTGAACTGGTGATCAGTAACGTGGAAAACTTCGCCTTCGATCGCATGATCACCATCCAGGCATACTGCCGGATAATCTTCAAATTCGTACATCGAATAAACACGTTGCGTGACAAATTCACCAACAAATTCCGCGTCATGCAGAAAATGGTAGTTTCGCTGACCCCGTTTCAAGGTGCCATAAACGAATACCCGATTCACGATTTACCATTAAACTGGCGTATCTGTCGGCGTTGCTTCTTGTCTGGACGCGATGCGGAATGCGGGCGTTGCATCATCGCCAACTTACGTTTTTCCGCTTCACTACCACGCTTCTCGATACTGGTTTCAGTCTCTCGATACAGGGCCTGTGCAGCGCCAGCCGACCCACGGCGTTCGCTGAGATCAGTCACAATTACTTCGTAGCGTTCATAACCGCGCTGAACTTCAAAGCAATCCCCGAGTTTGACGCTGCGCGACGGTTTTACTCGTTGCCCCGCCAGGTGCACCTTGCCGCCGGTAACGGCTTCGCCAGCGAGTGCCCTGGTTTTGAAAAATCGCGCCGCCCATAACCACTTGTCCAGGCGAACCTTCTTGTCGTCGCTGTTCATCAGGTCTCCGCCAGTCGAGTCTTCCTGTCAGGCATAGTGCTTGTGGATGTATTTCATTGTTCGGTCAGCCATCGAAAAACCGCTTAGCACGGCGCCTTCGATACGCGGCGCGGTGCACCAGTCGCCACAGGCGCCAATCGCCTGTGACTCGTCAAACAGGGAATCCTCATTGATCGGATTAATCGGTAGCGCATGTTTCCAGCAATGTACCGCGGCAGACACAGGTTTGTGCACTTTCAAATCGGTTGCCTCCCAGAAGGCATCAAGCAAGGCGTGCATAACTCGTCCGCGGAAACTGGCCGCATATTGTTGCGACCATTCGGGTGACGCGTGCAATACCCAGCAATCAGCATCGTTAGTGGCGTCGGTGAATTGATAGCGAGAAATCCATGACAATGGTGAATCCAGTACGAAAGCCGCATCGTAGGGAATGTCGAGCGCTTGCTCAAAGGCAAACATACCACTCCAGCATACGGTCATGTCGACATTCTCGGCAGCATCGCAAATGCTTGTAATCGAGCGGCACAGGTCAGATACCTGATGCGCCGAAGTGGCGATGATGACGATATCATAGGCGCCCTGGTAGTCGCCGCGATCGTTAAAAAGCCGCCACCCACCGTCATCCTGACGCTCCAGTTCGGATATGTTGGCCGAGGTAACCAGTTCGCAATGTTGCGCCAGGTGTTCGGCAATCGTCTGCATGCGTGGTACACCGACAAATCTTTGTGTCGCCATATCACTGTTAATGATCTGGCCTTTTTGTAACTCGACGATCCAGCCATCCCAGGGCCGCACGAAGCCTTCGGTTTGCCAGGCAGAGACGATATTCCAGAACAGGGGATTGTTTACCGTGAAATACTGCGCGCCATTGTTGAACTCGTACTCTCCAGCGCGGAAACGATTGATTCGTCCGCCGGGGAAAATGCTCTTTTCAAAAATTTTTACGTTTTCGACCAGGCCCTTTAACGCGGTTGCACAGGTGAGACCTGCCAAACCGGCGCCAATGATGGCGACTGACGGCTTTTTGCCCACGTCCCGATTAAAGCGCCGGAAAATCGCCGGCGTACTTCGAGATCCACTCCCCTGCAGCTTCCTGGGAGGTGAGCGCGCGACCTTCCAGCTTTTCGACTTCCTTGCGATAGTGTTCGATATGGCAGATCTGTTCAATCATGCGCAAACGAAAGACGTCCCTGGATTTTTCAAATTCGATGCCTACTTCGTAACCGCTGCCGGTTTTTTCACACCATACGACATTCCCTACCAGATGGTTTTCCTGCTGCAGAAGAGGAATACAGACCCTGACCCGCTGTAAAACCTCGAGTGGCGTTCGCGACATAAACGCGAGGCCACCCAGGCTTACATTGGTTATGGTCTGGTCTACAGTTTCATCGTTTTCATCTTCCACCCAGTCCAGTGTGACCTGTATCGGCACATCCGCTGGGTGGCGGATAAATTTTCGTATCGTTGTCTTATCTGGCAATGGTCACCAACATTTGGTTTAGCTTCGCGACAAAGCCAGCTGGATCATCCAGTTGACCGCCTTCCGCCAGCAGTGCCTGATCAAACAATATATCGGACCAGTCCGCAAACTTGGTCTTCGATTTCTCCGCATCAAGCTTCTTAACTATAGGATGATCCGGGTTAATTTCAAGAATTGGCTTCGAACTCGGCAAATCGTGTCCGGCTTCCTTCAACAATCGCTGCATATGCATCGCCATGTCCTGTTCGTTCAACACGATACAGGCTGGCGAATCAGTCAGTCGATTGGTCACGCGGACATCCTCAACCTTATCCTGCAGAGCCTTTTTCATGCGTTTGAGAAGTTTTTCCGCCGATTTGGCTTTTTCTTCCAGCTCTTTCTCGGATTCTTCATCCGCCCCCAGATCAAGTTCACCTTTAGCAACCGATTGCAGCTTCTTGCCTTCAAATTCCATCAAGTGCGATGTAAGCCATTCGTCTACGCGATCTGAAAGCAGTAAAACCTCGATTCCCTTCTTACGGAATATTTCCAGGTGCGGGCTGTTTTTGGCAGCTGAGTGGGAATCGGCAGCGATATAATAAATCTTGTCCTGACCTTCCTGCATACGTCCGATGTAGTCCTCCAGCGAAACGTTTTGTTCCTCGTCTCCGCTATGCGTCGTGGCAAAGCGCAGCAATTTGCCAATTTTTTCGCGATTGGCGAAATCTTCCGCCGGTCCTTCTTTGATCACCTTGCCGAACTCTCGCCAGAACTTCTGATATTTCTCAGGATCATTCTTGGCGATTTTCTCTAGCATGCTCAGTACCTTTTTGACCGAGCCGCTACGTATACTGTCGATAACCTTGCTGCCCTGCAGAATTTCGCGCGAGACATTAAGCGGTAAATTATTCGAATCGATCACTCCCCGCACGAAACGCAGGTAACGCGGCATTAACTTTTCAGCGTCTTCCATGATAAACACACGTTGCACGTAAAGCTTGATGCCATTGTGCGATTCGCGATCGTAGAGGTCGTAGGGAGCACGGGCCGGGATATAGAGTAACGAAGTATATTCATTGGTACCTTCGACGCGATTATGACTCCAGTCGATTGGATCTTCGAAATCGTGTGCGACATGCTTGTAGAATTCCCTGTACTCGTCGTCCTTGATTTCAGATCTGGCGCGAGTCCACAATGCGGACGCCTGGTTGACGGTTTCCTCTTCAATTAAGGTTTCACCGTTTTCTGCTTCCGCATCGGGCTCCACCTTTTTGTCCATGACTACCGGGAAATCGATATGATCGGAGTAGGAAGTTATAATCGAACGCAATTTCCAGTCGTTTAGAAATTCATCTTCACCTTCACGTAAATGCAGGGTTATCTCGGTGCCACGATCGCTCTTGTCTACGGAAGCGATGTTATACTCGCCCTTGCCCTTTGATACCCACTCGACTCCCTGGTCGGCAGGCTCGCCTGCCTTACGCGTGCGCAGGGTGACCTCTTCGGCGACTATGAACGACGAGTAAAAGCCGACGCCGAACTGACCGATAAGCTTGGCATCCTTTTTGTCATCGCCGGTTATCGAATCGAGAAATGTACGAGTTCCTGATTTTGCAATGGTGCCGATGTGATCGATTACTTCTTCACGGGTCATACCGATGCCATTGTCGCTAATCGTTATTGTACGCTGATCCTCGTCATAACTGACCTTGATCTTAAGCTCGATATCTTCCTCGTAAAGACTGGCATCGGAGATCGCACTGAAACGCAGGCGGTCACAGGCATCGGAGGCATTGGAAATCAACTCACGCAGGAAAATTTCCTTATTCGAATATAGCGAGTGGATCATTAAATCCAGTAACTGGTTTACTTCGGTCTCAAAGCCCCGGGTTTCGGTATTGGCGGCAGTTGTCATGTCTTAATTCTCTCCGTTAAGAAAGGTGGTTTAGCGGCGTTATATGCGGTTACCCGGATGAGTTTTCAAGCATATTGCAGTAGATTTTAACAACCAGGATGTGGGCTTCCGGGCTACTGAACACCCTGGTTTAACCATAATTGCTGTACCTTGTGATTTAACACCGAGCGTCGGGCCGCATCTTCCGTGATATTGAGTAACTCCTCGTATATGCGGCGTGAATCATCGATCAGCCCGGATGCCTGCAGGCTCTCTGCGGCATTAAACCGGGCGGTCTGGGCCCAGGGGTCCATCGAATCTGGTGACGGCAACATCGCGGACTGCAGGTAGAGTAACGCCGCTTGCTCAAATTTCTCCATACCGCGGTATGAGTCTGCTATCCAGTACAGAATTTCACGCCGCTGCTTGGGCTCGAGTTCCAGCAGCAATAACTGGTTAAAATGAGAAACTGATTCGGCATACAGGTTAACGGTCTGTAAATCGAACAATACCTGCAGTATCCGATCGGTAGATTCCGGTGTCGCTTCACGATATTCACCGATCAGGCTCTGCAACACCTGGTTTCCTTCCTCGTAACGACCGCCCAGGATCAACACGCGGGACTGGCGCAACTGCCAGTCAAACCGACTGGTTCCTGCTGGTACCGTGTTCAGACCCGACATCAGACGCGTGGCCTCTTCAATGTCGGCCGACTTTAATGCCAGGTCAACTAACTGATACCTTATTCCCGGGGGGATATCACGTGCACTGGAAAAGGTACTGCTATGATTAAACAGGTTTTGCAGCAGGTGACGATCGGCTTCATCGATCTCGGCAAAAGTCCCCATGTATCCCGCGGCCGCGCGATTTGCGACTTCGCTATCGACAGACTTCAACATCAGCATCGCGTACAGGGATCGAGACTTGACCGGGGTATCCTTGCTGGTCTTGTCTGCCAGCTCCAGCCATTTTTCATCTGCCCCGAGCAACAGCTCCGATCGATTGCCGACCAGTTCGGCATACTCGAGATATGCCTGCCACAGCAAATCAACGGGTAACTGAAATAATTGCAGCGGCGACTCGACCTCGAAGCGGAACAATGCTTCCAGCGCAACGACCCGATCCACCGCCGACATTTGCTGCGCAGCGAAATATCCCAGTGCCCATAAACTGGCGCGCTCTTCGGCTCCCACCGCTTCGTTTTCACTGCGCTTTTTTACCTGTGCCCAGAGTTCACCTTTATCGATCTGCTTCAACTTGAAACTGGCTAACAGACTGATCAGCCGTGCTTGCCAGGCTTTTTGATCACGTAAGATCAGCACCGCCTGTTCATACCTGCCGGATTCAACAAGAACCCGTGCACGCAGCAGTAACCAGGCCAGATCAGTACTATCGAAATCCTGATCGAAGCGCAGCATTGCCACTCGCGCATCCTCGACGCGGCCATCTTCGATATAGGATTCAATAATTTGTCGGCGCCAGGTTTCGTAGTTCGACGCTTCACTGGCGACAGCCTGCCAGAGCTGCTGGCGTAGAATTTGTCGCGCCGTTACAGTTTGGCCGAGTTCAAGGAAGGCCCTGGCCTGGTAAGTCGCAGCCTGCTGTTTGAATTGCTGCGGAATATCGTCAGGTAAACCCTCGATTCGGATCAGCAGTTGATCCCACTGTTTCCAGTGCGCCAGTATAGCGAGTCGCTCCTGTTCCCAGAGTATCCATTCATATAGATCTTCATCAACCTTTGGTTGCGCCTGATCGAGCATCTTCATCGTCAGCTCTGGCGCTCCCGCAGCTGAAATATTCTTCAGCAGGTCGAGCCGCTCGTCAGCGATTACCGGGAATGCCATCCCTATGCCAGCCGCTATTATTAGTAAAACCTTAATGCTTTTAATCACTTCCCAGCCTGCCTCAAAAAAAAAGCGTGCAGCCTTAGCATACACGCTTTTCGATATAGCATTTCCGCCAGGCAATCGCTTATAGCTTTTCCCGGATACGCGCCGCTTTTCCGGTGCGTCCACGCAGGTAATACAACTTGGCACGGCGTACATTGCCACGACGTTTGATCTTGATCTCGGCAATCAGCGGGCTGTGCGTCTGGAACACACGCTCCACACCTTCGCCATGAGATATCTTGCGTACTGTAAAGGCTGAATTAATACCCCGGTTACGCTTCGCGATCACCACCCCTTCGTAGGCCTGCAAACGTTCACGTGTTCCTTCTTTAACCCTTACCTGCACTACCACGGTGTCTCCTGGAGAAAATGCAGGAATATCGGATTTCATTCCTTCCGCTTCAAGTTGTGCAATTATGTTGCTCATGTCAATTCCTCAAAAAATCACTTTCAAAACGGTGTTACTCACCGCTTCCGAGCTTGCTCTAACTCGGCAATAAATTTATCCAGCAAGGCCTGCTGCCCTGCACTCAGCTCAATATTCTCGAGCAGATCCGGCCGCCGTTGCCAGGTGCGCCCCAGCGCCTGCTGCTGACGCCAGGTATCGATTTCACGGTGATTACCATTCATCAACACCTCCGGTACGCGATCACCGAGATACTCCTCGGGCCGCGTGTAGTGAGGGCAGTCCAGCAAGCCGTCACTAAATGAATCCTGTTGCGCTGAATCTTCATGGCCAAGCGCTCCCGGAATCAGACGGGTCATCGCATCGATACAAACCATCGCTGCCAGCTCGCCGCCACTAATGACATAGTCACCAATGGACCATTCTTCGTCCACTTCCCGCTGAATCAGACGTTCGTCGATACCTTCGTAACGACCGCATAAAAAAATAACCGATCCCTGTTCAACCTGCTGCGCCAGCTTTTCCTGGGTGAGCAGTTTTCCCTGCGGACTGAGATACACCAGGCGTGCAGCGCCATTATGTTCTCTTACCGCAGTTATTGCATCATGCAATGGCTGCACCTTCATTAACATTCCAGGTCCGCCACCGTAAGGACGATCATCGACCGTACGATGCTTGTCCCGGGTATAGTCGCGAGGATTCCAGCAATGCAGCTCAAGCAATCCTTGCTCCGCAGCGCGACCCACAACCCCGCAACCTGTCACCTGTTCAACCAGTTCGGGAAACAGCGTGATTACATCGATTCGCATCTCAGTAGTCGGGTGACCAGTCAACCACCAGTCGCCGGCTGTCCAGGTCCACCTCCCTGACGATCTCATCGATTACAAATGGTATTAAACGCTCGCGTTCACCTTTCAATACCATGACATCGTCAGCCCCGGTTTCCATCATCGAGGCAATTTCCCCGAGCGATTCACCCTGCAGGGTTTCGACAGCCAGTCCAATCAGGTCAGACCAGTAGTACTCACCCGCTTCCAGTCTGGGTAACTGCTCCGGGTTTATAAAAATCTGGCAACCGGTCAGTTCATCGGCCTGGTTACGATCCTCGACCCCTTCCAGCATGGCCACCACGTTTTTGCCCTGCAACCGCCCTTGCACCCTGGTTAACTTGAGGACGCCGCCCTGTTCAATAAACCAGGGACTGTATTTCACTATATTCTCGCGTGGGCTGGTATTAGAAAAAATCCTGACCCAACCTTTAACTCCCTGCGAACCCAGAATATGCCCAACACAAATCAATTCATCCTCGTGCTGGTCCATCTTCGCTTAAGCCGCAGTTTTGCGCGCTCCCTTAATCAGGCTGGCAACACGCTCGCTGGGTTTCGCTCCCTTGGAAATCCAGTAATCGATACGTGTGTCATCGAGACGCAATTCTTCTTCCTGGCCACGAGCCTGGGGATTGAAGAAACCGACGCGCTCGATATAGCGGCCATCTCTCGGGCTACGGCTGTCGCTTACCACTACATGGTAAAACGGGCGTTTTTTAGCTCCGCCGCGTGCCAATCGAATTGAAACCATAAAAATTCTCCAGTATAAATCGACCCAATTGATCGATCCAAACAACTACCCTGGCATCCATCATCTGTCATCAGACAACACTATGCCGCTGACCCGGTGGTCAGAAGGCCGCATATTGTACCTAAATAAACCCGTCTGTGAAGTCCGCAAGCCCTGTTTTTACGTGGAAAATCCAAGAAATGTCTATCAAAGGCGCGTTTTTGTAACCACAGCGTGTAAGTGACGCGCACTCGATTGCAGGGATGCTGCGATCCGGCTTTCAGGAGTCACGGCCAAGCCAGGAGCCCAGGCCGGGGTTGCGGGGGTAGATAACAGCTGATCGTCCGCGCACGATGCTGGCCCGGCCATGGTTGATAAAGAGTGACTTTAAAAGGACATTCCGGGAGGAAGCTTGCCTTTCATGCCACGCATCATGTTAGCCATACCGCCCTTGCTGCCCATTTTCTTCATCATGCGTTGCATTTGTTTATGCTGCTTGAGCAGGCGGTTAACATCCTGGATCTGGGTCCCCGAACCCTGCGCAACCCGGCGCTTACGCGAACCATTGATGACTTCAGGCTTACGTCTTTCCAGTGGAGTCATGGAATCGATGATCGCCACCATGCTTTTCATTTGTCGGGTATGTGCCGGATTCTGCATTGCTTGCGCGACCCCGGTACCCATTCCCGGCAATTTATCGATCAGACTGCCCAGCCCACCCATATTTTCCATCTGGGTAAACTGATCACGCAGGTCTTCCAGATCGAAACCTTTGCCCCGCTTGACCTTGCGGGCGAGCTTTTCTGCTTTTTCGTGATCGACCTTTTCCTGGGCCTGCTCGACCAGCGACAGGATATCCCCCATACCCAGGATGCGCGACGCAATGCGATCGGGATGGAAAGCTTCCAGCGCATCGGTTTTCTCCCCGGAGCCAATAAACTTGATCGGCTTGCCGGTGACATGCCTGACTGATAAAGCCGCACCACCACGCGCGTCACCATCAGTCTTGGTCAGCACAACTCCGCTCAACGGCAGTGCATCGTTAAAGGCCTTTGCGGTGGTGGCAGCATCCTGACCGGTCATGCTATCGACGACAAACAGGGTTTCAGCCGGATCCACCGCATCATGAATAGCGCGAATCTCATCCATCATCTGCTGATCGATAGCCAGTCGTCCCGCGGTATCAAGAATGAGTACGTCGGCGCCTGCCCTGACGGCCGCCGAAACTGCATCGCGGGCGATGGCAACGGGCTTTTGCTGGTTATCGCTGGGGTGAAAATCAGCCCCTACTTCAGCCGCGAGGGTTTTCAACTGTTCGATCGCAGCGGGACGATAAACGTCGGCGCTGGCAACCATAACCGACTTTTTCTCAACCTCTAACAGGCGGCGCGCGAGTTTAGCCACGGTAGTGGTCTTACCAGCACCCTGCAATCCTGCCATCAACACGACCACCGGGGGTTTGCGTTTGAGATCGAGGCTATCGTGCGCTTCGCCCATGATCGAGACCAGCTCATCATTGACGATCTTGATCAATGCCTGACCGGGTGAAAGGCTGGAAATAACTTCCTGGCCCATGGCCTTTACGCGTACCGCCTCGATAAAATCCTTTACTACCGGTAAGGCAACGTCGGCCTCGAGCAGGGCCATACGCACTTCGCGCAGGCTTTCGCGAATATTGTTTTCGCTTAAACGCCCCTGGCCCCGCAGATTCTGCAGTGTTCTGGACAAGCGATCAGTCAGATTCTCAAACATCGGGTAGTCCCGTTACGGCGCAAAAACGTAATTATAACAGCGTGTTCTGTCGAAAGAACCTCAGAATTTGAATACTTCGCCGCCCTTCAGCTGGTGTACCTGGAAATCGGGCATCGCATCGACACATTCCTGATAAATCAATGCTTCATCGCCCGGTTTAAAATGTGTCAACCAGACGTCAGGACGGTGTTTCATTTTCAAGATATCTTCGCCCAGCAACTGTGGACAATAGTGTTTGGAAATCTTGCTGATTTCGATATCATTGTTTGAGAAAGCGGCCTCGACGAACAACACATCGATATTTTCATAATCATCGAGCACGTTCCACAGCGTGTCGTTGGTGGTGGTATCTCCACTAAAGACCACGTTTGCGCGCTGAGTAGACAGGCAATAGCCGACGCCGGGCACGGTATGGTTGACCTGGATCATTTCGATTTCGCGCGCTCTGATGTTCACCTTGTCACCTGGATTCATGATCTCGAAACGAATCGACGGGTTTTCCCGGTTCGGCAGTTCCGAAAAATCGGGCCAGATAACCCAGTTGAAAATATGCGCCTTGAGCGCCTCGATGGTTTCTTCCTGCGCATATACGATGACGGGTTCGTCATGCACGCCAAACATAGTGTCGGCAAGCAAAGGCAGGCCCACGACATGATCCATATGCGAATGCGTCAGAAATATGTGCCGGATACCGGTCATCTGGTTGAGTGGCAGATCGCCCAGCCCGGTACCGGCGTCAATTAGCAAGTCTTCATCAATAAGGAAAGAGGTGGTGCGCAGATTGGCACCTATTCCGCCTGCCCACCCCAGTATTTTTATTTGCATATACTTAAATCGATTTCCCGGGTAACGATAAAAGGAAACATTCAGTCCCGCGCCATTTTATAACAAACGGGAACTGGATTAGCGCAATTATTTATCCTGAGCAGAGGAAGCCAGGAATATATGGGATTGCGTACAAGGCAACTATAGTACAGCATGAGCGCCATAAATCCGTGCTGGTTCACAATTTTCATGTCGACCACAGCTCTTGATTTCGGTGCTTACCGGTAGTGCGATAGTATCGATTTTCAGTTACACTTTGTCGCCTGAGCCACTGATCGAAAATAATGTTACCCAACACCGCAAGCACGCTCGCTGCCCTACTCTACTGCTTGTCTGCATTTTTGATTTTCAAACAGCTTGGTACAGCACAGCGTCAACGCTGGGTTGCCCTGGCGCCAGCGATTGTCGCAATGCTTCTGCAGGCGGCGGCACTCAATGCCCTGATTATCCAGCCACAGGGGCTCAACCTGGGTTTCTTCGCTGCTTTCTCGTTGATCGCCTGGCTGATCTCCATCCAGATTTTATTGAGTAGCATTTATCGCCGTATCGAAAGTCTCGGTATCGTAGTTTTCCCGATTAGCGGCATCGCCTCTGTCATCGCCAGTCTGCATATCTCGGATCATTTGATCAGTATCACTAACAATGCCGTGCAGGGGCACATAATGATATCGGTAATCGCTTATAGCCTGATTACGCTGGGGGCATGCCAGGCCGGCCTGCTCGCCTACCAGGATCGCTCGATCAGACAACATCACCCGGGCGGCTTCATTCGCTTCCTGCCACCGCTGCATGATATGGAGACCTTGCTGTTTCAATTTCTCAGCTTCGGCTTCATCTGCCTCAGTGCATCGCTGTTGAGTGGCTTCATCTATCTGGAAGATATATTTGCGCAGCACCTGGTCCACAAGACCGTGTTATCCATCATCGGCTGGATCATCCTCGGTGTTCTGCTGTTTGGTCGTTATAAGTATGGCTGGCGCGGCAAAATCGCGATCAACTGGACCCTGTCGGCATTCGCCTTCCTGATGCTTGCTTTTTTTGGTAGCAAGCTGGTACTTGAATTCATCCTTTAATATCGTGCGCCAACTCAGTTGAACGATATCCCCTTATACTGGCTGTTCATCGCTTTCGTTGCGCTGATCCTGTTGTCGGCCTTCTTTTCGAGCTCGGAAACCGGGTTGATGAGCCTGAATCGCTATCGGCTCAAACACCTTGCTGACAAAAAACATGGTGGCGCCGTGCGTGCCGTGGCGTTATTAAAACGACCTGACAAGCTGATTACCCTGATATTGTTAGGCAATAACTTCATCAACATCCTGATTACCCAGCTAGCGACTTACATCGGTTATCGGCTATATGGCGAGGCCGGTATTGCAATTGCGGCCGGCCTGTTGACGCTGATACTGCTTTTGTTCGCCGAAGTGACGCCAAAGACCCTGGCGGCGGCTTATCCGGAGAAAATTGCCCTCCCGGCCGCTTATGTTTACCAGCCACTGTCAAAGATCTTGCTTCCCGTGGTCTGGATTATCGACTGGCTGGCCAAACTGGTATTAAAAATATTTCTGATTTCGGGCAAAAGTCTGGATAACGATGCGCTGAACTCCGCTGAATTGCGCGTTGCGGTAAATGAAACCAGCGGCCTGATTCCTGATTCGCACCGGGACATGTTACTCAGCATACTCGACCTGGAAAAGGTAACAGTTGACGACATCATGGTACCGCGTAGCGAAATCATCGGCATCGATCTCGAAGATGACTGGCATGAAATCTTGAAACTGATAACCAATTTATCCTACACGCGTATTCCAATCTACAGGGATAATATCGACAACCTGATTGGTATTGCGCGATTGCGCAACATCCTGCCGTTACTGCTGAACGACGAGTTTGACCAGGAAAGTCTGGTCGAATTAAGTCGCGAAGGATATTTCATCCCGGAAGGCACCCCACTCACGACCCAGCTGATTAACTTTCGCAAGAACAAGCGTCGCATTGGATTTGTTGTCGATGAGTATGGGGATATCCAGGGGCTGGTTACCATCGAAGATATCCTCGAGGAAATAGTCGGCGAATTTACGACCGATCCCACTGCCCTGCACCAGGACTTTTTCCGCGACGCCGATGGCAGTTTCCTGGTCGATGGCGCGACTCATATTCGCGATATCAATCGTAATCTTGATATCGAGCTGCCCAGCGAAGGCCCCCGCACACTGAACGGCCTGATCCTTGAGCATATGGAATTTATTCCCGAATCCGGCACCAGTTTAAAAATCAACGACTACCCGATCGAAATCATGCAGGTAAAAAACAACATGGTGAAAACGGCACGTATTTCCTTGCCACTGGACACGGAAGCCCCGGGCCCGCAATCAGAGTTACCGCTAAATGGCTAGGCAGCATGCACAGTTTCAATGCCGTGAGTGTGCAACCCTGTGGCCAAAATGGTCGGGGCAGTGCCAGGACTGCAAAAGCTGGAACAGCATCGAAGAAATTCCTGCGCTGCAGGCCGGATCCGCAAAAGGATCCAATTGGCATGGGTCTGCCGGTCAATCCAGTGTCATTACCCTCGACCAGATACCAACCAGCGAGACACCTCGCTTCGGCAGTCAGATCGATGAGCTCGATCGTGTGCTCGGGGGTGGCCTGGTAGAAGGCTCGGTAGTATTGCTCGGTGGAGATCCCGGGATCGGCAAATCCACCATCCTGCTCCAATGCATGACGCTGATCAGCCAGCACCGCAACGCCCTGTACGTGACCGGAGAGGAGTCCCCGCAACAGGTCAGTATGCGTGCCAAACGCCTCGGTCTTCCCGGTGACCACCTGCAGTTACTGAGCTCGACCTGTGTTGAGGATATTATCGCGCAGGCCGGTACCTGTAAGCCCGCGATAATGGTGATCGACTCGATCCAGACCATATTTAGCAACAGCCTGCAATCGGCGCCTGGTTCGGTGGGCCAGATCAGGGAAAGCACCGCAATACTGGTCCGGCTGGCCAAACAATCCAATATTACAATTTTCCTTGTCGGTCATGTCACCAAGGAAGGGCAGCTGGCGGGGCCGCGGGTACTTGAACATATGGTCGACACGGTGCTTTATTTCGAGGGCGATGCCACGACGCGATATCGTGTTATTCGAGCGGTCAAGAACCGATTCGGCGCGGTTAACGAACTTGGCATCTTCGCGATGACCGACGAAGGCCTGAAACCGGTGACTAACCCATCGGCGATATTTCTGGCGCAGCACGACCAACCGGTATCAGGCAGCGTAGTCATGGTTTCGCGAGAAGGTACGCGTCCTTTCCTGGTCGAAATCCAGGCGCTGGTAAGCGAATGCCATAGTGGTCATCCGCGACGGCTCAGCGTTGGCCTCGAGTCGAACCGGCTAGCCATGTTAATCGCCATATTACAACGGCATGGCAGTGTTCCACTTTATGAACAGGATGTTTTCATCAATGCGGTGGGAGGCGTTCGCATCACCGAAACAGGTGCCGACCTCGCCATTATCCTGGCAATTTTATCCAGTTACCGCGATCGGCCACTAAACCGGCGCTCACTGGTTTTTGGTGAAGTTGGTTTGTCCGGAGAAATCAGGCCGGTAGCCAATGGCGAAGAACGTCTGCGCGAGGCCAGCAAGCATGGCTTTGAAACGGCGATAATTCCGCGGGCCAATATGCCCAAACGGGGCGCTTTCAAAGACATCAAGTTAATCCCGGTCAGTCATTTAGCTGATACACTGGATGCATTATAATTGCGTCAATCCGAAAACGAGCAACGACATGGCCGAAGATAAAGACAAACTCAAGGATTTTGAAAAGTCCCTGCAGCACCTGGAAAAAATTGTCAACAATATGGAATCCGGTGAACTGGGACTGGAAGAGTCGCTTGAACAATTTGAAAAAGGCATCAAGCTGGCGAAGAATTGTCAGGATACGCTGGCCAATGCCGAATTACGGGTCGAGCAATTAATCGAAAAAAACGGGCTGCAACAAACCGCAGTCTTCGAAGACCTTGATGAAGATTGATGCTCCGCACTTCGAGTCTCTCGTCGAAAAATTTCAGCACAGGGTAGACCTGGCCCTCGACCAGTGGCTGCCTCCCGCGGATGTCAACCCGATGGAATTGCACCAGGCAATGCGTTACGCGGCGCTTGCGCCTGGAAAACGCGTGCGTCCGATCCTGGTATATGCAACCGCTTCCGCGCTGGGTATCGAGCTGGATAGAGTCGATGGGGCAGCGACAGCAGTAGAAATAATTCACGCCTATTCGCTAATTCATGATGACCTCCCGGCTATGGACGATGATGATTTACGTCGCGGCCGACCCACCTGTCATCGCCAGTTCAATGAAGCCACCGCTATTCTTGCAGGTGACGCGTTGCAGGCGCTGGCGTTTTACATCCTGAGCCATGATCCACAGATGACCGAAGATGCTTCTTCACGCCTGCAAATGATTGAAAAACTATCTTTGTTTTCCGGTTCACGTGGCATGGCAGGCGGTCAGGCGATCGATCTGGCGGCAGTTGGCAAAACCTTGAATATCGCCGAGCTTGAAACCATGCATATTCATAAAACAGGCGCATTGATTCGAACCTGCGTGCAGCTCGCCGCGCTTAGTACAGGCGGGCTGAATGAAACCCAGTTCAAGGCACTTGACTCCTATGCCAAATGTATAGGCCTGTCATTCCAGATACAGGATGATATCCTCGATGTCACTAGTGACACCGCTACGTTGGGAAAAATGCAAGGTTCCGACAGCGCGCTTAACAAACCTACTTTTCCATCCGTGATTGGCCTCGAAGCTTCATATGAAAAAGCGCAGGAACTGCACCAGCTTGCATTACAGGCTCTTTCAATATTTGGTGAGGAAGCCGATATATTAAGGTATATTTCGGCCTGGTTCGTCGAGCGGAAAAACTAAGCGAGGCGTCGTGCCGGATAGCAACCCATTGAATAAAATAAACGAAACCTTCCCCATACTGAAGCAGATCGACAGCCCCGCAGATTTACGCGAACTTGACGAAAACCAGTTGCCGGAACTAGCGGAAGAAATACGCGCCTTCCTGTTACAAAGCCTGTCGCAAACCGGGGGTCATCTCGCTTCCGGTCTGGGAGCGGTGGAGATAACGATTGCGCTGCATTACCTGTTCGACACTCCCCATGATCGCCTGATCTGGGACGTTGGTCATCAATGTTATCCACACAAGATTTTGACCGGCCGGCGCGATCAGATGGCCGGACTGAGGCAACAGGGCGGTCTTTCCGGTTTTCCCAAAATTACCGAATCGGAATACGACCACTTTGGTGCCGGCCACTCGAGTACATCTATCAGCGCCGCTTTGGGTAT
>CAWCBX010000089.1:0-10824 GCA_963793595.1 uncultured Gammaproteobacteria bacterium | reverse complement strand
ACCTATCTTTTACGCGCTCGTTCGGCATCGAGCAAGGCGCGTTTGCGTTCCAGTCCCCAGCGGTAACCGCCAAGCCCTCCATCTCCGCGCAGAATTCGATGGCAAGGCACCAGAACCGCTATGTGGTTCGCTCCGCAGGCCGAGGCCGCGGCCCGCACGGCCCTGGGCTTATCGATCGCCTGTGCCAATTCGGAATAACTGAGCACATCGCCATCCTGAAGACTCAGCAGGAACTCCCAGACCTTGATTTGAAGTGCGGTCCCCTGTAAATCGAGCGGTACCTCAGGGCGTGGTTGCTTATTCTGGATGTAGGCGTTAAGCGCGTCAATCCATTGCTCAAGTTGCGTCGACGAATCATTATTGAAATACTGCAGCTCGGCTTGTGGAAATTCTCGTTGCAGTTGCTGCAACAACTTGTCACAACTGTCACCGAACTGGGCAAAGCAAACCCCGCGATCGGTCGCGGCCATCAGGATCGGTCCCAGCGTGGTATCACGGCAGGCCCAGGTCAGGGTTTCGCCTTTGCCGCCAGCGCGATAGCGACTCGGTGTCATGCCGACATTATGCATGGCCTGGCTATAAACACGACTAGTCGAACCATAACCTGCCTCGTAAATTGCGTCGGTGATATCGATGCCGGAACGCAATAGAGATTTAAAGCGCTCGCTGCGGGCGGCTTGCTGGAATTTCTTCGGCGAGACGCCGAACGTCGATTTAAATACGCGCTGCATTCTCGATGGCGAAAGGTGCACTCGCGCGGCAAGTGTTTCCAGGGTTAGTGATTCCTCCGCGTTGGCGGCAATAAAGCGTGCCAACCCGATGAACTTGTTAATCGTTCTATCGCGTTGCTGTGACATGGCTTTAATCATACTCCCACTGGCTGGATATGATCACCATGTTACTGAAGCCGTGTTGCCGAAACTCTCCGTTTATTGCTGTTATTTAAAGGTATGCACTGACAGCAACCCGGTAACTGCGAGCCTGGATTGAAAATCCGATTGACCTCTCTACCCCCCTGTTGCGGGTACCGTCGTTTGCCAAAGTAGCACCACACATGGCAATCTGCAACCTCTTCACAATTGTAGCTCTTCATCATATCAACGACGCGCACCTTGACATCTGTAATGGCCGAACCGAAGGGTACCACTACCTGGACCTCGTTTAACCAAACTTCATCTAATCGATCAAAATTCCTGCATCGGCCAGCAACTGGCGTGCGAATTTGACCGGCACGCCGAAATTGGAACCGCCGTATTCCGGACTGATCGCGGTATTGATCGCGATCGTATTACCTTCAATATCAAGCACCGGTCCACCGCTGCCGCCGTGAGTGGTGTCGGCATCGTAAACCACGGCCGATGCGGACAGTTGCCCCACGATACCCCGGCTCGCGAGCGGACGGATAAACTGCGCCGCGGACAGCAGCCTGGCGATATCCCAGAAATCGAGGCTTTCATCAGCCTGTATTTCAGCCAGGAAATCATCGCCGGTTTGCGCCAGCATCGAACGCATTCCGGTCGGATAACCCATGACGATTACCTCGTCTCCGGGCGCCGGCGCTCTAGTGCCGAGTTTTAACCGTGGCAGGCCGTCGATGACATCGCCGCTGGTGAGAACCGCGAGATCCGAACTCTCGCCGGCCTTGAGCAGCTCGACCGGAAACGCGGCCTCGATCCCGGGAAGGTAACCCACGAACCTGGTCAGCACCGCCTCCATGCCCTCGGCAAGCATTGTTTCGAGACTCGTATCCTCTTCCCAGGGCAAGGCGACATGCCGGTTAGTCAATATTACGCCGCTGTCGCTGACCACGAAGCCAGTGCCGGTAAACCAGCGCTCGGCAACCTCGCCGTCGCCTTCCAGGGTCAGTAGCGGTTGGCCGCGCAGCGTGAAATACGTATTGCCTTCATCGTCGACCTGGTAGCGCAACATGCGTTTGCTGGCGACATCGCGAAATGCATAAGCGCCCTGTAGAAATACGATCGAACGGGTTGCCTCGGCGATGATCCGGGTGGTCGCCACGGAGCGCTGCTCCAGCAGTTCCAGCCTTGCCGCCGCGTCGCTTAGCGAGTGTCCCAATTCCTGGCGCAGGCGATTCAGGTCGGAGGGGCGCAGGGCTTCCTGGTTAGTACGCGACAATGCACGTGCGAAATCTTTCATCCGGTGCGCACTACTCGCCGCCTGTTCCTGCAGTTGCAGTCCGGAGCGATATTGCTGGTAGGTAATGACCCCGAGGACAACAAGTGCGACGACCACGGTTACGCGAAACAACAGCGTGGTCTCGATAAAAAAATCGCCCAGAAAATCACGCAATGCCCTTTGCAGCCGGGCAACGCGGGGCTTGCGGCTGAAGCGGGTATAATCGATGCAATCGTCGAGCATATCGCCCATGGACCTTTTCAGGCGGTCGCCCTGGTAGTGTATGCGATAACGCGTGAGGGGACCCCTGTCACCAAACTCGATCAGGTCACGCTGCTGCAGATGTTTCGACTCGACGCGGGTTACCATTGATCCACAGCGGACTCTGTTGGCAGGCCTCGATCTCGTAACTGTCGCCGCAACGATGTAAGCGCGCGACGACACCCTCCTGTAACGGTTCGCTTCCCGCCTCGGCGAGGCGAATCATGTCGTCCTCGTTTAACGATATGTCGAGCGTGCTTCCGCTCAACCAGGACGCAGTGCCACGCGCTGGACCGGTAAGAATTTCCAGCGATGCGGGCGCGTTGAGTTTTTCCTCGGCGCTATTGTTGTTTTCAACCATCGCGTTTATCCATTACAGATTTGGACCGTGAACTTCACTGGCGAGTTGCAAAACCCGTAATTACCCCGGGCAGAGGACGACCAGGATAAAATCCTTGGTCTAAAAACCCTGCTGCGGAACCATGGCGTCTCCAACCGGCCATACCGCGTCGGTCATCCACATGCCATCAAATTCTCCATCGATTTGTTTGCTCAGTCGAAACGCAAACACGATCTCGATGCCATTTTTCCCCTTCAACTGCACTAATTGGTAAGCATTGTTGTCGTCATAGACAACTTTGCTGAAATTGCTCTCGACGTGATCGACCATGATCCCGTAAACATCGTTTTTGACCATTTGCGTAAACTTGTCGAGGGGACCGGTGTTAACCTTGTTGGACGGCGAGGCAAATGCAAAGGTGGTGGCAATACCGGCATCGGCGAATGGCTTGTCGTTATTGGCCAGCGCGTTAATCACAATTGTTACGACATCCTGAGGTTCAAGGTCCACCTCGGGTTGCGGTATTGCCACCTGATCCGGACTGGTTGACAGTGCTGCATGCAGCGGTGCTGCGCATATCCAGACCATAATCAGAGCCATTATCGACGCATATCTATACCTGTACATAGTAATGACCTCCAGCGCCAAGAATACTCTTTCTCGATTGATTTTCCAGTCAGCTTCATAACTTGTTATATGGAAATTGGGCTTTTATACTTCATTGGACTGGGTATGCTCATTAATTAGGGTGATTGGGTAACATCTGTGGGATGTAATGCTCGGGGGATTCGTCATCTGGTTTCCGTGGATCGAAGCAGAGCCGTCCAGTAACAGGCTGAATCTTGGGTGCCAATTTGCTGGTGATAATGCGATTTTCGCCCAGGGCCTAACCCCGGAAAGATAGATGTTGCCGCCTGATCAACCAGTTTTAAAGCCTGCAACCAGCCCCGCACAGTTGCGTCATAAGATTCTATCAAAAGGATGTTAAATGACTAAAGCAAGCCGCTTATTCTATCAGTCACGCTTACGCCGTCCGGTGCTGGATCGAGCGGAAGGTATCTACATGTGGGATAAATCCGGCAAGCGTTATATCGATGGTTCGTCGGGTGCGATGGTCAGCAATATCGGTCACTCAAACCCAAATGTGCTGGCTGCGATGCGGCGGCAGATGGAAAACTCCACATTTGGCTACCGCTTACACTTCGAGACCGAGGCTTCGGAGCAGCTGGCGGACAAGCTCGCCGAGTTAAGCCCCGATGGTCTCGAGCGGATCTTTTTCGTTTCCGGTGGTTCCGAGGCAGTGGAAAGTACACTGAAACTGTCGCGACAATACGCGCTAGCCATCGGTGAACCGCAACGCTGGAAGATAATTTCGCGCCAGCCGAGCTACCATGGTTGCACGCTGGGGGCTCTCGCGATCACCGGTTATACCCCTTTGACTGCGCCGTTCGCGCCAATGATGCAGGCGATGCCGAAAATACCGGCGCCACGCGCCTACCTCGATGGACTCGATCCGCAAGACCCGCTCACGGGCCATCATTACGCTGACATGCTGGAGGCGAAAATCCAGGCTGAAGGGCCCGAGTCGGTGCTGGCGTTTGTGGTTGAGCCTGTGGGTGGCGCATCGACCGGGGCACTGGTGCCTCCGCAAGATTACATGCGCCGTATCAGAGAAATCTGCGACCATTACGGGGTGCTCCTGATTCACGATGAGGTGATGAGCGGGGGCGGACGCACGGGGCGCTTTTTTGCCTCCGATCATTGGGACGGTGCGCCCGACCTTATTGCAATCTCAAAGGGGTTTGGCGCGGGTTACATGCCCCTGGGCGCGATGATCGCACATCAACGCATCGTTGAGGCGGTGCTCGACGCCGGCGGCTTTGCCCATGGTTTTACCTACGCCGGAAATCCGCTCGCCTGCGCCGCCGGTCTCGCGGTTATCAACGAAATCGAAACCCAGGGTCTGCTCGAAAACGCTGTCATGATGGGAGATTTACTGAAGCAGGAACTGAATGGCCTGATGCAGACCTATCCGTTTATTGGCGATGTGCGCGGCAAGGGGTTGTTGCTCGCTTTCGAGCTGGTTTCGGAGCGTGACGGCATGACGCCGTTGGCGGCGGAACTCAACGCCTATGACAAACTGGTCAACCTGGCTTACGAACGCGGACTGATCATATATTCACGTCGCACCCGCGATGGCCTTGAAGGCGATCATTTCCTGGTGTGCCCACCGCTGATAGTGACTGCCGATCAGATCGTCGAGATTATAGAGAAACTCGCGGCAAGCCTGGACGATCTGGCAAGCGCGCTCGACCTGCCAACAGCATAGCCCACATGTCTGACAAAATCGTCGACATCGAAGCAGCCATTGCCGTTATCGGCGATGGTGCCACGATTATGATTGGTGGTTTTGGCGTGCCGGGCACACCCTTTTGCCTGCTGGATGAACTTGTGCGACAGGGTCCAAAAGGTCTCACTCTGATCAAGAACGACGCCAATGAGAACGGAATGGGTGTCGATCATTTATTGTTGGGTAACCAGGTCGAGAAACTGATCGTGTCGCACATCGGGCTCAATTCCAACGCCATCAAACTGATGAATGAAGGCCGCCTCGAGGTGGAACTGTGCCCCCAGGGTATATTGGCCGAGCGTATCCGCAATGCCGGAGCCGGATTGTTCGGCTTCCTCACCGACATTGGTATCGATACGACGCTGGCGCAGGATAAACCCCGCTTTGAAATTGACGGCCAGATGTTATTGCTTGAAAAACCGCTGCGGGCCGATTTCGCGCTGATCCACGCCGCGCATGCGGATCCCCTCGGTAATTTGATATACGCAGCGGCAGCGCAAAATTTCAATCCGTTGATGGCGATGGCCGCGAAGCATGTCATCGTCGAAACCGAGAATTTGACCGAACCCGGAGACCTGTCACCAGAAGCGATACACACGCCTGCACCATTTGTTGACCGGCTCGTTGAACTGCCCGAACTGACGGAGGATTATGGTGTCGTCCGACGCTAAGCAACGCATGATCCGACGCGTGGCCCGAGAAATAGAGGCGGGCATGACGGTCAACCTCGGAATCGGCTTGCCGACCCGCGTGATCGATCATGTGGATCACGATCTGTCGTTTGCCTGCATTCCGAAAACGGTATCGCCGGGGTCGGCCCCAGCGTCGCCTATGACCAGGCCGACCGCAACCTGATCGATGCCGGCGGCAGCTATGTGTCGATTCAGCCGGGAACGGCTTTTTTTGACAGCGCCGTGTCCTTCGCGTTGGTGCGTGGTGGTCGACTCGACCTGACTGTCCTGGGTGCATTCGAAGTCGCAATGAACGGTGACCTGGCCAACTGGATGATACCGGGGCTGTTCACACCGGGCGTCGGCGGCGCCATGGAACTCGCGCAAAAGGCGCGCCGGGTAGTCATCATGATGACCCACTGCGACAAGCAGGGGCGCTCCAAAATTGTACGCGAGTGCCGCTTGCCGATTACCGCGTCTGCCTGCGTCGATCGGATCTATACCGACCTGGCGGTTATTGATATCGTGTGCGCAAGGTTTGATTCTGCGCGAAATTGCGGAGGGGGTTTCGCTCGACGAAGTTCTCGCGGCTACCGAGGCACCGTTGCAGGTGCCGGATAATGAATTACCGACTTTCTAGAGCACGAGACGTATGGATAAAGAAACCGGTCGACGCATCATGGATGCAGTCGATAGCCGCTTTAATGAACAAACCGATTTTCTCGCCGAAATCTCGCGCCACGCGTCGATACGCGGCGCGGAACAGTCGGCGCAGAAATTTATCGACGAGCAATTGCGGGAACGCGGCTATAGACCGACCTGTGGGAAATCAAAGTCGACGATATCGCCACTTTGCCTGGATTTTCTCCGGTTTTGGGCAACTACGACGAGGCTCTGAACGTGGTCGCCACCCATCATGGCCGCTCGCAAAATGGCAAATCGCTAATCCTGAATGGCCATATCGACGTGGTGCCGGCGGGTCCGCTGGACATGTGGCAGCGGCCGCCGTTTGAACCATACTGTGACGATGGCTGGATGTATGGCCGCGGCGTCGGCGACATGAAAGCCGGTCTGGTCGCCAACCTGTACGCGCTGGATGCGCTGCGCGACGCGGGACTTCAACCCGCGGCCGATGTCTACTTTCAGTCGGTGGTCGAGGAAGAATGTACCGGCAATGGTGCGCTCGCATGCCTGCAACGCGGCTACCGCGCGGATGCCGCGCTGATCCCTGAGCCATTTGACGAAAAACTGGTGACTTCCCAGGTTGGCATTATCTGGATGCAGGTGTACCTGAGAGGAACCCCGGTGCACGCGATGCAGACCTCGAGTGGTGTCAACGCGATCGAAGCGGCGATTCCGCTGATCGCTGCGCTGAGACGGCTCGAGGAAGACTGGAATGTCGCTGAACCCAGGCATGCGCGCTACGCGCATGTCGAGCACCCACTCAACCTGAATATAGGTCGTATCGAGGGCGGCGACTGGCCGTCGAGCGTGCCCGCCTGGTGTTGTTTCGATGTACGCATGGGTATTTATCCCGGGCAGGATATCGACGCCGCGCGCCATGAAATCGAAAACTGCGTACTGGAGGCTGCCAGGGAGGATCGCTATTTACGCAATAATCCGCCGGAAATTTCTTATCATGGCTTTCTCGCAGAGGGCTACTCCCTCGCCGATCACGACAAGCCCGAGGCGCATCAGGCGCAGGCAATACTCGAACGGGCGCATCACAGGGTTACCGGGGACGAGTTGCAATCGATGCCGATAACGGCAACGACCGATGCTCGCTTCTTCGGTCTCTACGCGGATACACCGGCACTGGTGTACGGCCCGACCGCCGAGTCGATTCACGGCTTCAATGAACGTGTCAAACTGGAATCCGTGCGCCGCGTAACCCAGTCGATCGCACTGTTTATCGCCGACTGGTGTGGACTGGACAAATACAGCCGGGATTGAAATCATGGTCAGCGCTTAGTGACGGATGATATCGATATACGACTGGCGGTCGCGGCAGACTGCGATGCCATACTGGCCATGTTGATCCAGCTTGCCCGGGATCTGGGTGATGGCGATAGCTTTCAATGCCGCCTCGAGGATATTCGTGATCACGGTTTCGGTGCAAATTCGCTGTTTCGTTGCCTGATTGCTTCGCGGCAACGGGAAAACCTGGGTCTCGCGCTTTTCTTCCCGGTATTTTCAACCACGCGCGGTCAGCCGGGGGTTTACCTGCAGGACCTGTGGGTATCGAGTGACTGCCGCGATGTCGGCCTGGGGACCCGATTGTTGCAGCAGGTTGCAATCAGCGCCGGACAACTATGGCAAGCCCGCTACCTGGACTTGATGGTGCATGGACATAATCAGGCTGCCGAACGCTTTTACCGTCGTCACGGTTTTGACGAGCGTGGCGAAGATCGCCACCTTTCCATCGATGGTGATAAGTTTTGCAGATTGCAGCAGCCTGCTGGATAGGTATCGATGGATAGGCCAGGTGCTTCGGCACTTGCATCGATCGGATAGACGAATACCACTATGGAGAGTAAAGGTGGAGGGATGATATTCCTGCCATGCTACCCATTACGAAGCAAAACAAAAATACGGAACTGTAGGCACAGACCATGAAGATTCATTTCGAAGCAGACGAACTGGCTGGCAGGCGCGCAGTTACGATCACGAAGTTGGAGAACGAAGGCCTTGATGGCTTGCTGATGTTCCGGCAGGAAAGCATGTATTACCTGACCGGTTATGACACCATCGGTTTTGTATTCTTTCAATGTCTCTATCTGGGCGTTGACGGGTCAATGTTCTTGTTGACCCGCAGGCCAGACCTGCTGCAGGCGCAGCAAACCAGTATCATTGATGAAATCCATATCTGGCAGGATCACGAAGATGCGAACCCATCGCAGGATTTACGCGACCTGCTTTTATCCAAAGGTTTGTCCGCTAAGAAACTGGGCGTTGAACTTGAGTCTTACGGCCTCACAGCGGCTAATAGCAACAAGCTGCATGCCGCTCTGGAAGGCGTTGTTACCCTTGTCGATGCTTCATATCTCGTGACCCATCAACGGGTAATCAAGTCCGCAGGTGAACTTGAATATGTTCGCCGTGCCGGTGAGCTGAGTGATGCCGCGCTTAAGGAGGCAATACGCCTGGCTGAGCCAGGCGCGAGCGAGGCCACCATTCTGGCTGCCATGCAGGCGGCGGTGCTCGCAGGTGACGGTGACTATCCGGCCTGCGAATTTATTATCGGGTCTGGACCGTATGCCCAACTGGTACGTTATCACTCGGGTCGGCGAACGCTCGACCCGCAAGATCAGCTTACCCTCGAATATGCAGGCGTCTTCAGGCACTACCATGCTGTTGCGATGCAAACCTGTGTGATCGGTGAACCGGACCCGGAACATGTTGAAAGACATAAGGCGTGCAAGGATGCCCTGCTTGCTTGCGAAGAGGCGCTCAGGCCCGGGCGGGCATTAGGCGAGGTCTACGAGGCTGGTGCCCGCCTGCTCGGCAGTGCCGGGTACGGTGAGGACCGGTTCCATGCTTTTGGCTATTCGCTTGGCGCCTGCTACGGGCCCAACTGGATGGACTGGCCAATGATATACGAGGATAACCCGGTCATAATACAGCCCGGGCATGGTGTTCTTTGTCCACCTCATTCTTCCAAATTCCGAGAATGGACTGTCACAGTCTCTGGGTCGCACTTCAATTGTAGGTGAACAAACTGGCGCCCAACCGGTTTGCTCCAGAGAACTCGATCTCGTCTTCAATTAAACCTGAGCCAGACGGGAGTAATTCTGGTGACTGCATCCCGACAGGTGATATTTCACCCGAAACTTTCGATAAATCGTGCCGGTCGCCGGGCCTGAATCATAACCGCGGGCTGTGCCTGCTGTGAAATCGCTCTCCAGAGCATTTCGACGCTTCCCCGGGCTGCTTTGGCCCGCGTCATATTCAGCTTCGGTGCTATCTCCGTGATATCCACGCAGCGTCAAAAAATGCCGATTCTGCCGTGGACTACAGCCGCTCCCAAGTTTGGAATTGACTTAAAAAATTAGATGCGCTACGGTTTCTCGCTCTAAACATAAAACATAATAAAATACTATGCCACCTGCGAACGACGTTCTGGTTCGCTTCGAAAATGTCCAAAAAAGTTATGATGGCGAGTCTCTCGTCGTCAAGGACTTCAATCTGGATATGGAACGAGGAGAATTCTTAACCATGCTCGGCCCATCGGGCTCGGGAAAAACGACCTGTTTGATGATGCTCGCAGGTTTCGAGCCAGCTACCAGTGGCGAGATTTATCTTTCTGGACAACCCTATCAATCGAACACCGCCACATAAACGCGGTATCGGCATGGTGTTTCAGAACTACGCGCTTTTTCCGCACATGACGGTGGGTGAAAATCTTGCTTTCCCGCTGGAAGTGCGCGGCATGGGTAAATCAGAGCGTGAGGCAAAGGTTACCAAAGCGCTCGACATGGTGCAGCTTGGTGAATTCGCCAACCGTCGCCCAGGGCAGCTATCCGGTGGTCAGGCACAACGGGTCGCCGTCGCGCGTGCCCTGGTATTTGACCCGGACGTAGTGCTGATGGATGAGCCGCTGGGTGCGCTGGATAAAAACCTGCGTGAACAGATGCAATACGAGATCAAGCACATACACGAAACTCTGCAGGTAACGGTTTTGTACGTGACACATGATCAAAGTGAAGCCTTGACCATGTCAAATCGCGTCGCGGTATTTGACGATGGAGTCGTGCAACAGCTGGCGCCTCCCGATGAACTATACGAAAAACCCTCCAATGCTTTCGTCGCAGATTTTATCGGCGACAATAACCGTTTGCTGGGAACCGTCACCAGCGCCAATGGTGAAACCTGTCAGGTCAAGGCCGACGACGGCTCTGAAATTATCGCCAAACAGGTCAACATTGCCGGTGAAGGCCAGCGCACAACGATGTCGTTGCGTCCAGAACGAGTCGAAGTCAGCCCTGAACCGGGCAAGTACGAGAATAACTTCGAGGCAAAAGCACTGGAATTGATTTATCTGGGCGACCACATTCGCACCCGCATGC
>CAWCBX010000088.1:0-3669 GCA_963793595.1 uncultured Gammaproteobacteria bacterium | reverse complement strand
ACCAAGAGTCAGCAACTGGCTTATCATGACCCCTACATGGCCATGAACCCCAACGTCAAAATAGTCAACGACGACTCCTCGTCGGAGGCAGCGGCCAAGATTCGTGCCCAGGCAGAAGCCGGCAATATGTCCTGGGATCTGGTCGACGTGGAGCCCGATGTGGCGATCGCTCTGTGCGACGAAGGTTTGCTGGTCGAATTTGATTACAACAAGGATTTCTTGCCTGCACCAGATGGCACATCAGCATTGGATGATTTTGGTGCCGTCCGCACTTGTTTCACCGTGTTTCGTTCCACAGATTGTCTTCTCGACTACCTTCGGATACCGCACGGATATATTGAAACCCGGTCCCACCACTATCCACGATGTGTTTGACCTGAAAAAATTCCCGGGCAAACGCGCACTGCAGAAACACCCGATGGGCAACCTGGAATGGGCATTGATCGCCGACGGCGTCCCCGCGGCTGACGTCTATGACGTGCTGGATACCGAAGCAGGTGTAGATCGCGCCTTTAAGAAACTGGATACCATCAAGGACCAGGTCGTGTGGTGGACTAAAGGTGCACAACCCGGTCAGTTGCTGGCAGACGGCGAAGTGGTTATGGGATCGGCCTATAATGGTCGTCTGTTTGCCGCGATCGAAGAGAACAAGCAGCCCATCGGCATGATGTGGGACTGGCAGCTCTTTGCACTGGACGGCTGGGTTGTTCCAAAAGGAGCGCCAAATATGGCTGAAGTCATGAAATACCTGAAGTTCGCTACCGATACGCAGCGTCTGGCGGATCAGGCCAAGTACATTTCGTACGGCCCTGCACGCGCTTCATCAGCACCGCTGGTGGGCAAGCACGCAGAGCTGGGTATCGAGATGGGCCCGCATATGCCAACGGCACCGGCGAACGCCAAGCACACCATCCTGAAGGATGTGGCCTGGTGGGCCGATCATGTTGACGAGCTGCGCGAGCGCTTTGAATCCTGGGTCGCGTCCTAGTACACGGCAAAGACTGATGAGCCGGAATTCGTATTGAATTCCGGCTCAATCCTGAGTATTTACAGCGGCTAGTTGTCATGCGGTATAAATACTCAGGATTGAGACTCTCACAACGACAATAAACTTGCAGGATAAAATAAGGCAATGAGTGAAACCAACGCCAGTCCCGAATTACTGAAGACCCCGGACGGTACGCCGCTAAAGGTCGCTCTGAGTCGCACCTTGCGATATCGGAAAAGGACAGCGCTGTTACTGGTCGCACCGTTGTTTCTGTTCGTTATGGTTACCTTTCTTTTCCCCATTTTCGATATGCTTTCGCGCAGCGTCGATAACAAGATAATGCACGAGATATTGCCGCAAACCACCGCGTTGCTCGGCGAATGGGACGATTCAACTGGCAAACTGCCCGATGAAGCTGTTTTCAAGGCACTGGTGCTGGAAGGACAGATTGCCGCCAAAGAAAAAAGCATCAATAGGGTCGGTAAGCGACTTAATTATGAAAAATCGGGGATGTCCAGCCTGTTTCGTAAAACAGGGCGCAAGCTACTGCGCTTCGACCCGGAAAAACTGGAAACGAATTACACCGATGTCATTCTGGGTATCGATAAAAAATGGAAAGATATAGAAAACTGGCGACTGATTAAGCGCGAGAGCGCAAAATATACGGCGTCTTATTACTACGCGGCCCTTGACGCACAAATGACGTCCGCTGGCCTTGAATTCAAGGATGAAAACAAGCAAATCTATATGACACTGTTCGGGCGAACGCTCTATATGAGCAGTTTGATTACCTTTCTTACCGTACTGCTGGGTTATCCGATTGCCTTTTTACTGGCGTCACTGAAAACCCGCACCAGTAACCTGCTGATGATTATGGTGTTGCTGCCTTTCTGGACTTCCCTGCTGGTGCGTACCAGCGCCTGGATTGCTCTGCTGCAAAAAGAAGGGGTAATCAACGATTTTCTGGTCGGCATCGGCCTGATCGGTGACGACAGCCGTTTGCAAATGATTCATAACCAGACGGGTACCATCATCTCAATGACGCACATTCTGTTGCCGTTTATGATTTTACCGCTGTTCAGCGTCATGAAAACCATTCCACCCAGCTATATGCGCGCAGCACGCTCGATGGGGGCAACGCCATTTACCGCCTTCAGACGAATCTATTTTCCCAATACGATCGCGGGGATTGGCGCCGGTGGCATACTGGTATTTATCCTGTCGATTGGTTTTTACATTACGCCGGCACTGGTTGGGGGTACCGACGGCACCATGATCAGTAACTTTATCGCCTATCATATTTCCGAATCGCTGAACTGGGGTCTGGCCGCAGCGCTCGGAACGATCCTGTTATTGCTGGTACTGGCCCTCTATATCCTGTACGACAAGATAGTTGGTATTGACAACATGAAGTTCGGTTAAGGAGACATAGCCATGGCATTACCACTACATGCGGAGATGAGCGAGCGGATCTGGTATTACTGCTTTCGATATTATCTGCGGCGCGATTTTTGTTTTTTTAATCTTCCCTATCCTGGTAATGTTCCCACTGTCGTTTAATGCTGAACCTTATTTCACCTTTACCCCGGAAATGCTGTCGCTTGATCCCGCGGGATACTCGACGCAATGGTATGAAAAGTTTTTTACCAGCAGCACCTGGCAAGCGGCGGTTAGAAATTCACTCGTAATTGCTTTCTTTTCCACGTTGATTTCGACCTTTCTCGGTACCCTGGCTGCCCTGGGCTTGAGCCGGCCCGAGTTCCCGTATAAAACGACCATAATGGGGATTTTGATTTCTCCCATGGTGGTACCGCTCATCATTTCGGCCGCGGGCATGTTTTTCTTTTACTCACGCATTGGACTGCAGGGTTCTTTCATTGGTGTAATACTGGCGCATGCTGCCCTGGCGACGCCGTTTGTCGTGATTACGGTGACGGCCACACTGGTCGGTTTCGACCATAGCCTGACCCGCGCGGCAGCCAGCCTCGGCTCACCACCCACGCGCACATTTTTTTATATCACTGTACCCCTGATAACGCCGGGCGTCATATCCGGTGCCCTGTTCGCCTTCATCACCTCTTTCGATGAGGTGGTCGTGGTACTGTTTGTTGGCAGCGTTAATCAGCGCACCATACCCTGGGCGATGTTTTCCGGTATCCGCGAGCAGATCAGCCCGACGATCCTGGCGGTGGCGAGTATCCTGGTTACCTTCTCCATCATCCTGCTGACCGTGCTCGAAATGCTGCGTCGTCGTAACGAACGATTGCGCGGCATGTCTGCCGCTTAACCGGCAAGGCTATCCCGGCATCCTGCATGTGGGATGGCCGGATATGTCAGCATTGGTGAACTAAAGCAAACCTTCATCAGGTAAGATAGCTAAATGTCTTTCCTGATCTCCCACTGGCTCGGCAAACTCCCGCTCGGTATTAGCCTGTGGATCAACCTCGTCGCCCTGCTCGTCGTCATTTCCTACGCCGAGCTATTCCTGCTCTCGAAGCTCACCGCAGACCCCGCCCACTTGCTCAACCTGACGCTGGTCTCATTGTTCCTCACCCGCCTGATTATTTTCCCCTGGCAGCTGATCGGGCTATTGCGCGCCATCGAGTTCGATTACATCGAACATAAAAATTTCCTGAAAACCCGTGCCCTGCAGGGATTCGCCGTGTTGACGATTTTATTTA
>CAWCBX010000087.1:0-4843 GCA_963793595.1 uncultured Gammaproteobacteria bacterium | reverse complement strand
TCGCGCGGCACGCCGGAGTTTCCACAGCCACCGTTTCCAGGGTGATCAACAATCCCGAAAAAGTGGCCGCCAGGAACCGTGATGCGGTCAATGCGTCGATCGAAAAGCTCGGTTATATCCCCGATGGTGCAGCCAGGGCACTGGCATCGCGCCACTCCAGAATTATCGGTGCCGTTGTACCTACCCTGGATAACGCGCTATTCGCGGCGGGCATACAAAGCTTGCAGCGCAGGCTTAGGCAGCATGACTACACATTGATAGTCGCCAGTCACGAGTACGACCTGGTCGAGGAACTGAACGAGGTCAAGATGTTATTACGCCAGGGAGTCGATGCACTTTTGATGGTGGGGTCAATGCATGATTCGTCCTTGCTGCAGTTGCTCGAAGAAAAGGGCGTTCCCTACGTTAACTGCTGGGCCTGGGAATCCGAGTCATTGCAGCCTTATATCGGCTTCGATAACAGAAAAGCAGCCAGAAAAATAGCCGACTACCTGCTCGATCTGGGTCATGTAGACCTGGCCGTAATCGCCGGACGGACTGAAAACAATGACCGCGCAAGGGATCGCGTGCTAGGGATCAAAGACGCGATCGAAGCGCGCAACCTGCGGCTGGCGCCTGAGAAAATCATTGAACGCAGCTATTCCGTCAAACAGGGGCGCGATGCCATGCGGCAATTGTTACAGATGGACGGGTTACCGACAGCTGTTTTATGCGGTAACGATATTCTGGCGATGGGGGCGGTTGCCGAATGCCAGTCGAACGGAATCAAGATTCCCGATGAGATATCGATTGCCGGTTTCGATGACCTCGATATGAGCTCTCAAATTAGCCCTGCCCTGACTACCATACACGTACCATCGGCCGAAATGGGCGAGAACGCCGCCGAATATCTGGTGGCACAAATCAGACAGAAACCATTTCTACAGCCTGACGAGATGGAGACCCGACTGATGGTGAGGGAGACCACGGCAAAGCCGCGGATTCGCTGACTGCAGGCTGAACCTTGCTTCGGGTCACCCTCTGAGGCAGTCGATTTCAGTGTCTGCTCTCTCGATAGTGGACTCTCCTAAATCCCTGGCGGGAGGCAATCTTCGGCCAGGAGCGGACTCTTGCCCCCAATCATTAAATTGAACAATTTAAATCGATACGTCACCCCTTAAAGTTGATTGTTTTGAATCAATCCCCTCTGTTCTGGGTACAAGTAACATCGAAATCGACGATAAATTTGAAACAAGCAAACTGATCGTAAAAAGAGACATATAGTGTTTAAGAATCGCAAAGTATTTACTGTTGTCCTAACCTTTGCGTTGAGTGTGTTTAATATCCCTTCGACCTATGGATTTGAGACACTAGGAACAGCTTGGGGTCGGAAAATTAGTGGAGCCGATGGCCAATGCCAGGCATCCAAACCACTTAACCCAAGCGTACCTAGCGAAATTGCTATCGGTATCTCCCTTTGAAGGGACCTATCTTACTTTTCAGAATTTGAGATGGTCTTTTTCTTTCTTCAACAGCTACGAATATGATGCCGGTAAGGTTGTACTTTGATAAAACATTGGCGTTACGTACCGAAGCTTTACTGATAAGCCAAATTAGAGCATTTCAGGTATTTGTCTGGCTAACTGATGTGCCAGATACGGTTTTTTGGGAAGAACTTCTCGATGCTCGTTCAATGAAGATAATTGGCAAATTTAAACCCGGCAGGGCAAAGGTCAAGCTTACGGACACTAATGAAATCGTTCCATTGCTAAAGAGTTGTGCACAAAGATACCTACCAGACGTCAAAATGCCGTTTTGAAACATAGTATGTCCCCCCCGTTTATTAAGGATTGGCCTGCGTGGCTTCGAAGCGGCCACGCAGGCCGGTTTGTCAGCGTTTGCTCTTTTTGCTCTTTTTGCTCTTTTTGCTTTTCCTTTTTACTCTTCTTGCTCTTCTTGCTCTTACCCTTGCAAGAACTGTCGTTGCCGGCATAGAACTGCTCGAAGATGGCTTTCTCCGGGCCGAACTTCATGAATTTCGAGCCGTTGTCGCGCAGCTTGCTGAAGTCGGTGGCTTTCACTTTGCGCAAATCCTTGATGCGCGTGTGGCCGCCGGCGATGCCGATGGTGCCAAGAATACTCGGCGAGAATGCAGCACCCGTATCAGCGAGCTCTTCGACGATGATTTCGATGGTGCCGCTGCGGTAAATGGCAATCTGCAGGGTATTGGGATCCGTCGTCCCGGCTGCGACAGCACCGAGGTAGGTGATCACCATCCGATCTCCGATCTCGTCATAGTAAGCGTAAACATCACCGCTCATGTTCTTCATCAGCGCGCCGATGGTGAACTGCGCGTTTAACAGCATGCGCCCCTTCATGTACCAGGGCGAACCGTTGTCATCGATATTGCCGATGTCGGACGTGGTGCGGGTGGTGATGATACCGTTTTTACTGGCGAACAGGTTTTGCACCGGATCGGCCATGCCGGGTACCGGGAAAGAAAAGTCCGTGGTATCGAGATAAGCGACGCCGCCCATGGTGGACGGTATCGTTGTACCGATCTCATACAACGCGGAACCGGAGGTAAGGCTGACCTCGTAGCCGGAATCGCCGACCGGTACGAAGGTAAGCTTGTCGCCGGACTGAAAGTCGAGTGGATGTGGCTTTTCCTTGAAGCAACCCATTTCGAGATCGACCAGCGGGTTTTCTTTTTCGTTCTTCTTCGAATCCTTCAGGTACTTCGAGGATTTCTTATCGTCCTTCAGATACTGGTTGAAAAAAGCGACCGTGTACCAACTAGTGGTGCGGCTGATTTCGGCAACCGAGGCCTCTGGCTTGAGTGGCACAGAATCGATCAGTTCGGCATTCACGGCCAGGATCGATGGGCCGCCGAAACGTGCGGCGACGAATTGATCATCGCTGATCTTGTTGAAGGTCGAAGCGTCGCAGTAATCGTACACGCCCGAATTGCGATCACCCGTGTAGATCCAGTAAAAGGTCGACACGAAGCCGAAGTTCGCGAGGTCATTCGGGGTCGGTATCGGAATTGGGTCTTCTGGATCCGGCAGAACAAACAGGTAAGCAGGGACCAGTGGATTGACACTCATCATGGAAGATTCGAAATCCTGGCACCAACTCGACTGGTAGCCGCCGACGTGGTGATTGAAGTCGGCGATCTTGACGTGGTACTTGTCCTTGCTGCCGCTAAACGCGTTGAACTTGTCGTAAACGATTCCGGTATCGTTACCGAGGAACATCAGAGCGGCCTTGGCATTAGCGTAGTCGTCTTCGTTCATCAGCAATCCGTAGTTTGAACCGCCACCCATCATCGCCGCCTTGATGCGTCGATCAGCCGGGTGATCCTGTACGCTGATGCCGGCCACGCTCGCCAGGCTGGTCATACCGCCGAGCGAAAAGCCCAGCACGCCGATCTCTTTCTTGTCGAGGCGGCGCGTGAATTCGATGCCAGTCGCCTGGTCCAGATAACCTTCGAGTACCTGGTCGATGACGAAACTGACGTCCTTGCTGCGTTGCAGGATAGTTTCGCTGCCGAGATTCGGATTGGGGCCGACCAGTGGTTGACGCAGAAAGCCGTTGAACAGGGTTCCCTGGTAGTAGGCGTCGCTATTGCCGGTATGCTCGATCGACGCGATCACGTAACCGTGGCTTGCCAGAAGTTCCAGCGTATCGGGCATGTTTTTCGCAGAGGCGACCAGGTTGCCGTGTGATGCGATCAATAACGGGAACTTGCCCTTGCGCGCCAGTGGTGCGCCTTCCGCGATGGCGTTGGTCGATAAACTTCCATCCCAGGTCATCTCCGGCAAATCCGGCAGGCCCAGATAGCGGGTGCCGCCGGGATTGTCGTTGTAGATTGGGTTGTTCCAGTCGTACCAGATACGTTCGCTCGTTTTAACGTCCGTCGGATACCAGATATCCAGGTGCAGGTAACGCCCGTCATCGGTTACCGGCGTAGAACCGTCGGTACTGCGCGAACTGTCGTTCAGGATGATCGTGGTGTGGCCGATGGCGTAGGGACCGGGCTCGTCCGGTTTGCCGCCTTTCTGGTCTTTTGCGAACGCAACCTGGCTGGTCAGCAACAGGGTGCTGAGCAAGGCTGTTATGAAAAACTGGATCGACGCGGCGCGCCCGACCTGGTTACTGTCACGATTAATCTCCTCAAATATCACGTGCGGCAGGCCCGAATTGCATGACTCATCGCCCTTGTTATTGTGCGCGCTCGACCGGGAAACGGATCAGCAATATCACCAGACAGGGTCGCTGATAGGCCGGGTTGAACCGGACTATTCTTACGGCGCTCTGTCAGGCTGTCAATATTTTTCGCCTTGAAGCCCCGGCTGATGAGCGTCGACTGTGCCCTACTCGCCCTGCACCGCGGCCTGGCTTTCGGCGTAAGACACCGGGGGATACTTCGCCGGGTTGCCCGGGCCGCAGCAAGTCGGAATACAGGTCAAGCGGTAGTCGGAATTGGCGTCTAGAAAGAACGGAATCGAATAGCTGGAGTCGCTGCCGGTATTGCTGTTGGCGCAATGTTTGACGCTGATAAATAGGCCCGGTTCGGGTCAGAGCCAAAACTTCCGCAATTCTCGCAATTTTGGCTCTGATCCAAAATTATTGCAGAATAATTCGGATGATATTCTCTTAACGTCGCGTTTTCTGGAGTAATCTTTTGAAATGAAAACTAGTCTTTTTTGGGACCTGCTTTGCGATCATTTTTACACTGAATGTTACAGGATGCGCAAGCGGATACACAAAGGGGCCGTTGGCTGACCCTTCGACTCTTGGATCTTACTTCCCGGAAGATTTACGTGGGAGACCTATCGAGGAACTTGCTAGCATTCAGGCT
>CAWCBX010000086.1:0-12208 GCA_963793595.1 uncultured Gammaproteobacteria bacterium | reverse complement strand
CGCGCCGGCATCGAGGGCTTTTCAACCTTCACTACCGGCATCGTGATGTCGGGGTATTTCATCGGTGTATTCATCGGTTCCTTTGTTGCACCGAAACTGGTCCAGCGGGTCGGGCACATTCGCGTATTTTCCGCGCTCGCCTCGCTGGCATCGATATCGATTCTGTTTCACGGGGTTTACATCGACCCATGGCTATGGATGGCGATGCGGGTCATTACCGGTATCAGCTTTGCCGGATTCTATGTCGTCACCGAAAGCTGGCTTAATGACCGTGCCAGTAATGAAACCCGTGGTAAAGTATTGTCAATTTACATGGTCATCGTCACCGCAGGTATGGGTGCCGGGCAATTTCTACTTACTCTCGCAGCACCGAACGCGATTGACCTGTTCATATTGACCTCGGTAATCATTTCCTTCGGCCTGATACCGATCTTGCTAACCGCCAAGCCCGCCCCGAATTTCGATACTTCATCCAAAATGTCGATAGCCGAACTTTTCCGCGCGTCGCCGCTGGCGGTCATCGGTAACTGCCTTACCGGCATGGCGCACGGCACTATCTTTGGCCTGGGCGCGATTTATGCAAGCCAGGTTCTGGTTAAACTGAGCGCAATATCCTGGTTTATGGCCTGTTTCCTGATCGGCAGCCTGATATCGCTCGGGCCAATTGGCTATCTCTCCGACCGCATCGGTCGGCGTGGCATCATGGCCGCCTTATCCATTATTTCGATAGCCTGCTGTCTGCTTGCCATCGTCACCCCCAAGGACGGCATCACTTTTTACCTGGTTATCGTAGCGCTTGGCGGGGCGGCCATGCCGATGTACTCGATCTGCGTGGCCTATGCCAACGATCGCCTGGAACCCCATCAAATCGTCGGTGCGAGCGGCAGCCTGGTCATGGTCTCCGGCATCGGCCTCATGACAGGTCCTATCATCATCGCGTTCCTGATGGATTTTTTCGATGTCGTGTTTTACTTCTGGGGGATCGCAGCGGTGTTTGGGCTGATATTGCTGTTTACCCTGGTGCGCATTAATTTACGTGCGGGTATCGCGCTCGAAGACCAGTCACATCTGATTGCCGGCCCAATCGGCACCCCCATCGCCGAATTCAATGCGCCGGATTCGATAGAATACGCCGAAGCGGTGGCAAAGCATGAAGTTGAACAGCTGGACGAACGCGAAGATACCACCGAACGCCAGTTGTAAAGCAATACGATGAGGCGTAGCTGTGAGTCAGCTGCTTTGCTGCCGGGGCAGCCGCATGGCAGGCAAGATACAAATCTAAAGCATCCAGCGAACATCCAGCATGAAAAAATCCTCGTCGCCGATATCATCGCCGATTTCCTTTAACGGTCGCGCCCAAACCAGGCGTCCATTAAAATTCGCATCCGCTACCTCGGCTCCCAGGCCTATGCCGTAAATATCGCCACAAATATCACGATTATCGATTTCACAGATGACGTCTCCGTAGTCAACGCCAAGCGACAGTGATATTGATTTGGTAGAAGGTTTTCCACTGAAAGGGTTTACCACCGATTGCCATCGACGGGTCAGGTCACTGCGGAAATACCATGCCTTGCTCCCACTCAGCGCCGCAGAATAACCTCGTACCGTATACGGGCTTCCGAGGTACAACTTATCGTTGTCATACAGGATATCATCACTGTATTGCAGGCTGAGTTTAAAACTCGTATACCAGGCAGGATCTGCAAGGTAGTAATACAACTGGCTATCGAAGTTGAATTTTTCAAACTGCAGACTCGCATCGGTTTCAAAGCCGTCTTCGACGGTAAAATAATCATCGTCTCTGGCCCCAAAATAATCGAGCCCTCGATGGTAGCTGTAAATGGTATAAAGCTGGCCCCAGTCCTGGAACCAGTCGTGGCGCAGCTCGAGCCTTGCCTGGCTGGTTCTGTAGCTGGATACGTCGATTAACTGGCTGTCAAAATAAATGTCCGAATCCTTAAGCTCGAGGGCCACGGCCAGCGTCAGCCTGCTAGTCTGACTGCGCGAAACTACCTTGCTTATCTGTAGTTCATCGCTGACGGTTTCTCCTTCCGACAGGAAACTGCCATTGATACCCTGAACTCGCTGATCATATTCGAGGTCCGCATGAGTCAATGTGAACAGGTAACTGCCCAGTGGGAACGAGTAAACCAGTTCACGGCTTTCATTGTCCTGATAAGCCTGATACATCTCTCCGTTATTGTAACGGAATTCAATTAAGTCGTTAAAATCGAGAGGGTTATCCAACGACACTCGTAAACTCAACTGGGTACTGAGACCAGTCTGGGCATTGATACCCAGTTCTGTTCGCAACGGTTTTTCGATCGCGGTCTTCACCACGACTATACTTGCGCCCTGTTGGGTTCCCGGTCTGATTTCGAAACTGGCGCTTACCGACTCCAGTCGCTCCATGGCTTCTAGCGATGTCTCGAGTTCGCGTAGATTCAAAACCTCGTCACTGAACATGAAAGCGGTGGCTATCTTGCCATTACTGGCGCCACTCTCTGCGTCAATTATGGCTTCTATCGTACCGACCAGTATGCGAATTTCGATCTGACCATCGCTGATGTCCTGTTCCAGTAAATACGGACGTGAGGTTACGTAGCCCTGCCCTATGATGTAATTGGAAATTGTGGAAAGAATATTGCGAATCAAATCGCTATCGATACAGGTACCGAGAAAAGGCTCGATCAGGTCAGGCTGATCGGATTCAGCTAATATTTCGCTGGCTTCGATATCGACCCTGACCAGCGGTACGCATGTTGTATCGCCCGCCGCGGAAACCGAAGCCTGAAGCAATACGCCGAAAGTCAGGTATCTAAAACCAGATCGAAAGGAATAAACGGGTAACCCAGGCATCAAAATCGTACAGCGGCTCGTCTCCAACTGCTCCAGCTTTGGTTAAATCGCGGAAATCGTTGTAGTCAAAATATATCCAGTCCACCTGAGCATTCAGGCTACCGCGATCAATAGCGCTCCAGGATCTGCCAAATTCATAACTGGCACCGGCGCCGAGTGTAGTGCTGGTAAATTCGCTCAGTTCCTTATCGCGAGCGAGATAGTTTTGTGCGTCCTCGAACGGGAACAAATCACTGTAAAAATCGGCCTTACCCTGATCGTGATAACGAACCCTGCCTTCAAAGATCCAGCTTTCCGCGTAGGGCATGGTGTAGCTTAATTCGTAAGTCGTCGCTTCTATACCCCAGTTATCCTCGAAATATCGTATGCCGGCCTGTACTGCCGAGCGCTGGGGCAGATAGTAACTGCCACGCAGGGCGACGGCATTACTGGTGCGAGTGCGCGGATAAACCTCCTTCTGCCAACCAACACTACCATCGGGATTAAGAAAGCGCACCTCCCGGTAAGGATTATTGAGAAAGCCTTCGTCGGATATGGTTTCGAAGGCGAATGCCATGATCATGCTCTTGGTTAAAATCTGTGAAATCCCGATTCGATAACTGCGCACTTCGACGTCTTTCGAAAAATCAGGAATAGCATTATCTTCGACCGTATTTTCGCCGTACGCCATGCCCATGCTCACCGTGGTCAAATCACCGAACATATCCTGTGAAATACCCAGGCTATAGGTTTCCGCCGTGTAATCGCTCTCATCACTTTTCGTATAACCGGCACTCATGGTTGTCTTTTGCCGCAGGTAATCGACATTAACACCGTATTCGGTCTCGCTCTTCGGTGTACTCGCTGGCTCTCACCTTGACGTCGATCGACGCACTGGTGACATTGTCGACGTAGTAATTCGCAGCCTACCGATACGCTATCGCCAACGTTCTTGCGCACCAGCACCGACGGGCCATCGACCGTGACTCCGCCACCGTCGTATCTGTGGTAGAGCAGATCAACACGCTCTTCCGGCAACACCGCCGCCTCGACGCTTAGCGCAAAGAATAAAAGGGCAAATAACACTAAGCGCATATCGCAACCCAATGAAATATTGGTACGCGCTGGAGATGCAGATTTTTTCGGCGAGTGCGAGACAGCACCGCGCGCAGATCCGCAGCAAAAATAGCATTCCTAAAAAGCATTTTGAATTCACAGAGATACTTTCAAAATCAATTGGTGTTCCTATTGCGCAGGATTTTTTTGCGCTAGCTAGGAAGGTCTGCGCGCAGAACCGGAGCGTATGTGCAATACGTGATGGTTCGAGCACGGACCTAACGACGCTATCGTGAAAAAAGCCGCAACTAGCCATACCAATTAGTTGCAGCCGCAACCGCCGCCTGTCGCCACACCCGCACCCCGCGCGCCTTCGCGCGAGTCATAGACGTGGTGCAGGTAACTGGCCGATACCGGATCGCGATTGAAACTCATAATAGGGTCTGCCAGGTTGGCGCGCTCGTAGGGTTTAACCCAGGGCTCGCCTGGCACAACCAACGAGTAGCGACATAAAAAGCAGAATCAAACAGCTGTAAATGTGTTTCATCGGTTTACTCTCGCACCAGCTTTTTAACCATCTGTCGATACTTCTTTTCATCGCCAGGCTTGTACCCCTCGTGCAGGTAGCGCATGTTGCCATCGCGATCGACAACGACCGTGGTTGGCATCGCGACTACCTTGTACTGCTTGCTGACCTTGTTTGTATTGTCCAGCAGGATCGGGAAATCAACCGGAACATTACTCAGAAAGCCCCTGGCACCATCCAGCTGCTCTTCCACATTGACACCCAACACGGTAAACCCAAGCGGCGCGTACTTTTTATGCAACGCATTCAACAAGGGCATTTCCTCGCGACAGGGACCACACCAGGAGGCCCAGAAATTGATTAATACGACATTACCCGCCATTTCACTGAGCTTGAGGTTTTTGCCACTCATTGATTTCAGCGTGAAATTCGGTGCCGGACCCTTGACCGCGGCAGCACCGGCCAGGCTTACACACATAAGCGACACCAGGCAGGCCATAAACAGGCGCGGCAAGCTTTGCGATATTATTTTGTTCATATCCTAATCTCCTTAGAAAAATAAGTTCAATGACAACGTCAATTCAAGGTTGTGTGTGGTATCGTCATCTTCGCCGAATATATCCATATCGAAGATCAAATCCCGCATCTCGACATCCACACTGAAACCATCGATAAATATGGTGCGGTAGCCAACGGCAACGGCGATTGTCGATCGATCATCGCCTGCGAACTCGGTTATACCCATTCCGCCGGAAACATATAAGACTGTATTTAATGTAGTCGAATCGGTGAGAAATGCTTCACCCGGCAGCAGGTTAAAACCGATACTGAAAATATAATACTCCACGTCTCGCTCATCATCTGACAGCAGCGGCGCACCGCCGCTAAGTTTCTCGAAGCTGGTCTCCCCGGAATCACTGTTGCCGTAGGACGCCTGTACGAAGAAATCTTCCGAAACATGGTAACCAATCTTCAACCCCAGAACGGGGTTGGTATCAAAATTTTCCAGGGCCAGTACACCCCCATAGATAGCGAGTTCAAAATCATAAGAATCAATCTGTGACTCATCAAATTCAACGCGCTCTATTTCAGGCTCGATTAAATTAGTATTTTCATCTTCATCGATCTCATCGCTTTGGGCGGCAAGCTGGGTGGCCGGCAACATCACAAGAAATGTAATTGCTAGAAGAATACTGCGAAACCGAATTTCCATTCGTTTACTACCTCATTGTCGTCACGGGTGGCGGTGGATGAAAAAATGACATACTCGTTAACCTCGAATCGAGCCAGGAAACTACGACTGACATAGGCCTGTATACCCAGCCCATACTGGGCAAAGGTATTGGTATCATCGTTCTGGGAAATCAGGGTCGAATTTGGGTCGACTTCTATCTGGCCCACGCCGAGCGTCAGGTACGGCGAAATTCGCCAGTCCGGCAAGGGCTGCATCACCATGTTTGCCTTGACAAATCGACTATTGGAAACGGTCCCGGTCGACTGCCCTAAATGCAGCTCTGCAGACAGATTGTCGGTGAAGGAGTATCCCGTAAAAATGGTGACAACCGGAGTCGAATCAAATTCACCGCCAGTCACTCCAAGCACCCAGCGACGCCCGGTAAAATCGTCCTGGTCCGACTCGACAGCCTTGAACTGCTCACCGGTGGGCAGCAGCGTCTGTAGTATTTGCTCCCGGCTTGCCCAGCCAGTCTTGCCATCATCGGTTTCAATCTTGAACCAGTTAGTTTTCCGACGAACTATTCTGACCTCGGTACCACGATCTATGACATAGAAGATGGGGTAGCCCGCGGCCGGACCGGTATGGATTTCGATAAAGGGTTCAGCTATCGTTACCCTGTATCCCACCTCGTCTTTTTTCACCGTTTCCACGGCCAGATCACTATCATCCGCTGCCTGGGCCCGCACCGGACCGTGCGCGACCGCAAACAGCAGCAACAAGCTGGATAATAGAATCCCCTTGAATAGGTTCAAGCTTCAAATTCCCCGGTAAAACTATATTAGATTATTAATATTAGATGATTAATTTAGTTTTGCGGGGCCGCGGGGTCAAAAGGATCATTAAAGTTTTGTGCGCCCAGGTCCAGCCATTCACTGATCAACTTCAATTCGGCGCCTGTAAGCATGTTCGTATGATCCACGGTTCCGGCGGGAAGCGCGCGTGGCGCATCCAGTTCTGTACCGGTCATTTTTTCAATGAAGAAGCTGCTGCGCGCTCCATTGGCGCTCATGCTTGCAGGTACTCCAACCGCTGGATTAATATCCACCAGATTACCCATGCCGTCAATCTCCTGGCCTTGATCGTTAAACAGCAACTCCCTGAATGCGCGGAAAAAGTCCGCCGGATTCTGATTGGGATCAGTGGTCAGATCGAGTTGCCCATAGGGTAACCGGGCGACGTTGGCTACCACGGAGGTGTGGCAACTGACGCAGGTGTCGTCAAGAATACCATCCGTGTTCACGATATCGGACACTAGCGGCGTATTAGTAGGATCAGCAGGATCAGGATTGGCCGGCGCCAGCGGCGTAAAAAGGTCCGCAGCTCCCCGGTTGAGTTGCCAGATCTCATGAATATGCCGTGGATAATTAATGGTAATTCGACAATTGTGACGCCAGGGCTGCGGCAACGTGTTATTGCAGTTAGAATTGCGCAATGGTTTTGCCGGTGGCGCTGGCGACAGTATGGAAGGATCCAGGTCATCGTAGCTGTAGCTGTAAGGTACCGCGGGGACCGGAGCGGTTGCCGCCGGGTCGGTCCAGTAATCGACGAAGTTCAGATCGGCATTGAGCACCGGTTCGGGCGCCGCGGGAACGGCCGAACCCACCCGGTCAAAACGGACTTCGGCCATGGTTTCACCAAAATTGAGGCTAAAGTAGGGATCACGGTACGGTGCCCGGAATCTCCGTGTTGACATAAGTAGAGGTCTGAATGCCACTATTAATCGACGGCGCGGTGCCATCGGTGCGCCCGTGCACTTCGGGAGTTGGGCTATTGGGATCATGCACATGACAGCCGTTACAGGTCAGCGTATCGCCGGGCAGCACCTGGAACCAGTTCAGGTGACGCGGCCCGATGCGGCGACCCTCGGCATCCAGCACTTCAACGCCCAGTGGCACATTGGCGGGCACTTTGACTTTAACCGAACCATCCGGCTCTACCGGCGCGTAACCGACAATTTCGCGCATGCCCAGGTTAAGTTGTCGTCCGAAAGCCTGATTATCCAGGTCAGGTGGATCTGTGAGAGTGATGTCGTCGGGATCGGGAATTCCAACGGGCGTGATGAAGCGCACGAACCTGACCGGGCGTTGATCCGCGTTAGCATTCAGCGGGTCGGCAAAGTCTGCTACCGAGTTGCTGGTGGCTGAGAAATTCGGCGAGGTTTCACATTGGCCAAAGAAACAGCCATCAAAACTGGTGTCACCCATATCGTAGACACTTTTGATATTGATCACGCCGACGTTTTCCGTCACCCAACCGCTGTCGAGTTCGGCGCCTCTTGTCGAACACTACCGGCGGCCGCAGTGAAGTCTGGACAGCGATCGCTTCGGTGATTACCTGGCCCTGCTCCGCCAGTATGATCGGTTTCTCGGAATCGTCGTCCATGTTGTACAACCAGATTCCGTAAGCAGGGGACGCTTCCACCGCGGCCGGATCCGAAAGATAGGGATCGACACAGGGATAGTTCTGATTGTTCACCGAAACCTGGCAGGTCGACTTGCTCACCAGGATCCTGCTGCTGTCATCCTGTAACGGGAAAGCCGAACTGTAGCGCCCATTGATGGAGATCGAGTCATCGGTCGGAATCGAATTTACCGTGGCCGATTTTTGTGCCGGACCACTCAACCCGGCCAGGGGCCAGATCGGTTTATCGTTATCGACGAAGCGATCAACGTCGATAACAAATATATCGCCGCCGTCGAAAGTACCGGTAAAGGGCCTGGCGATAACCATCAGGTCGCCAGTAACCGTTTCACGGACACTGCTGAAATGCAGTGGCACCGCACTGCCACCGGTTCCGGTATCATGGCTGTGCGCCCCGTAAATCATTTCCAGATTGCTACCATCGGGATTGCTTTTATAAAGGTGCATCCCCTCAGCACCACCCGCATTGTCCCAGCGGCTGAAAACTATCTGACCGCCATTAGTGTTTACTAACACCTGCGGGGTCAGATCATGACTTTTGTTAAGCGAAATCTGGCGTATACCGGATCCGTCGGGATTCATTATATGCAAGACCAGCGCAATCTGGTCGCGATCCTCATCCAGCGCTGAAAATTCCTGTTTACCCTCGTTGATCAGGTTTGACCTGGCCTGGTCCTGGCGACTCGACGTAAACACGATACGGCCATCGGGCAGATAGGCTGGATACAGATCATCACCCTGTTCTGCTATCAAGATACTCGGAATAACGCTTCTAAGCGTGCCGGTACCGATATCGTATTCATAGATACTCCATCTCGGAGGAGGAATATTATCGTTATCGGGTTCTGGATCGAACAGGCGCAGTGAGAAGATGAGCTTGCTACCGTCGTATGACGCGTTAAGACCCTTTACATCACCTATGCCCCCGGTTACCGAACTGGTCATATTGACCAAGTCTGCATTTACAGTTGAGTTGCTGCGCAGGTATACATCGCCACCCGCGCTGAACAGCAACGGATCGCGCAAATCCGCCTGCACTTCATCACCCATATCATCCACTGGTATCGGGCGTTTGATAAACGCCACCGGAACTTCGATAATTCCCGGATCGATACCCTCACCCGAACCCGGAATCGCAGGCGCTCAGTACTATCACGCTCGCACACAGCGACAAAACTCCCAGCCAGTGCAAAGGGGAATATAACCATAGCCTGAAGGCCGGTAATTCTCGGGTTTGTGAAGTTGTTGTCTGATTCATTTTATCTTTGTCAAATAATTCGGTTGATGCGTGCATCTCTTATATACGAGTGTTGCGAGTGTATCTTCGACACTATCCATGTATCTCCTGATTTCTGACCAAATGCGCTTTTTATGGTATGAACGGTATACAGTTGTGCTGCTCACTCTCGTAGACTTGTTGCTCAGGATTTAACGGGCGAATACTTTATGAAGACACAGGAATATAGCTTACCAGCAATCAGAAATCGGTCATCAGTAATTTCGGGTTTTGTGAACTATTACCGGACGCATGATCTACTTGGTGCTAGATCCCTGTGCTAGAGTTTAGCCTTCAACGCTTTATCAAACTGGAGACTCCGCGACAGCGATTCACCGGAGAATGATAGGAAAATCCATGGGAAAGAAAAATACAATATCGCTCGTTCTGGTAATGACCACAGTGCTGCTCAGTCAGTCAGTGTGGGCAGAGCCAACCGAACGTAACCAGGCCAAACGAATCCACGATCGGCTCACCGGGGTTCCTGCGACCAATGCAACGATCGATGCGATGGAAGCCTTGCTCATGCGACCCGAATTGCCCCGCTGGACCCTAGCGTGGCAAAACTGCCGCACAGTATGCGATCGACACCGCGCAGAATCCGAACGCCCGTTACTTCTATAACGTTACGTTAAAGAATTTTGCCGCGCCGTGGACCAACGAAGAGCAAACCGTCTTCACCTCGCTGAATGACTATACCGCTACCGTTATCGGGCTGATTCGTGACGGCCGACCAGATTTCAGGCAAGTCCTGCATGGTGACGTCATCTATCGTGGTGCCAACGGACTGGTCATCACGCTTACTCAAACAGTAACAACAATCATTACGAAGCATCTCGAAGCTCTGGGCCCAGTGCTGGTGACCTGTCCGAATACTTCTATACTGATCGTCGATACCCATAGTAACCAATGCGTTAACCAGGCCTGCCGGCTACCGCAACCGCCGGAGTCATGACCAGCCGCGCCGGCGCGATGTCCTTTTTCTCCGACGGCACCAATCGCGCGATGTTCCGCTTCACGCTGATGAACCACCTGTGCACCGACCTGGAACCACTCAAGGACGTGTCGCGCACGCCCGACCACGTCCGCCGCGACGTGTCGCGCAGCCCGGGCGGCGACAGCCGTATCTTTCTTAATTCCTGCGTCGGCTGTCACGCCGGCATGGACGGCATGGCCGGGGCCTTTGCCCATTACGAATGGGATTACACCAACGACAAATCCGACGGCCGACTCGCGTACCGGGAGCTCGCCAATCCCAAGTTCGATCCCGTGACCGGCGTATCGCTGAAGCACAATATCAACGAGAACAACTTCGAATACGGCCATATCACCAATGACGACAGCTGGGTCAATTACTGGCGCAATGGCCAGAACTGGCTACTCGGCTGGGGTACGGCCGTGAATCCCGACGCCAAGGGTAATGAAACCGGTAACGGAGCAAAATCACTGGGACAGGAACTTGCCAACAGCAATGCGTTTGCCCAATGCCAGGTAGACAAGGTCTTCGAAGCCGTATGTCTTCAGAAGCCCAACAGAATTTTTCGGCCAGGACCGCGCGGTTCGGGACGGTATCGTAGCTGATTTCAAGACCACTTATAACTACAACATGCGTGAAGTCTTCACCGATGTCGCCGCGCATTGTAAAGGGAATTAACATTATGTCGATTTCTCGCCCCCTGCTCCAACTACTCCTGGTGACCAGCCTTGGCTGGTTACTGATTGCCTGTGAAGGCTCTAATACAGTCGCCAACCCCAACCTGAACACCGGCGATCTGGGTTACACCGGGCCACCCGCCAGGACCGCGGATATACGCTCGTTCGAGCAAAACTTCTGGAAATTCCTGAAAGAAGAGAATCGCTGTGGACAGTGTCATACCGCGGGTGGTCAGCCGCCGGCATTCGTCGACAGAACCGATGTCAACGCCGCATATTCAGTGGCTATCCAGATTGTAAGCCTGCTCGATCCCGGCAGTTCGGCAGATTGTCGCCAAGGCGGCGACCGGTCACAACTGCTGGCTAGGACAAGGCGCAGGACAGGCCTGCGCAGACAACATTGAGCAAATGATCTTCAACTGGGCAAACGACTCGAACGTCACCTCGGCACGCGTGATCCAGTTATCGCCGCCGCCGATCAATCCTCCGGGTCAGGCCAAATCGTTTCCAGCTTCGGCGACCAGGCGTCCACGGCCAGCTTGCCGACCCCGTGCATCAGATACTGATGGCCAACTGCCAGGGTTGTCATATAGAAACCGCTACACCGCTGCCGATCGCGCCTTTCTTCGCGAATAACGACCCGGCCTCGGCTTACGAAGCTGCCAAACCGAAAATGGATATCGATACGCCGCCAAACTCCCGTTTCGTCATTCGCCTGCGCCAGGAAGCACATAACTGCTGGACCGATTGCGCGAGTGATGCGACCACGATGGAAAATGCAATTGCAGGGTTCGCTGCCGGCATAAACCCAACCGATGTCGACCCTTTACTGCAAACCAGCGCGGCGTTAACCCTCGGTGACGGCATTGTTGCTGCCGGCGGCAATCGCCACGAAAGTAACCTGGTGGCGCTGTGGGAATTCAGAACCGGCAGCGGTAACGAGGCTTTTGACACCAGTGGTATCGACCCGTCGATCACGCTGCAAATGCAGGGCTCTTACCAGTGGCTCGGTGGTTACGGACTGGATTTAACCAATGGTTACGCCATCGCGAATAATTTTGACAGCGTCAAGCTGAAAACCTTCATCGAAGCAACCGGCGAATACGCGATCGAGACCTGGGTAATCCCGGCCAACGTGACGCAGCAAAACGCCAACATCGTCGGTTATTCCGGTGGCTCGGCGCGTAACTTTACCCTG
>CAWCBX010000085.1:0-49439 GCA_963793595.1 uncultured Gammaproteobacteria bacterium | reverse complement strand
CCTGGCGCAGCCGCACCACCTCCCTCCGCAATCGCCGCAATTCATCAGAGACACGGGATCCAAGTATGGGGATTCCACCGCCGGAGGTAGCCATGTCGAAGAGGCTGAACACACATCTTCTCATTGCACTGCTGATTGGGCCACTCGTGGTTCCCTCTCCCGCAATAGGTCAGGCGACCACCGAATACGAAGTGTACGCCATCGAATACGGCTGGGTTCCGGATGTCGCGCTGTCCAGCATGCTCCCTGGAGCAGACTCGACTCGATGGTAGACCTGTCAGCGATGGTATCGGCCGATCAAGGGCCCAGATGGACGTAACATCATGGTGGACACGGGTTATCGGCCAGACGTTTCAAACGCCACCAGCCGGTCGGCTCAAGGTTACCTGCGTCCTGATCGAGCAGTGGCGAAGTTAGGGATTTCACCCGAGGAGGTCTCCGACATCATTCTCACTCACTTGCATTGGGACCACGCGGACGGTCTCCCGCTCTTCCCGAATGCGCATGTGTGGGTCCAGAAGTCGGAACTGGAATACTACGCAACCACTGCATGGCAGGAGAATGGAAACCACGACGGTGTCCTACCTCGAAATATCCCAGAACTTGTGAAACTCAATACGGAAGGCCGCGTCACATTGGTGGAAGGAGACGATTGTGATAATGCTAATTGCATCGAATTCTTTTTTCTCCGCGACCAGCTCCAGCGCACGTTCCAGCGTCACTGTGTAGGGATCATCCCCTTCCTTGACCTTGAGTGATACAAACTTGCTGTCGTACTTGATGTAAGGACCAAAGCGCCCAATGTTGGCGGAAATCTGTTCACCCTCGGGAGACACGCCGAGTTCGCGCGGTAATTTGAATAACTCCAGCGCCTCTTCGAGTGTGATCGAGTCCATTTTCTGCCCTGGTCGAAGGCCGGCAAAGCGTGGTTTATCTTCATCCTCGCGCGTGCCGATCTGTACAAAAGGGCCATAGCGTCCCATGCGCACCGAGATTGGTTTACCGGATTTTTCATCAGTCCCGAGCTGTCTGGCCTGGATTGCCTCGTCTCGACTAACCGTTTCCATCTTGTCGTCGACCTGTTGCTTGAAGGCAGTCCAGAAGTTTTCCATCAACGGTATCCAGTCTTTCTCGCCGCGGGAAATTTCATCCAGGGAATCTTCCAGTTGGGCAGTGAAATCGTAGTCGACATACTGCTTGAAGTGCTGGGTCAGGAAGCGGGCAACCACGCGCCCAACATCAGTCGGGTGGAAGCGTTTGCTTTCCAGTTCGACATATTCGCGATCAAGCAGGGTGGTGATGATGGAAGCATAGGTCGATGGTCGCCCAATGCCGTATTCCTCGAGCGTCTTCACCAGCGAGGCCTCACTGAAGCGCGGTGGCGGCTGGGTGAAATGCTGCTCCAGCCTGATTTCGTTCAAATCGACGATGTCGCCTTCGGTCAGTGGTGGCAGCATGTTCTCGTTGCTGTCATCTTTCTTGGGTTCATCCTTGTCTTCGATGTAAACACGCATGAACCCCGGGTCGCGAATGGTGGAGCCGCTTGCTCTGAAGGTGTTCTCGCTGCCACAGGCCAGATCTACCGACACCGTGTCGAGGGTTGCGTGGATCATCTGGCAGGCTATGGTGCGTTTCCAGATCAGACTGTACAGGCGGAACTCGTCATCGCCGAGATGCTGTTTGATCTTGAACGGTTCGTTACGCGCGCTGGTGGGGCGAATCGCCTCATGTGCTTCCTGCGCATTCTTGGATTTGGTTTTATATTCGCGTGGCGTTTCCGGTAAATTGTTTTCGCCAAACTTTTCGGCGATAAATTCGCGGATTTCATTCAGCGCGTCGTTCGATAGCGATACCGAGTCAGTACGCATATAAGAAATAAGTCCGGTCTGGCCGGCACCGATGTCGATGCCTTCGTAGAGTCGCTGCGCGGTACGCATGGTGCGCTGCGCACCAAAACCAAGTTTGCGCGCGGCTTCCTGCTGCAAGGTTGACGTGGTGAAGGGCGGCGTCGGATTTCGGGTGCGTTGCTTCTTGGTGACCTTGTCAACGCGCAATTTGCCTTGCGCGGCTTCGCTCAGACGGGCATGAGCGGCATTTGCCTGCTCGGCGTTGGTGATCGTGAACTGTTTGACCTTTTCGCCGGCCAGACGATTTAGCTTGGCGCTGAATGCCTGGCCGTCAAGAATATTGTCTGCCTCGATACTCCAGTATTCGACAGGGTTGAAAGCTTCGATCTCAAGCTCTCGCTCGACGATCATGCGCAGGGCGGGGCTTTGTACCCGGCCGGCGGACAGGCCGCGCCGGATTTTACGCCACAGCAAAGGTGACAGGTTAAAGCCTACCAGGTAGTCGAGTGCCCTGCGGGCCTGCTGCGCGTTAACCAGGTCCATGGTGATTTCGCGCGGATGTGCGATTGCCTCTGAAACGGCCTGCTTGGTGATTTCGTAGAAAGCCACCCGGTAGGCGCGTTTATTCTTCATTAAATTCTTTTCGTTCAGTAGTTCATACAAATGCCATGAAATAGCCTCACCTTCGCGATCCGGGTCAGTTGCCAGGTATAGCGAGTCAGCTTTTTTGAGTTCTTTTTTGATACTGGCGATATGTTTCTGATTACGCTCGACCGGGGTGTAATTCATTTTGAAATCGTTGTCGGTTTCGACGGCACCTTCCTTGGGCACGAGGTCACGCACATGGCCGTAAGAAGCCAGCACCTTGAAGTCCTTACCCAGGTACTTCTCGATGGTTCTGGCTTTCGCCGGAGATTCTACGATAACGAGATGGCTTGCCATTGACTGCTACTGATCTGCAACGATTGCTGACAAATCTACGACGCTCAATGGAAAACTGCGGGTTGATCGGAAAACACGATGTCTTCGTAGTGCATCAATGCGTTTTCGTCCTGCTCTTCTGAACTGTTGAACAGCACCATCATTACGACCCACTTTAATTCTTCAATATCGACTTCAGAGTCCGATTCGAGGGCCATGACGCGGTTGATAACCATTTCCCGCAACCTTGGCGTAAGCACGCCGGATTGCTCGAGGAATAGCAGGAATCCCTGGGCATTGTATGCCAGACGTGCACTTTCTTCGGGCGCCAGAACACGGGTTGCGATCGCGGATTGATCCATTGCGGTGTCGTCCTCGACCTGCGCCAGGCCATCCAGCCATTCGAATGCCTTGTCAATTTCGAGTGGGTCGAAGCCTGCTGAACGCAGGTCGGCATCTATCCCGTCACGGTCTTCAGGCAGATTTTCATCCTGATCCGCGTAGCTCGAAAATATATACATTAGAACGTCGATAACGCCTTCTTTCATGAATGCCTCTTTTAGATCCTGACGAAGCAGCCGCCGGGTGCCGATTGAATTAAATCACTAAGCTCAAGTACCAGTAGCATGGATGAAAGCTTGTCGATGGTCAAGCCACTGCGTTGCACAAGTATGTCACAGTTGACCGGATCATAGCCGATCGCCTCGAGTAGCTGTTGATGTTCGCGATCAAGGGGCTCGGTCTGGCTTTCAGGCCTCTCACATTGTTGCTCGAGCACAAAGCTGACCAGGCCGGATAACCCTGCAACGATATCCTTTGGGGTTTCCACGAGCATGGCGCCATCTCGAATTAATTGATGACAACCGCGAGTCTGGGGATTGTGAATCGAGCCTGGTATCGCATACACCTCGCGACCCTGTTCTGCCGCCAGCCGCGCGGTAATCAGTGACCCGCTGCGTTGCGCCGCCTCTACCACCAGTGTTGCCATCGAAAGACCGCTGATAATGCGGTTACGCTGCGGAAAATTTGCCGGCTGTGCATTGGTTCCCAATGGAAACTCGGACACTATTAAGCCCTGCCGAAGAATTTCCCCGGCCAGTTTTCGATTGCCGGAGGGATAAATCAGATCCAGCCCGGTTCCGGTTACGGCGATCGTCTTGCCCTTTGCATGCAAGGCGCCGCGATGTGCGGCCGCATCGATTCCGAGTGCCATGCCACTGGTTATCACCAGTCCCCCGGCAGAGAGTTGTGCGGCGAAATCAAACGCGGTTTGCGCACCTCCGGGAGTACAGTTTCTACTGCCCACAATTGCTACCTGTGGCTCAAGCAACAGCTGCAGGTTTCCACTGGCGTAGAGTAGAGCAGGGAAACCGTTGATTTGGCGCAGTAACTCGGGGTAGGCACTGTGACGGTAATGAATCAGGTGATTTTGATTCGTTGCGGCCCAGGCCAGATCCAGTGCAACCTGCGGGTGCTGTCGCGCTCTGATTTTACGGATAGTGTGGTGATTTAATCCCGCTGCCCTGAGCTCGTTAGTGCTGCTGTGGCGGATCCGTTCGGGGTCTCCGGCGAAGTGTTCGAGTAGAGTGACCAGGCCTGTGCGCCTGGGTCCCAGGTTATGATAAAGATGTAGAAAATCGGCTAGCAAATCCTTTTGCATGGTGGCCTCCAGTTCCATTTGCAGACCCGCATACTATAGCACCAGGCGTTTGCCTGGTGCCAGTTAACATCATTAGTTGAATGCGGGTTACGGAGACTGGACGTAGTCGCGCAGGCTGATCGGGAAATCGGCTTCCATGATCAACGCGTAACTCATTTTTTCGAACGAGCGGATTATCATTGCCATACCAACCTGTTCGTCCGGCAGTTTGACCAGAAACCTGGGATCTTTTTCTTTCTTGTCGCGGATGACATCTCCGTAACGACGAATTTTCAGGATGTTGCCGCTTTCGACGCCATCACGATTACCCAGGTTGATTGCAATGGTCTGATATATGCCGGTCTGCGAGATTGCATCCAGCAGGGCAACGATTTCACCATTGACCGCGGTACGCGGTGGTCTGGGGACGAAATCACGTTCAAAATTGGTGTTGTCCATCGGGATTACGCGATCATCACGCAGGATTTCACGGTCTGACTGGGTGACTCTTACCGAGGCCGGATCGCCCCGCAGCAACAATTTTGATTCGCCGACGTAAAGCGCTTCATAGCCCAGTAGTTCATTGGTAATAGGATCGTACAAAGGCTTGCTTGGGCGATAAATCTGGTAACGTCCCCCGCCTTTGCTGGTATCGAGCTTGCGCACATAGAGCTTGTCGTTAAGACTGTTTACGAGGTGGTTATCGAGACTCGAGAGAACATAGGCGGAATTGTTCAGGGTTTCTTCATCGAAGACCATCGGGCGTTCGAGCAGGTGACGAATCGAGTCGATCGGAATCGAGGCGATAGTGGCATCAATCGGGGTGGCGCGAACTCTTGGGTTGACCTTGATGACTTTGAGACCGCCCGCGGTTTGCGATAATACCGATCCGTCTTCACCGCGCGACAGGACCTGGACCCTGCGCTCTCCGCCGACGTAGACAATGGCAAGGGTATCGCCGGGATAAATCAGGTGCGGATTTTCAACCTGGGGATTCTTGAACCATATTTCAGGCCAGAACCATGGATCGCGTAAAAAAACGGTTGAAATATCCCATAGCGTATCGCCTTCTTGTACAATGTAGGTTTCAGGGTATTCCTCTTCGTAAACAACAGGTTCGACAGGCTCGGCTACCTGGGCTATCGGTTCAGGTTCCGGTTCAGGTTCCGGTTCAGGAATGGTAGCTTCGACGGTGTTAATTTCGGGGGGTTGTTCAGGTTCGTAAACAACCGCGTAGGGCGGGTCCGGTTCGGCACAGGCAGCTATCAGCAATATAGTGGAAAGCAGAATCATTCCTTTTATAAGCTGTCTATTGATGAAGCTAGGCATAAAAACCCCTGAAAATGCGATATTAATTGATGGATTGTAGACTAAAAAAACCCGACTACAAGTATTTTACCTGTGAAGATTCTAATATAATCATTAACTTGGAACGACTAGCTGTAACTTTTCTTGAAGTATTTCACGATGGCACTATTAAATATTTTACATTTCCCCGATCCGCGTCTTAGAACCGTTGCCAAGGCGGTTAGCGAATTCGACGAAAACCTTGAACAATTGGTTAGCGACATGTTTGAAACCATGTACGAAGCACCGGGTATCGGCCTCGCGGCAACCCAGGTCGATCGGCATATCCGCTTGCTGGTTATGGACGTTTCGGAAGCGCGTAACCAACCCAGGTGCCTGATCAATCCGGTGATTCTATCCGCTGAAGGTGAAGAGGAGATGGACGAAGGCTGTCTGTCAGTGCCGGGCTTCTATGAAAAGGTAAGCCGGGCCGATCGTATCCGGGTGCGTACTCAGGATGTGAGAGGAGCAACCCTGGAATTTGAGGCCGAGGGGCTTGAAGCAGTCTGTATACAGCATGAGATGGACCATCTCGAAGGTAAGCTGTTCGTTGATTACCTGTCTAATCTGAAACGTAACCGTATCCGCAGCAAGTTGATCAAATTGCAAAAACAACAGGCTGGCTAGCTTCCCGAAATCTATGCTCAACATTATCTACGCAGGTACCCCGGAATTTGCAGTTCCGGCGCTGGCATCACTGGTGCGCAGTAATCATCGCGTCGTTGCGGTCTATACCCAGCCTGACCGTCCGGCGGGGCGTGGTCGCAAACTACAGCAAAGCCCAGTCAAGACTTTTGCCCGTGAGCACGAGTTGCCGGTCTGCCAGCCGCTCAATTTTAAGGCCCGGGCCGAGGTGGATGAGTTGTGTGCTTTTAATGCTGATCTGATGGTCGTCGCTGCCTATGGTTTGTTACTGCCGTCGGCAGTACTTGCCGGCCCCAGATTGGGTTGCGTCAATATACACGCCTCCCTGCTGCCTAGATGGCGAGGTGCTTCGCCGATACAGCAGGCTATTCTGGCGGGCGACGAGTACAGTGGCGTGACCTTGATGAAAATGGAGCAGGGTCTCGATACCGGCGCCATGATTGCAACTCGTCGGGTTGCAATCGAACCGTGCTGGACAGCCGCAGACCTGCATGACGTGCTGGCGCCGCTGGGTGCCGAGCTGTTGCTGGAATCGATCGATAATATCGAATCGGCGCTTCAGCAGGCAAAGATCCAGGACGAATCACTGGTAACTTACGCGCCTCGTCTGACCAAACAGCAGGCCGAAATTGACTGGAAAAAGCCAGTCGCCGAGTTGTTGAGAGAGATTCGTGCCTTTAATCCGTGGCCGGTCAGCTATACCTGTCTGGATGATGATAATGTCCGCATCTGGTCTGCCCGGGCTGTTACCGATGTCGACAGGAAAATGCCCGGCGAGGTAGTCGCACATGATACCCGCGGCGTTTTTGTCAGTGGCGCAGACGGGGTTCTGCAAGTGACCGAGTTGCAGTTTGCCGGGCGTAACAGGTGTAGTGCGGCGCAGGCGTTGAATGCCAGAAACCTGTGTGGATGTTTGCTGGGCAAGCAAGTATGAATTCCTCCAATCCTCGTTGGATCGCGTTACAGGTAATGCTGCAGGTTGTTGATCGAGGTCGGTCGCTGGACGATGTATTCGCTGATAGCTGGTATCAGTCGCTAACCGCGAGCAGACGCGATCTGGCGTTAAGCCGCGAACTCGTTTTCGGCTTGTGTCGCTGGTACTACGCGCTGTCGGCATTACTTGCCAGGCGACTGCAAAAACCCCTACGTGAGCGCGATCGTGATATCGAAATCATACTTTTACTGGGGCTTTACCAATTGCTGGTCATTAAAACCGGGGCTCATGCGGCGGTAAATGAAACTGTTAAACTGGCGCTATCGCGGAAAAAATCCTGGGCACGTGGTTTGGTAAATGCGGTGTTGCGCGCTGTTGTCAGGGACGAAGTAAGCCTTGATAGCAACGCGCAGGCACAGGCCTACCCGGACTGGGTGCTGGCACGAATCCACCGTGACTGGGGCGAACAGGCTGAGCAGCTGTTAATTGAGGGTAACCAGCGTCCACCGATGACCCTGCGGGCAGATACCCGGCGGGCGAGGCTCGATGATTTAATCGATGCCCTCGGGGCGGATGGAATAGATGCACGCAAACACGAAATAGTAGCAACTGCGATCGAACTGGCATCTCCCTGCGATGTGACCCAACTGACAGGTTTTGAGCAGGGACTTCTCAGTGTCCAGGATGCGGCTGCGCAAATCGCCGCGAGCTTACTGGTATGCGCATCCGGTGCGCGCGTGCTGGATGCCTGTGCCGCGCCCGGAGGCAAGACGGCCCATTTACTGCAAACTTATGACGATATAGAACTCGACGCGCTCGATAGTAGTGAAACCCGGTTGCAGCGGGTGCAGCAAAATCTTCTGCGGATCGATAAATCAGCTAGAATTCTGGTAGGAGATGCGGCCAATCCGGACAGCTGGTTTAACGGTAACCACTATGACTGTATTCTGGCTGATGTACCCTGCTCGGCGAGTGGCGTGATACGCCGGCACCCGGACATCAAACTATTGCGCCGCGAAAGCGATATAATGCCAATACTCGCGCAGCAGCGAAAAATTCTGGATGCCTTGTGGCGTCTGTTGAAGCCTGGAGGGAGAATTCTGTATAGCACCTGTTCAGTTTTCAAGGATGAGAATGAGGTCCAGATAGCAAAATTTCTCGACCGTCACCCCGATGGCAGTGAAATAATCCTGCAAAACGCCCGCTGGGGTGAGCGCCGTCCGCATGGGCGTCAGATTCTGACGGGGCGCGATAACATGGACGGTTTCTACTATGCACTATTAACAAAGTCAGGCCATGCATGACCGCTTTCAGCGCACATAGCTGCCCGCGCCCTGTCCGGGTATTCCTGGTATTGGCAATGTTGATGGTCGTGACCGCCTCACTGGCGGAGGAGGGCGATCCATTCGTCGTCAAGCGTGCCGAATTTAAACTGGATGAGTCCCTGCTGACGCTCGATCTCGAGATCGATAGTCATATCCCGGATTTCATTTCGATCGCGATTGACCAGGGTTTTGCGGTGCCGCTGATGTTCGAAATTGAAATTCGCTCCGAAAAGCCTTATTGGTTTGACGATAAGGTGGTTTCTTTGAAACAACAATATATGCTGCACTATCAACCTATGCTGGATTCATTCGTGGTGCTCGACGTCAATACTGCAGAACGGCATTATTTCGATGAGCGCAAAGCGGCGGTGCAATTTATCGAATTGGTTTACAATTACCCGATGCTGGACATCAACAACCTGGCAGCCGACAAGAATTACTACGCTCGCGTGCGCTTTGGTATTGATTCCGATGAGCTGCCGCTGCCGCTCCAGTCGGGCTGGTTTTGGGGCAGTGACTGGGATTTGCTAAGCGAATGGTATGAATGGGAGGTCAGGCGCCCGCATCATGAATAGCACATTTCGCAATACGGTCTCGATAGTGGTGCTGGTCCTGTTATTGGTGGGGTCGCTTTATACGATTAGCGACGCTACCTCTCATTCGGCCACCTTCGGCAAGTATTACAACTGGCTTGTGTTTTTTAACGCGCTCGGCCTGGTAGTCTTGCTTGGCCTGATTGTTTTTAACGTATACAAGCTAATTGTACAGTACCGTCTGAAAACGATCGGTTCACGCTTAACCGCGCGCATGATAGGCGTGTTTGTCTTGTTGACCATTATTCCGGTAAGCGTGGTTTACTACTTCTCGCTGAGCTTTTTACATCGGGGTATCGACAGCTGGTTTGATGTCGGCGTCGAGACCGCGCTGGAAGATTCCCTGCAATTGGGACGCAGTTCAATGGATCTGCGCAAGCGCGATGCCTTGAAAAAGACGCGCAGTATGGCGAGCGAAATCGCCGAGATTGAAGATGATATTCTGATTGTTTATCTCGACGGTGTACGCGAACAGTACGGTGCTAACGAAGTAACTCTATACGATCATCTCAATACAATTGTTGCTTCCAGCAGTATCGATTCTACCGAGTTACCGCAAGCTTTGCCGTTAGGCGAAATTGGAGATCTCGATCAGGATAGCCCCTATCTTAAACTGGTTGATGACCCGGTATACGGGCTCGCAATACAAATTGTAGTCCTGGTGCAAAGCCTGGATGCAACCGAGCCGGCTAAGACGCTGCAGGCACAGTATCCTTTTACTGATCGTCTTAACGAACTTACGGTTGGGGTACAGGAAGCCCATAACCGTTACAAGGAACTCGCGATTCTGCGCGATCCGTTGAAAACAAGTTTCACCCTGACGTTGTCAATCATCTGGCTATTGAGCGTACTGTCGGCTATCTGGCTGGCCTTTATCGCCGCACGTAAACTGGTGGCGCCGATCAATGACCTGGTGGAGGGAACCAAGGCGGTTGCAGCCGGGGATTACGAAAAGCAGTTAACCCTGTCGGGAAACGACGAGCTCGGATTTCTGCTGCGCTCTTTCAATACCATGACGCGCAAGATTTCGCGCAGTCGTGCTATTGCTGACCAAAGTCAACGCATGGAGGCGCTGCAGAGAAACTACCTGGAATCGGTAATGGAACATATTACCTCGGGTGTTCTGACGATCGATGAAACCGGATTTATTATTAGCGGTAATCCGGCAGCCTGCCTGATTTTTGATATCGCAGATTACTTTTTCAGCGAACAATACATTACCGATGTAGTTGCTCAGCATCCGATGATGGAACCATTTTTCGATATCGTGCAATCACATGTGAACAATGAAGATGAATGGCAGGAAGAAATTGTAATATTTATCCAGGGCGGCAAGAAAGTGCTGCGCGTTCGCGGCACCGCGTTGCTGTCACAATCCAAAGAACGCAAGGAGCAGGTCATCGTGGTTGATGATCTAACCGAATTGATCAAGGCGCAAAAAGATTCTGCCTGGAGTGAAATGGCCCGTCGGCTTGCGCACGAGATTAAAAACCCGTTAACTCCGATTCAACTGTCGGCGGAACGTCTGCAACGCAAGTTAAGCGGAGAGGTTAGCGCGGAAAATCAATCGATGCTGGATCGCTATACGCATACTATCGTGCAGCAGGTCGAGGCGATGAAGCTAATGGTCAACGCCTTTACCGAGTACGCCCGGTCACCGATGAAAAAGCCACAGCTGGTTGACATGAATGCGATGCTCGAAGAAATTGCAGTGCTTTATCATGAAGATAATGCCGACATCGTCATTGACCTGGAACTTGATCAATCGATGCCCAAGATCGAGGCTGACGATGTACGTTTGCGGCAGCTGGTGCACAATCTGATCAAGAATAGTCTGGAAACGCTTGAAGGCGAGGGATGGATCAGGCTAGAGACCAGCTGCAGCGAGAAATCCGGCCGCAGCTGGATTGAATTCACGGTAGAGGACAGTGGCAGTGGAATCTCCGATGAGGTAGCAGATAATTTGTTTGAACCTTATGTAACTACCAAGACGTCGGGTAGTGGGCTTGGTCTTGCGATCGTGCAAAAGATTGTCGATGAACATGGGGGGACGGTGCGTGTCGGTAAGGCGCCCCAGGGTGGAGCCAGCTTTTGCATCAGCTTGCCGGTATCCGCTGCCGCCAATGAAGCGCAGGCAAGTGTCACAGCTAATCCTCTGAAAAATAAGGCGATACTATGAACGAGCGTATTCTGGTAGTCGATGACGAACCCGATATTCGTATCCTGCTCAAGGATATTCTCGAGGATGAGGGTTACTCGGTCGATGTTGCTGAGCACGCCAAAGCCGCCAATGAAATCAGACGTTTATCGCATCCCGATCTGGTATTGCTCGATATCTGGATGCCCGAGGTCGACGGGGTGACGCTGCTGAAACAATGGAAATCATCAGGCGATGATCATTGTCCGGTAGTAATGATGTCAGGTCACGGCACGGTCGAGACTGCGGTAGAAGCAACTCGCTATGGTGCAATAGATTTTGTCGAAAAACCCCTGTCCATGGCGAAATTGTTAAGTACGGTAAAGTCAGCCTTGGCCAGCAGTACTCGTAGCGCGCGTCAGGAAAATCGGCGCAGGCGAGAGGTGCCGGTCGGTAATAGTCGATTTGTGCAGGGCCTGAAACAACGAATGCTGGACTTGCGTGATTCAAATCAGGCGGTTTTTCTCACGGGTCCCTGCGGCAGCGGCAGGCGAATCTGGGCTGATTATCTGAGTGATGCCGTCGGCGGCATGGATATTTTTGATGCCAGCCAGGACATCCGGCAGTTAATCCCGCTAAAATCCAACCTCTATATCGAAGAGATATGTGATCTCGGCATCGAACAGCAGGCAGCACTTTACGATGCGATTTTGATATCCCAACGGGATTCGGCTTTTCGTTTTATAGTCGCGAGTCGTTTTGATTACGATGAGTTAAAAAGCAATACCCACATCAATCCGCGTATTGCCGGTATGTGGCAAGATGCGATAGTTATTCTATCCCTCGATGAACACATCGAGGATATACCCGAGTTGCTGAAGTACTATGTCAACTGGTATAGCGATCATGAACAGTTACCCTACCGTCATTTTGACGTTGCCGCGCAAAACCTGTTGCGCAATCATCACTGGGGTGGCGATATCAGCGAGCTGAAACATTTCATCAAGACAATACTTGGCCATAGCGATGCGGAGAAGATCGAGCTGGGTGAAATCGAGCAGACACTCAACTCGATAGCCACCAGCTCCGCTGCAGAAGGGGGTGAGAAATTGCAAATTACGATCGATATGGATCTTGATCTCAGGGAGGCGAGAGAGGCTTTCGAGCGCGAGTACCTGTCGAGGCATCTTGAGCTTAGTGGAAATAACATGGCGGAACTGGCGCGTCGGGTCGGACAGGAAAGAACCCATCTGTATCGCAAATTGAAATCACTTGGACTGCAGACCAAAAAATAATAAACAATAAAAAATCATGAATATCATTATATTAGGTGCCGGGCAGGTAGGCTCGACGGTTGCAACTGAACTCGCCAAGGAGGAGAGTAATGAAATAACCGTAATCGATACCAACCAGCAGATACTATCTGACCTGCAGGATCGCCTCGATCTGCGCACTATCTGTGGTAATGGCTCCTACCCTGGATTGCTGGACGATGCCGGCGCCGACGATGCCGACATGATCATTGCGCTAACCAATAGTGACGAAATCAACATGATCGCCTGCCAGGTGGCTTCTTCGCTTTTCCATACTCCCACCAAGATAGCGCGGATTCGCTCGGCCGAATACTTACGCCGCCCCGGCCTTTTTGCCGAGGATTCGATTCCGGTCGATTTCATGATCAGTCCCGAATCACTGGTGACCGAGTATATTTACCATTTGATCGAGCACCCGAGTGCACTGCAGGTGCTTGATTTCGCCGAAGGCAAGGCGCAATTGGTCGCGGTCAGGGCTTATGACGACGGTCTCATGGTGGGGCGTGCGTTGAAAACCATGAATGATGTCGTCCCCGGAGTTGATATGCGGGTTGCGGCAATATTTCGGGAAGGTGAATCGATTCAACCATCCGCTGAATGTGTCATCCAGGCCGACGACGAAGTCTTTTTTCTTGCCGCACGGGAGCATATTCCGACGGTTATTTCAGAAATGCGCAAACTGGAAAAACCCAACAAGCGCATCATGCTTGCCGGTGGTGGCAATATCGGTGGTCAGCTCGCGGCAATGATGGAAAAAGACTACCAGGTCAAGGTAATCGAAGCCTTCCCGCAGCGCGCTCGTGAATTATCGGCGATGCTGGATTCGACGATCGTATTGCTGGGCGACGCCGCCAATCCGGACTTGCTGCTCGAAGAGAACATCGAGAGCATGGATGTATTTTGTGCGCTCACCAACGACGACGAAGCCAATATCCTTTCAGCGATGTTGGCCAAACGTATGGGTGCGAAAAAAGTGATGTCATTGATAAACCGGCCCGCATATGTCGATCTGGTGGAAAGTGGGATCATCGATATCGCGATTTCTCCACACCAGGTCACCATTGGCGCACTGCTCGCGCATATTCGACGCGGTGACGTGGTGGCGGTACATGCGCTGCGTCGGGGCTCGGCCGAAGCGATCGAGGCAATCGCCCATGGTGACAAGACTTCTTCGCGTGTAGTGGGTCGTCCGATCGCGGAAATCAAGCTGCCCGAGGGTACCCGCATCAGCGCGATTGTGCGTGGCGACGACGTTATAATCGCGCACCACGATACCATTATCGAATCGGAGGACCATGTCATCCTGTTTCTGACCGATAAAAAGAAGATCGCTGCAGTCGAAAAGCTGTTTCAGGTCGGTATCACCTATTTCTAGCCACTGGCCGATCGTTTAAATGCAGCTTCTGGTAATACAACGCATCCTGGGTTTACTGATGATGGTATTCAGCAGTACCCTGCTGCCACCGATAGTGACCGGCCTGATATACGGCGATGGCGCCGTGCTGCCATTTGTGGAAGCCTTTGTACTGACGCTTATCACCGGGTTTCTGCTTTATCTCCCGGTGCGCAAGCATAAACAGGAATTACGCCTGCGCGATGGATTTTTGGTGGTAGTGCTGTTCTGGACAGTGTTGGGAGTTGCCGGCGGACTGCCAATTTACCTGTCCGGAGTGTACGACATTTCGATAACCGACGCGGTTTTTGAATCGATTTCGGGCATTACTACCACCGGCGCCACGGTAATTGTCGGCATCGATTATCTACCACATTCCCTGTTGCTGTATCGCCAGGAGCTGCAATGGCTGGGCGGTATGGGTATCATCGTGCTTGCGGTAGCAGTTTTGCCGATGCTGGGAGTTGGTGGCATGCAATTGTTTCGCGCTGAAACCCCGGGACCGGTTAAAGACACCAAGCTCACCGCGCGGATCTCCGAAACCGCCAAGGCTTTGTGGTATATCTATCTCGGTCTCACCATTGCCTGTTGCCTGGCCTACTGGGCGGCGGGGATGTCGTTTTTTGATGCCATGTCGCATTCGTTTTCGACGGTAGCGATCGGCGGATTTTCCACCCATGATGCCAGCATCGGGTATTTTGACAGCACCGCTATCCAGTTCATCGCGATGGTATTCATGTTGCTGTCCGGGGTGAATTTCGCCATTCACTTTACAGCGTTCCGCCATCGTTCGCTGAAACCGTACCAGCGCGACGCCGAATTTCGCACCTATATGCTGGTTCTGTTTGTCGTCAGTGTGATTACCATTGGTTACCTGCAACTCAACCACACCTTCGAGTCGACTGCCGAATCGATTGTCGAAGGCCTGTTCCAGGTTGTTTCGATTGGTACCACTACTGGTTTTACCACGGCTGAGTATTACAGCTGGCCGGGATTTCTACCGGTGCTGTTGATCTATGTCAGTTTCATCGGTGGCTGCTCGGGATCTACCGGGGGCGGCATCAAGGTGATTCGTATCCTGTTACTGGTAAAACAGGGTGTACGGGAGCTAAGACGCCTGGTACATCCGAACGCGCAAATTGCGGTTAAAATTGGAAAAAAAGCGATGCCGGAAAAGGTAATCGAGGCGGTATGGGGCTTTTTCGCAGCATACTTCGCGATCTCCGCGTTGATGATTTTACTGCTGATGGCGACCGGTCTGGACCAGGAGACTGCGTTCTCGGCGGTTGCGGCCTGTCTCAATAATCTTGGCCCTGGTCTCGGCGATGTCGGTAGAAACTTCGCTAATATAAACGATCCGGCAAAATGGATTCTATGCATGGCCATGCTCCTCGGGCGCCTCGAGATTTTCACCCTGCTGGTTTTGTTTACGCCGGCATTCTGGAGGAAGTAAAACCTTGCATCAAACTACTCGCGAAATCGATGTGAGCATGCTGGAACCACCGAGCCTGGTAAAGCTTGAGCGCAAGATTCGTAGCAGTGTGGGTCGTGCGGTTAGCGATTTCAACATGATTGAAGCCGGTGATCGAATAATGGTTTGCCTGTCGGGGGGAGCCGATAGCTACAGCATGCTTGATATGCTGCTGGCGCTACAAAAAGCAGCACCGATCGAATTCGAATTGATTGCGGTCAATCTCGATCAAAAACAACCCGATTTCCCCGCCGAGGTGTTGCCGGATTATCTGCGCTCGCTGGGCATCGATTTCAGGATAATCGAGGAAGATACCTACAGCATAGTGAAGCGCCTGGTTCCGCAGGGTAAGACGACTTGCTCGCTATGTTCGAGATTACGTCGCGGGGTCTTGTACAAAACTGCGGCAGAGATGGGCGCGAGCAAAATTGCATTGGGCCATCATGCGGATGACATTGTCGAAACCATGCTGCTTAACATGTTTTATAACAGTCGGCTGAAGGCTATGCCGGCGAAACTGAAAAGCGACGATCAACGTAATATTGTAATCAGGCCTTTGGCTTACGTGCGTGAAACCTTGATCAAGCAATTCGCAGCACTACGCGAATACCCGATAATTCCCTGCAACCTTTGTGGCTCGCAACCCAACACGAAGCGGCAGATGGTTAAAGCAATGTTAAAGGAATGGGATAAATCTCAGCCGGGCCGGGTCGAGAATATCCTCAAATCGCTATGCGCAGTTACACCCTCGCATCTACTCGACCGCGACCTGTTCGACTTCGCTAGTTTGAGTAGCGCAAAAGATCCATAGGGACTGGGCAGGGGAGCGAACACCACTTTCTGTTCCCAGGCTTTATCAGGCAGTTTGTTCTGCAATCAGGAAGACGTGGTTTGCCCCCCGTTTGAATAAAAAAGACCTGGCTACTTCGTGGCCAGGCCAGGTGGTTATCTCGAGGAGAGAAAAACTAACTGAAATAATTCGAGGGTTCCTGTCAGTGTATTCCTGTACAGGCGCGCCCCGCCTGACTGTCGTTAAATCCTCTTTGTCGTGATGGTATACTCGCAGGATTAACGCTGGACTGGTATCGCGGCTTGGCTGTAGAGTTGTCAGCTATAACCTGAAATCATGTAGGTGTTGTCCTACACCAACCTGAGCGGAGAATCGCAACACCAATGTTGTTCCCGGCTATACAACCGAGTAAAACCTCCCGCCTTCCGGTATCCGATCTGCATACGCTCTACATCGAAGAGAGTGGTAACCCGCAAGGCGTACCGGTGGTCTTTCTGCATGGGGGGCCTGGTGGTTCCTGCGAGCCAGGACATCGGCGTTTCTTTGATCCCGAGTCCTACCGCATCATTCTGTTTGATCAGCGTGGCAGCGGTAAATCAAGACCGCATGCAAGCCTGGAGGAAAATACGACCTGGGACCTGGTCGCGGACCTGGAAAAAATTCGCGAATTTCTCGAGATTGAACAATGGGTAGTGTTTGGCGGTTCGTGGGGATCGACTCTCGCTCTGGCTTATGCTCAAACTCATCCACAGCAGGTGCTGGGATTAATTCTACGCGGCATATTTCTGGCTCGGGATGAAGATGTAAGCTGGTTTTTCAATGGTCAGGCCGCACGTATTTTCCCCGAGGCCTGGCAACATTTCATCGAGCCGATACCACTATCGGAACGCGACGATATCATCGCTGCCTATTACCAGCGGCTTACCAGTGATAATGAAATAGTGCGCATGGGTGCAGCCAAGGCCTGGTCAATCTGGGAGGGATCTTCGGTGACCCTGCTACCCGATAAAAACGTCGTCGATCACTTTAGTGATCCACACATCGCCCTCAGCATCGCGCGTATAGAGTGCCATTATTTTCGCAACAAGAGTTTTTTCAGACCGAACCAGCTCATCGAAGATATGGATAAAATTAGTCATATTCCCGGGTTTATCGTGCATGGTCGTTACGATATGGTTTGCCCGATCGATCAGGCGGTGTTACTGCAACAGCACTGGGAAAACGTCAGGCTCAAAGTCATCGGCGATGCTGGTCACGCGGTAACCGAGCAGGGCATAGCCAAGGCGCTGGTCGAAAGTTGCAACGCCATGCTGGAAATCGTGACTTGATTACGCTTTTGCAGCGCGTCGCTCAGGCGCGGGTAGAAGTCAGTACGGAAATTATCGCAGATATTAAAACCGGTATCCTGGTGCTCGTCGGGGTGCAGGCTGATGATGACGAAGCGACCGCCCGCCATTATGTCGATCGCCTGCTTAATTATCGCGTCTTTGCCGATCCTGAGGGCAAGATGAACCTGTCGCTTAAAGATATCGAGGGTGGTTTGTTGCTGGTGCCGCAGTTCACGCTGGCGGCCAATACCAAAAAAGGGCGCCGACCCAGTTTCACATCGGCGGCTAATCCCGAGCATGGTAAGCGGATATTTGCCGTCATGGTTGACTATGCCCGTGCGTCTCATGGTGAGGTCGAATGCGGAAGGTTCGGCGCTGATATGCAGGTCCACCTGGTTAACGATGGCCCGGTAAGTTTCATCCTCGATTGATACACTTCAGCCAGGCGCCGATTAATAGTCGAATTTGCCACCGATGTCGATTATCATCAGCAACCTCTCAATACCTGCCCGAAGTGGTTGTAAATGTCAGATCGCAGTGCAAATGTCAGTCGCAATACCCTGGAAACCCAGATCAACGTAGTGCTTAATCTGGATGGCAGTGGTAAGTCTCATTTCGATACCGGAATTCCGTTTCTCGAGCATATGCTCGAGCAGATTGCTCGTCACGGCTCGTTTGACCTGGAAGTTAAGGCCAGCGGAGACCTGCATATAGATGATCACCATACGGTCGAAGATATCGGCATAACCCTGGGGCAGGCCTTTAAGGAAGCGCTGGCCGACAAGCAGGGCATCATGCGATACGGCCATGCCTATGTACCACTGGACGAGGCCCTGTCGCGGGTTGTCATCGATTTTTCCGGTCGTCCGGGAATCGAGTACCGGGTCAGGTTTGTGCGTCCCCGTATCGGGCAGTTCGATGTCGATCTGATCCACGAATTCTTTCAGGGCTTTGCCAATCATGCGCCGGCGACTTTACATATCGATAACCTGTCGGGTGAAAACGCACACCATATCGCCGAAACCATGTTTAAGGCATTTGGTCGCGCGCTGCGCTTTGCCGTTGCCCGGGACGAGCGTATGCCCGATGTCATCCCGTCGACCAAAGGTTCACTTTAGCTCATGCAGACAATTGCCGTGGTCGATTACGGCATGGGCAACCTTCGCTCCGTAGTCAATGCGCTACAGGTTGTCGCCGAGAGTCATGACCGGGTGCTGCTGACCTCCGACCCGCAACAGGTACAGGCCGCCGATCGAGTTGTTTTCCCGGGTCAGGGAGCGGCCGGCGATTGTATGCGTGCTATCGATGAATATGGCTTGCGCGAGGCCATAGTTAGTCGCCGCGAAAGATCGCCCTTTCCTCGGAATTTGCATGGGTATGCAGGTGCTCATTGAACACAGTGAAGAAAACGAGGGCACCGAGTGCCTGGGGATTTTCAAGGGCAGGGTGAAGTATTTTGGTGATAGCCATCAGGACCGCAGTGGCGTTAAACTGAAGGTTCCGCATATGGGCTGGAACCGCGTAAAGCAAACCAGAGCGCATCCGCTCTGGCATGAAGTTGCCGACGGCAGCAGGTTTTATTTCGTGCATAGTTATTATCTTGAAGCCGAGGATCCACAACTGGTAGCAGGCACCACCGATTACGGTTTCAGTTTTACCAGCGTAATCGCCAAAGATAATCTGTTCGCGTTACAATGCCATCCGGAAAAGAGCGCCGACACTGGTCTGCAACTGTTGCGCAACTTTGTAAAATGGGACGGTCAGCTATGATTTTGATTCCGGCAATCGATTTGAAAGAAGGGCATTGTGTACGCCTGCGCCAGGGCAATATGGACGAAAGTACCGTGTTCTCCGATGATCCGGTATCGATGGCGGGCAAATGGGTGGAGCAGGGTTGCAGTCGTTTGCACCTGGTCGATCTCGATGGTGCCTTTGAAGGCGAACCGGTCAATGCGGACGTCATCGAGGAAATCTGCAGTTCCTTCCCCGACATACCTGTCCAGATTGGTGGTGGTATCCGTAATATTTCAACCGTCGAGTCCTATCTCGAGGCGGGTGTGAGCTATGTCATTCTCGGCACCATGGCGGTAAAGCGTCCCGAATTCATTACCCAGTTGTGCGCGGAGTTTCCAGGTAACGTGATCGTCGGCATCGATGCGAAGGATGGCATGGTGGCGGTACATGGCTGGTCAGAAGGCTCGGAGCACACGGCGCAGGAGCTGGCCTTGCGCTTCGAGGATCAGGGGGTCGCGGCAATTGTTTATACCGATATCAGCCGAGATGGCATGATGCAGGGGCTTAACGTGGAGGCTACCCGTGAACTGGCCGAATCGATCAGTGTCCCGGTAATCGCTTCGGGTGGTGTCACTGACATGGATTGCATCATACAACTCAATGAAGTCAAGAACGCGGGCATAGAAGCGGTCATCATCGGTCGTGCGCTTTACGAACGCACCATCAGTCTGCCCGAGGCGCAAGCCTATATCGATCAGCACTAGGCTGAACTTCTTCCTATGTCGCTAGCAAAACGCATCATCCCCTGTCTTGACGTTGACAATGGCCGCGTGGTCAAAGGTGTCAGGTTTGTTGAAATCCGTGACGCAGGAGACCCGGTTGAAAATGCCCGTCGTTACAACCAGGAAGGGGCCGATGAATTAACCTTTCTCGATATCACCGCGAGCTCCGATAATCGTGAAACCATGGTGCATGTTGTCGAGGACGTCGCGCGGGAAGTATTTATTCCGTTGACGGTGGGTGGTGGCATTCGCGAACTGGCGGATATCCGGCGCATGCTCAATGCCGGGGCCGACAAGGTCAGTATCAATACCGCGGCGGTCTTCAATCCGGAGTTCGTAGCCGCCGCCGCGGACAAGTTTGGTTCGCAATGTATCGTCGTTGCGGTTGATGCCAAGCGCGTGAGTGGGGAGCATGAAGCAGGGCGCTGGGAGATTTTTACCCACGGTGGGCGTAAGCCGACCGGCATCGACGCGCTCGAATGGGTGCGTAAGATGGACGCTTTCGGTGCGGGTGAAATTCTGCTCACCAGTATGGATCGTGACGGTACAAAAATGGGCTTTGATAATGAATTGACCCGTCAGGTCTCAGCCGCGGTGCGCGTGCCGGTGATCGCCTCCGGTGGCGTCGGTAATCTGCAGCACCTGGTAGACGGAATTCTCGAAGGTAAAGCCGATGCGGTGCTGGCGGCGAGTATCTTTCATTTCGGCGAGTACCGCATCAGTGAAGCCAAGGCATTTATGCAGGCACAGGGAATCGAGATGCGCGATGTCTGACTGGCTGGAGCAGCTCAAGTGGAATAGTGATGGGCTGGTGCCGGCAATCGCCCAGGACCATCAAAGCGGCGAAGTACTGATGCTGGCCTGGATGAATCGCGAAGCGCTGCAACTGACCTCCGCACAGGGTCGCGCGGTGTATTGGTCGAGATCGCGTCAGCGGCTCTGGTTCAAGGGAGAAGAATCGGGTCACATCCAGACTTTGCATGAAATTCGTCTCGATTGTGATGCCGACGTGGTGTTACTGCAGGTCGAGCAAATTGGCGGAATAGCCTGTCATACGGGCCGGCGGCGCTGTTTCTTCCGTGTTTTGAAGGATGGAACGTGGCTCACAGATGAAGAAATTATCAAAAATCCCGACGAGATTTATCGATGAGTGATGATATACTCCTGCGCCTGATGACTGTACTGGCGTCGAGAAAGGACGCGGACCCCGAATCGTCATACGTGGCGGGTTTGTATAACAAGGGGCTCGATTCCATACTCAAGAAAATTGGTGAGGAGTCAGCTGAAACTATCATTGCCGCCAAGTCGGGTGATAAGCGACAAATTGTTTACGAGACCGCGGATCTGTGGTTTCACTGCCTGGTGATGCTGGCACAACAGAATATTGATGCACGGCTTGTACTGGAAGAACTGGAACGTCGGTTTGGCGTATCGGGGATCGACGAAAAAGCCGCGCGCGAACATAGTAAATGAGGTGAGAAATGGGTTTTGGTGGAATTAGTATCTGGTCGCTGTTATTGATCCTGGCGATCGTGATCCTGTTGTTTGGCACCAAGAAGCTGCGCAATGTTGGCGGTGATCTGGGTGGCGCAATCAGGAGTTTCAAGAAATCGGTTAAAGACGAGGAAGTCGTTAAAGACGACGCTGAGCCCGAAAGTCAGATTATCGAAGGCAAGGTAAGCAAAGAAAAGGACAAGGTCTGAACAGGCCCTGGCTGAGCTTCGTTTACATTGAATTCGAGTTAGAGCTAGAGACCCCCTATGTTTGACATGGGCTTCACCGAGCTGATGCTGATCGGTATCGTTGCGCTGGTCGTAATAGGTCCTGAACGTTTACCGGGGGTAGCACGTACCGCCGGTAAGTATTTCGGGCGTCTGAAACGATTCATGACCACCATCAAGGCTGATGTAGAACAGGAATTGCGCGCCGATGAGCTACGCGCGATTCTGGCGGATCAGCAGAAGGAGTTGAATACACTCAAAGATTCAATTTCCGGCGCCGGTAAGGAGTTCGAAAAAGATTTCAGTGCCGTCAGCGAAGCCGCTGATTCGCTGGCGCAAGACCTTGACGACACCCCGGCCCAGAGCGCAACCGGTGCAGCAACAGAATCTATTGATAATTCTGCCGCTGAATCTACCCCCGCGCCAGACCCGGTTGAGGATAAACCGGCCGGCAAAACAAAATCATGAGCGAAGACGAAGATCTGGGCCAGTCCGCGGCCGGCAGCCTGATGTCGCACCTGGTGGAGCTGCGTGATCGCGTCGTACGCATGGTACTCGCGGTGCTGGTAATGTTCCTCGGCATGTTCTACTGGGCGAATGATATCTATGTCTACCTGGCGGAACCCCTGACGCGGCATTTGCCTGAAGGCGCCAACATGATTGCGATCGATGTCGCCTCACCTTTTTTGACACCGTTCAAGCTGGTGTTAATGCTTGCGGTGTTCCTGGCGATGCCGGTTATTCTTTACCAGTGCTGGTCGTTCGTGGCACCGGGGCTATATGCCAATGAGAAGCGCATTGCGGGTCCGCTACTGGTTTCCAGCATCCTGCTTTTCTATGGTGGCGTTGCGTTTGCCTACTACGTGGTTTTCCCACTGGTATTTGGATTTTTCACCAGTGTTGGCCCTGAAATCGTCAATATATCAACCGATATCGGGCGTTACCTCGATTTTGTGCTCGCGCTGTTCTTTGGCTTCGGGCTTGCCTTCGAGGTGCCGATTGCGACCATAATCCTGGTCGCAATCGGAATAACGACACCGCAGAAACTGGGCGAAAAGCGTCCCTTCGTAATCGTTGGTGCTTTTATACTCGGCATGCTGTTAACGCCGCCCGATATCATCTCCCAGGTATTACTGGCGTTGCCGATCTGGATATTGTTCGAGGCCGGCTTGATCGCATCAAAAATTATCTTCAAGGACCGTGAGTTTGAAGCCGGAGACGAAGAGGACCTCGAGGACGAAATGGAAGCTGCGTCGGCGCCGGATCACCAACCTTTGACCGATGCGGAAATGGAAGCCGAACTGGACCAGGCGGAAGCCGACGAATCCAGCATTGACAAGCAGTAACGCCCTCTAATTGTAGGTCGACTTTGCCTGCCTCTCGCCGTCATGCCGCGGTTTAATCGCGGTATCCAGAGTTCTATCTAACCTGCTCTATCCTGGCGGTTATCCGGGGCATTGATCCGGTTTCCATTCCGCTGGTCGCGTTATTCAGACCGTTTGTCCGCAGTTGCGCCTGTTTCGAGGTGAAAATCGGTCAGTTGACTAGACTTAACGGGTCTAACTACCTGTTGAGATAAATGAATATAACCGGTCCCGCCCAACCCCAGTACCCGGCTTCCGATGCCAGTAACATCGCGGCCGAAGGCATCCGCGAGCAGCTTACGCGCCTCGATCAAAACGTTGCTGAAGTTGCGCGCGGAGAAGCTGGTGATTCGCAGGCCTCGGGCTCGCGCGACCGTGCGCTGCTAGAGCAGGCTGAGATAGTGCGTGCAGTGCGCGCCAATGCACGGTCGCTGGAAGCCTCCAACCAGGTGATAGGAACCATTCTCGATATCAAGGTTTAATCCCGGCCTGGTATTCGGTCGGGTCGAGGTTGCTTAACCCCACCAGGGTTTTACGGTATCATGCGCTGCCATCCAGACCCTTGTTTCAATAATCCCGATGACCACTGAACCCGGGACGCTGCGTCGTCCGACTTTACTTATTATTCTCGATGGATTTGGCATTAATCCCGATCCCACCAATAACGCGGTCGTGCAGGCCAGTACACCTAATTTCGATCGCTATTTTGCTGATTACCCGATGACCACGCTGGAAGCTTCCGGTCGGGGCGTGGGCTTACCAGCCGGCCAGATGGGCAATTCTGAAGTCGGACATATGACCATCGGCAGTGGCAGCATCGTCAGACAGGACCTGGTGCGTATCGACGATGCCATCGAGGATGGCAGTTTTTACGAAAATCCGGCCTTGCTTGGCGCAGTGCAGGCAGCCAGGGCGGCGCAGCGACCGCTGCATTTGATCGGCCTGGTATCGGATGGCGGTGTCCACAGTCATATCGATCATCTCAACGCATTGATCCGCTTATGTCACCGGCACCAGGTTGTACCCCAGCTGCATATGATTACCGATGGCCGCGATACCGCGCCACGGGCGGCACTAAGCTATTTACCCGGGCTCGAAGCATTGCTGGCGGAATGTGGCGGGCATATCGGTACCGTTTTGGGACGTTACTATGCGATGGACCGCGATCAACGCTGGGATCGAGTACAGCTGGCCTGGGACAGTATCGTCAGCGGCAAGGGGGTCTATGCCGATTCCGCGCATGCGGCTATTGAGCAAAGCTATGCTGACGGCAAGGGTGATGAATTTATCCTGCCGACCCATCTGCCGGGACTGCAAACACCACGTGCTGGCGATGAAATGGTGTTTTTCAATTTTCGCAATGACCGTGTGCGTCAAATTTGTGCTGCCTTTGCGCTCGACCAGTTTGCGGAGTTTGATCGGGGACCGGAGTATCGCCCGGTCAGGCTTACCTGTATGACCCATTACGATTCGAAGCTCGATGCCGCCGTCGCGTTTGCGCCGGTCCGCCCCGAAACCACCCTGGGTAGTGTCATCAGTGACGCCGGATATCGCCAGTTACACTGTGCCGAAACCGAAAAGTACGCGCATGTCACTTTTTTCTTTAACGGCGGCCGCGAGGCTGTTTATCCCGGCGAGGAGCGCAAGCTGGTCAAGTCACCACAGGTCGCTACCTATGATCTGCAACCGGAAATGAGTGCTCGGGAAGTAGCCAACGAAGTTATTGCAGCGATGCAATCCCGGGGTTATGAATTTATTGTTGTGAATTTCGCCAATGGTGACATGGTCGGGCATACCGCGGTACGCGCTGCCGTCATCAAGGCCGTGGAAACGCTGGATAGCGAGGTAGGGCGAGTGATAGAGTCTGCCATCGCGAATGACTACGCGGTCCTGCTGACCTCCGACCATGGTAACTGTGACGAAATGGTTGACCCTGAAACGGGTGAACCGCATACCCAGCACTCCAATCACCCGGTGCCCTGTCTGATCATCGATGCACAGGTGACTACGCTCGCGCAGGGAGAAGATTTATCAGCAATTGCTCCAACCGTGCTACAGTTAATGGGTATACCCCAACCCGGGGCGATGACAGGCCGTTCGGTTATCAATGACAGTTGGTCGAATTGATCTTGATTACTGCGGTAAATTTGGTAATGATTACCTACTTGGCAGTACGCGATTAAATTAAATAATAAACATGGCTAGCTTAAACGAAGCACTAGAAGATATTACGCTGTTTCGCGGGATGAGCGAAGATGACATCGATGGTGTCGCCGCGCAGACAGTTATTCGTCAGTTTCCAAAAAATACCGTAATTGTCAGCCAGGGCGACGAAACCGATTCTTTTTATGTGATCCTGCAAGGCAAGGTCGATGTTTTCCTGCACAATGACAAGGGTAAGGAAATTATTATCAACACCCTCGGTGAAGGCGAAGCATTTGGCGAACTCGCACCGCTGGGTAGAATTCCGCGCCAGGCGAGTATTATCACCACCGAAGACTCTACCTTTGGCATCATATCGCGACAGATTTTCATGGATACACTGTTGACCCGGCCGACGGTGAGCATGCGCATTATCGATTTACTCATACACCGTATTCAGGATCTGACCGAAGAGGTCAGCAGTCTCGCGCTGGAAGACGTTTATAACCGGGTAGTGCGGGTGCTTTACAAGCATGCCGATGAAGTTGGTGAAAAACTGGTTACCGAAAAACTTACCCAGCAGGACATCGCCAGCCGCGTTGGTGCAACCCGGGAAATGGTGCATCGTATCCTCAAGGAATTGAAAACCGGCGGTTATATTTCGATCGAAGGTAAACATATCACTATTGAGAAAAAACTCCCCCCTGGCTGGTAAAGCTTCCCCAAAAAAAGTGCTACCATAGCGCCACACAAACCTGAGGAAGTAAATAGTGGCGGGTCACAGCAAGTGGGCTAACATTCAGCACCGTAAGAAAGCGCAGGATGCCAAGCGTGGCAAACTCTTCACCCGACTGATCAAGGAAATTGTCGTTGCCGCCAAGGCCGGTGGTTCTGATCTTGATGCCAATGCCTCGCTGCGTACCGCAGTCGATAAAGCCAAATCCCAGTCAGTGCCCAAAGATGCCATCGAGCGCGCGGTAAAACGCGGCGCAGGTGAACTCGATGGTTCTGATTACGAAGAAATTCGCTACGAGGGGTATGGCCCGGCGGGAGTAGCTTTCATTGTCGATTGCCTGTCGGATAACCGCAATCGAACCGTGGCCGACGTACGCCACGCATTTAGTAAAGCGGGTGGTAATCTCGGTCAGACCGGTTCGGTAGCCTATATGTTTACCAGTCTTGGCGTGCTGCTTTATTCACCCGAAAACGATGAAGACGAAGTTATGGAGGCAGCGCTCGAAGCTGGCGCCGAGGATGTCATAGTCGACGACGATGGCAGTATCGAGGTGCTGACCGCGGCCGAGGATTATGTTGCCGTGAAGCAGGCGATGACCGACGCCGGTCTCGAACCGGAAGATTCCGAGTTAACCATGCGCGCATCGACTAATACCGAACTCGTAGTCGAAGACGCACAGAAAGTGTTGCGCCTGGTCGATCTGCTCGAAAACTCGGATGACGTGCAGGATGTTTTTTATAACGCGGAAATTCCAGAGGAAGCTTACGAGGCCGAGGCTTAATGATAATCCTGGGGATTGACCCCGGATCGCGTATCACCGGTTTCGGCCTTATCGACAATCAAGCCAACCGTATCGACTATATCGACAGTGGTCACATCAAGGTCAGTGGCGATAGTCTGCCGCAGCGACTGGGGTTTATTTTTGCGGCGGTCGACGAAGTGATTCGCAAGCACCAGGCGGAACAGATGAGTATCGAAAACGTTTTCATGGCGCGTAACGCGGATTCGGCGCTGAAGCTGGGACAGGCCCGTGGCGCGGCGATTTGCGCGGCGCACCAGGCAGGGCTGGAAATTGCCGAGTATGCCCCGCGAGAAATTAAACAGTCCATCGTGGGTAGTGGCGCCGCGACCAAGGACCAGGTTCAGCATATGGTCAAGCGATTACTTGGTATTCGACAGGATCTGCAGGCCGACGAGGCAGATGGCCTCGCCATTGCTATCTGTCATGCACAATTTTATGCTACCCAGCAAAAGACCGGTATCGATCCCGGGTTGCTCAAACGCAGGAGAAGCCGTCGAAGATGATCAGCCGATTGACAGGCATACTAGCCGCCAAACGTGCACCGCAAATCCTGATCGATTGTAATGGTGTGGGATACGAAGCTGACGTCTCGATGACGACTTATTACCAGCTCCCCGAGGTTGGTGAGCAAATATCGATCTGGACGCATCTGCTGGTTAAAGAGGATTCCCACAGTCTGATCGGATTCACCGGTGAACAGGAACGTAAGCTGTTCCGTCAACTGATCCGCATCAATGGTGTCGGTCCCAAAATGGCGTTGACCATTCTTTCCGGTATCGATGACCAGCAATTCGCGCTGTGCATCGCCAATAATGATGTTGCCATGCTGACCCGTTTGCCAGGGGTCGGTAAGAAAACCGCCGAGCGCCTGATCATCGAAATGCGCGACAAGATCGAAGCCCTGCTAAGCGACATCCCGGCCCAGCAGGTCTCTCCCGGTGGTCATTCCGTCATTAGCGAGGCGATCGAAGCCCTGCAGGCGCTGGGCTATAAACCAGCCGACGCCGAACAGATGATCGGTCGCGCCCAACAGCAGGGCGAAACGCATAGCAATGCCTCACAGCTGATCAAGAAAGCATTGCAGGCGACGATCAAGCTATGAGTGAAGATCGCCTGATCAGTCCGGATGCGATAACCGAAGAATTGACGCAGGATCGTGCCTTGCGGCCGAAGCTGCTGGCCGAATATGTCGGCCAGGATGAGGTTTGCGAGCAAATGGATATCTTCATTCGCGCCGCACGCCAGCGTCGGGAAGCGCTCGACCATGTATTGATATTCGGTCCTCCGGGGCTGGGCAAGACCACCCTGTCGCATATTATTGCCCACGAATTGCAGGTTAGCCTGCGCCAGACGTCGGGCCCGGTGCTGGAGAAAGCCGGTGATCTCGCCGCGATCCTGACCAACCTTGAGGCGCATGACGTGCTCTTCATCGATGAAATTCACCGCCTGAGTCCCGTGGTAGAAGAAATCCTGTATCCGGCGCTGGAGGATTTTCAACTCGATATCATGATCGGTGAAGGCCCCGCGGCACGCTCGATCAAACTCGATTTGCCTCCCTTTACGCTGGTCGGTGCGACCACGCGCGCGGGCTTGCTGACCTCGCCGTTACGCGATCGTTTCGGTATCGTGCAGCGCCTCGAATTTTACAGTGCCGAGGAGCTGGGTCACATTATCATGCGTTCGGCGCAGTTACTCGAGATCCAGGTCGAAGCTGAAGGTGCCCGTGAAATCGCGAGCCGATCACGGGGGACGCCGCGCATCGCCAACCGTTTGTTACGCCGCGCGCGTGATTACGCCGAAGTTAAAGCCGATGGTATCATTAACGCTGAAGTTGCCCGCGCGGCGCTGAATATGCTCAAGGTCGATCAGTCCGGGCTCGATCACATGGACAGGCGCCTGATTGTATCGCTGATCGAGAAATTCGATGGCGGACCGGTCGGTGTGGAAAGCCTTGCCGCGGCGATTGGCGAGGAGCGTGGCACTATCGAAGACGTCATTGAGCCTTACCTGATCCAGCAGGGTTTTATGATGCGAACCCCGCGGGGTCGTGTGGTAACATCGCGGGCTTATTCCCATTTCGGATTGAAACCCTCCAGCCAGGGTGAAATTGATTTATAGCCAGATCCCGCTTCTAAACTTTAAGATTCCAGATGTAAAAACGCCATGAATAATGATTCACTCTTAACCCTGATTTTTAATGCCAGTGTGCCAGTACAGTTGGTGATGCTGTTGCTGATGGCTGCCTCGGTTTTTTCCTGGGCGTTGATGTATGTAAAACGTGGCTACATTCGTCAGTCACAGGCCGAAGCAAAAACCTTCGAGGGACGTTTCTGGTCCGGCATAAATCTGAGTGACTTGTTCGCCCAGTTAAGCGTGCGCCAGGAACGACGATTTGGACTCGAAGCCATATTTGAAAATGGCTTTCGTGAGTTTGCGCGAGCCCGCAAGGCGGATCTTGATAACAGCGAAGTGGTGCGCTCGGCACATCGGGCGATGAAGGTTTCAATGTCGCGTGAAATTGAGATGCTGGAAAATAATTTAACGTTTCTCGCCACAGTTGGTTCGGTCAGTCCTTATGTCGGCCTGTTTGGCACCGTGTGGGGCATCATGGAATCGTTCCGTGCACTTGCCGGCGTCCAGCAGGCAACCCTGGCGATGGTTGCGCCGGGCATATCCGAAGCGTTGATCGCCACGGCGATGGGCCTGCTGGCCGCGATTCCGGCGGTTATTGCGTATAACAAGTTCACCAGTGAGATTGATGCGATGATCATACGTTACGAGAACTTCCTCGAGGAATTTACCGGTATCCTGCAACGCCAGGCCCAGTCGCCGAAGTAGGGTTGTCGCTGTGAAGAAACGTCGCGCAGTTTCCGAAATTAATGTAGTGCCCTACATCGATGTGATGTTGGTGCTGTTGATTATCTTCATGGTCACGGCACCCCTGTTGAAGCAGGGAGTCGATGTTGACTTGCCGACCGCACCGGCAAATCCACTGGACGTGGAAAGTCCCGAACCTATTGTCATCACGGTTGATAAAGCTGGCTCGATGTTTCTCAATATCGCGGTCGAACCCGATACCCAGATCAGCGCCGAGGCATTGGTCAAACAGGTTAAATCAGCGCTCGTCAAGGAACCCAAGCGGCCGGTAATGGTGCGTGGTGATGCGAACGGACCTTACCAGAACGTGGTTTCGACGCTGGTGTTGTTGCAGCAGGCGAATGTGGGCTCGGTAGGCCTGGTGACGGAGCCCGAGGAAAAGCCTTAGTGTTTGCAGAGTTACTCAAACATCCGCGAGCGCTGGCGTTTTCGCTGCTCTTTCACGCCGCTATTATCGGTCTGATGGTTTTTAATCTGACGTTTATCGATAAACCGAAGAATATTCTGGCCGGCCAGGTTGCCAAGACGGTCAAGGCTGAAGTTGTCGATCAGCAGCAGCTCGAAGACCGGGAAAAGCAAAAACAACTCGAGGAAAAACGCGCCAAGGATGCGGAAAAGAAAAAACTGGAGGCTAAAAAGCTCGAACAGAAGAAGAAACAGGAAGCAGAGCAGAAGCGCAAAACCGAGGCAAAGAAAAAAGCTGAACTAAAACGTAAAAAAGAAGCCGAAGAAAAACGCAAGGCCGAGGAAAAATCAAAAGCCGAGCAGAAACGAAAAGCCGACGAGAAGCGTAAGGCAGACGAAAAATTAAAAGCCGAGCAAAAGCGCAAGACTGACGAAAAACGTAAGGCCGACGAAAAAAAGAAAGCCGAAGAGAAGCGCATCGCCGACGAAAAAAAGAAGGCCGAAGAGAAGCGTATTGCCGAGGAGAAACGAAAGGTCGAAGAAAAGCGAAAACAGGAAGAAGCGCGCATCGCTGAGGAAAAGCGCAAGGCTGAAGAGAAGCGTATAGCCGAGGAAAAACGTAAGGCTGAGGAAGCCGAACAGCGTCGTCTGGCCGAAGAAGAGCAACAGCGTAAAGAGGCTGAGCTCAAGGCCAGGCTCCAGGCCGAGGAAAATCAGCGCCGGCTTAACTCGTTACGTGAAGCCTATAAACTGGCTATTTTACAAAAGGTTAAGAGGAATTGGATTAGACCGGCCGGAAGTGAGAAAATACCCGAGTGCTGGATTAAGGTACTGCAAGGGCCGGGAGGAATTATTCTCGATGTCACCTTTGGCGCCTGCAAGGGCAGTACTGCCGCATATCGATCTTCAATCGAAAATGCAGTATACAAGGCCGAACCTCTACCTAAACCGGGGGATCCATCCTTGTTTGAGCGGCAATTGAATTTTAACTTTAAGCCCGAGTAAGAAACTTAAAATAAATGAAACCAGCAATAACATATCTGTTAGCCATTATCCTCTGGGCTATGCCCTTGTTCGTTAAAGCAGCATTGACCATAGAGATTTCCGGAGGAGTCGAGGGAGCTTTACCCATTGCGGTGGTGCCGTTTGAGACGTCCAAGCTGAGTAGCAAACTGCCGGTCGACCTGGCCCAGATTGTCGCCAGTGATCTGAACCGCAGTGGAGTACTAAAGTCCATGGACCGCGCCAGTTTGCCGGCCAGTCCACATTACAGCAACCAGGTTAAATATCCTCGCTGGCGCAGTGCGGGGCAGGATTACCTGGTAGTAGGGCGGGTGCTGGAGAAGTCCCCCGGTGATTACATTATTGAATTCCAGTTGCTCGATGTTCTGAAACAAAAACAGTTGCTGGGGCGCAGTATGCCGGCAAAAAAACGTAATCTGCGATCACGGGCGCACCAGATCAGCGACTTTATCTATGAACAGATCACCGGCACAAGGGGTGCGTTTAATACCCGTATCGCCTATGTGCGTGCGCAAAAGAATGCCGCCCGCAAGTACGTACTGCAGGTTTCCGATACCGATGGTTTTAATGCCCAGAATGTACTCGAATCCGACGAGCCCATCATGTCGCCTAGCTGGTCGCCCGATGGTAAATCGCTCGCTTATGTCTCGTTTGAAAATAAGCGCGCCGAAATTTTTATCCAGCATCTGGCGACTGCGCGACGTTCCAAGGTCGCCGGATTCGAAGGCCTGAACAGCGCGCCAAGCTGGTCGCCGGATGGCAAGTTCCTGGCGCTGGTGTTGTCCAAGGATGGCAGTCCTGATGTGTATACCTTGAACACTGCCACCAAACGGCTGAAACGCCTGACCAAACACCGCAGTATCGATACCGAACCGGTCTGGACCAGCGATGGCAGGGCCATTATTTTTACTTCCGACCGAGCCGGGTCACCGCAACTCTACCAGGTCAGTGCGCAAGGGGGTAAGCCAAAGCGAATCACCTTCGAAGGAAGTTACAATACCGCGGCCAGCCTGTCGCCTGACGGCAAGTTCATCGCCATGGTGCACGGCGACCGGGGGCAATATAAAATAGCCCAGTATGAACGCGAGACAGGCAATTTGACCGTACTCACCGACAGTGCGCTGGATGAATCACCATCGTTTTCCCCTAACGGCAAGATGCTGCTGTATGCATCCACACGTGGAAACAACGGTTTTCTGTATGCCGTCTCGATCGACGGACGCGCAAAACACAAGTTATCAGACCAGGCTGGCGATATCCGCGAGCCGGTCTGGGGACCTTTTGAGAGTAAGTAATTCACCGCAAAGAATTGGAGCAGAATTGATATGACAATGCATAATCGAGTAAAACCATGGATGATCGCCGGATTGTTGGCTATTTTTCTTTCCTCCTGCGCCAGCACGCAGGAAGAGTTCATCGTCGAAGACGGCGCCCCGGTTGACGGTCAGGCAGGGACCGGAAGTGGCGGTGTCGATGACGGTAGCAGTGGCGGCGCCGCCGCCACCGGTCTAACTGACGGCGATTCCGCTGATGGTACAGCGATGGGTGTACCGATGAACGCGCTGGAAATGCTTGAACAAACCGATGGTGCGCTGTCCAGCCGCATCGTTTATTTCGAGTTGGATAGCGCCAAGCTGACCAGTGAATCGATCGAGATTCTCGAAACCCATGGTAATTTTATCGCCGCCAACGGCGAGGTCACGGTGCGTCTCGAGGGACACGCCGATGAACGCGGCAGCCGTGAATACAACATTGCTCTCGGTGATCGCCGGGCGCAATCGGTAAGACGCGTATTGTTGTTCCAGGGTGCTTCGACAGACCAGGTCGAAACCGTGAGCTACGGCGAGGAACAGCCGGCGATGTCCGATCACACCGAAGAAGCCTGGGCTCTCAACCGACGCGTCGAACTGATCTACACGGTGAACTAATATGAACGTGGCGATTAACCCGTTGCGAAACATCGTCCTGGCAGGGATTGTCCTGTCAGGTTTTGTCATTGTGCCGGCATTTGCGCAAAGCACCTTGACCCCGGAGCAGTTATCACTGCGGGTCGAGCGCCTGACCGAACTGTCACAGCGTTCGGAGGCCAAGCTGGCAGCAGCCCAGGCACAACTGAAAACCCTGAGCGAGGACATGTCGCGTCATGGGACGCCTGGTCGACAACCCTGCGATGCGGGACATGATCCAGCAAGTTGATGAAATATCGGAAGAAATTGGCCTGTTGCGGGGTGAAATCGAGGTTCAGGGTAACGATATCAACGACATCAAGAAACGTCAGCGCGAACTGTATCTCGATATCGATCGTCGCTTACGGGATATCGAGAGTGGCGCCGTGGCGCCGACAGGTCAGATAAGCGTGCCCCAGGTTGGTAGCGCCGCAGCAGCAGGGACTGGCGCTGCTGCCGCTGCGCAGACACCGTCGGCGGCGACGTCAGGCCAGGCTGCAACGACGACTACTCAAACTACAACCCCACCAGCAACCCCCTCGGTAACACAGAGTGAAGAGAAGGCCGCATACCAGGCCGCCTTCGATACTCTTAAAGAGGGTCGGTATAAAAAAGCCAAGGCCGAGCTCAAGTCTTTTCTCGACAAGTTTCCAAACAGTAGTTATGCCGGTAATGCACAATACTGGCTTGGCGAGGCGCATTACGTAACGCGCAATTTCGAGCAGGGCATCATCGAGTTTCAGAAAGTCATCAATAGCTACCCGGGCAGCAACAAGATGCCGGATGCAATGCTCAAGCTGGGTTACACCTATTATGAGCTCAAGCAGTTCGAGCAGGCTAAAGCGATTCTGCAGGATTTGCGCGATCGATTTCCACAAGCGACCGCTGCGCGTCTCGCTACCAAGCGCCTCGAGCGCATCCGTAAAGAGGGTCATTAGAGAAAGCCTTTAGAATTCGCTTGAAATCGAACTAGGGATAGGTATTATTCCACTCCTTCTTAGGGGGCGTTAGCTCAGTTGGTAGAGCATCTGACTTTTAATCAGGTGGTCGGGCGTTCGAGCCGCCCACGCCCCACCACTTTTTCTACTTTAAATCCAATAACCTATTGTTTCCCTGAAGGGCGCAGTTGGTCGCAGGATCAAATCCTTCGGGGCCCGCCGCCGCCCCAACTAGCTACCCGGCTTGCAAGCATTCCCTTCTGGCAAAAATCTCAGGTCTTACTAAATTATTTCCTGGTCCAGGATGGAGTCCTTAAACGAACCTTCTTTGCTTCAACTCACCCTGTGCGTTAACCCGGGCTTTGTGTGGGCCAGGATTTCGTACCGCAAATAGTATAAGTTCCTCGAGAAATAACCCATCTATACCAATGCACATGGTAGTGTTGATATTCTTGGGCGAAGTATTTACGCGCAGTGAATGATTTCGGTAGCCATGTGTCTGAACTAGAAGTGTGAAGGGAGTATCTCGGTGAAAAATATATTAACCTGTTTAATCCTGCTGATTACCTTACCTGCCATGGCGGCCACCGGGCCTGAGCAATTGATCAGGCAAACTACAAAGCAGCGTGATGGCCGAGATCAGGGCGAATATAGATACCTACAAAAGTGACCCACAAAAGGTCTATACACTGGTCGACGAGCAGGTGTTACCCCATTTTGATTTCGCCGCGATGGCCGATCTGGCGCTCGGAAAATATAAGGACCGTGTCAATGCTGAACAGAGATCGGAAATAGTAACCGAGTTTCGTCTGTTACTGGTACGCACCTATAGCTCGGCCCTGGTCGAATATACCGATCAGGAACCGATTTACCTGCCAATGGACGGTAACGAGGCTGAAGGTATGGTTACCGTCAAAACCCAGTACGAACAGCCGGGCGAATTTCCGATCCCGATCGATTACAGGTTGCGCCTCGGTGACGATGGCTGGAAGGTGTTTGATGTCAGTGTCGATGAAATCAGTCTGGTAACTAATTACCGCTCGAGTTTCGCACGCGCGATCAAAAAAGATGGTGTAGACGGGTTGATCAAATCCCTGCAGGAGCGCAATCAGTACCTGGATGATCCGCAAAATCTGGAAAAGTGAAATCTACCAACGTATATGCTGACACTGAATCGCGTGTACTGAGCTTCGTGGTGCGCCCGGAAATTTGTCCTTCGCAAGCGAGCCTGCTTGACGGACATCTGCGAACCCGGGCCCTGTCAATGCGGTTCAGGGGCTGGCAACTCCCCAGGAATTTAGTTGGTGACTGTAGATGTAACTGGCCCCCTGATAGTAAGCTATATTTTTGTTAGCCTGGTCATTTGCTGTTTTCAATACAATGGTTTCAGGAGAGTCTGACTCCGGATTTTCCTGCAGTACCATGCCTTTTTTGGGTGTCAGTATGGATAGTCGCCCGGACTGATAGAGCCCCAGTTTCTGGTAATTTCCGATCAGGGCGCGCTCCTCGTTCTCGGGCATAGTGAAGATGTTTTTGCCAAAGAAAGTTGATGTATAGTCCAGGTTCAACATACCGAGTAGGGTAGGTGCCAGATCGATCTGGCTGGCCAGTTTTTCTACCCTCTGCGGTGTTATTTGAGTTGGTGCATGGATCATCAGCGGGATATGGTATTTGTTGACAGGCAGGTCCGTCTTGCCTGCGCTGTGGGCGCAATGATCGGCGACTATGACAAACAGCGTGTCCTCGAACCAGGGCTTTTGCTTCGCCCTTTCCAGAAAATCTCCAATCGCCCAGTCGGTATACCTGACGGCAGCACTACGCCCACTACCTGAAGGATCCTCTATACGCCCCTCCGGATACGTATAGGGACGATGGTTGGAAGTGGTCATGAGATGAAAGAAGAAAGCTTGTTTGCCTGCGGATGCCTGGTCGGCAGCGTGTATGGCCTGGGTATACAAGTCTTCATCGGACATGCCCCAGGCATTGGTGAATACCAGATCTTTATCCGCAACGCTGGATTGATCGATGACCTGGTATCCGTTGCCGGAAAAAAAGGCGTTCATATTGTCAAAATAACCGCGCCCGCCATAGAGGAAACGGACGTCATAATTTTTTTCCTTGAGGACGTTTCCCAGCGACCACATGTTCGACTCATGCCCTGTCCGTTTTACGATCGAACGTCCCGGAGTTGGTGGGATGGACAGGGTAACTGCTTCCAGCCCACGGGTGGTGCGGGTGCCAGTTGCATACATGCGGGTGAAAAACAGGGATTCTCCAGCGATCCGGTCCAGGTTTGGTGTGCGGCCATGCATGTCTCCGAATACACCGAGATAACTGGCGCTAAGGCTTTCCACCATGACCAGCATGATGTTCAGGTGTTTTTCTTCGCCGGGATTATCAATGTATCTGCGTATTTGAAAGAGGTCTTTGCTGGTGAATGTGCTGTTGGTCTCGGCAACTTCCTGTTTCAGCAGTCCTGATGCCTGATCGGGAGGCAGTGAGACATAGAACAGGTTGTAATCCAGTTCATTATTCTTGAATGCCGCAATAAACTGGTAAGGTCCATTGGCGGCCAGTTCATTTTGATAATTGTTGGCGGAAAACTGGTACAAATCCTGATTGACCAGGCCATACGCTGCCAGAGGCAAGGCCAGCCAGACTGCTGCTCTTGTAGCTCTTTTCCGCAACGGCTCGCGGGTTGCCAGTATGCGCAGGAGCGCCGGGCGCAACCGCAGGTAAACCAGTACGGTAACGATGAAGAGGCTCCCCAGCAGCAGGGGCAGGGGATAGGATTCGTTGATGTTGTCGGTGACTTCACGGCTGTAAACCAGATAGTCCACGGAAATGAAGTTGAAGCGTACTGAAAATTCCTCCCAAAACAGAAATTCCGCTATGGCGATAAAGCCAAGGCCGAAAAGGCTGATTAAAACAGCACCCTGGGTAAGAATGGAATTGAAACGGCTGCGCCACCATCTGTCCGGAATGAAGAACAGATATAAGACCGGCAGTATGGCGGCATAGGCATAAAACGAGAGATCATAAACCCAGCCGACGAGCAGCAGATGTAATACGTCGAGCAAACTGGGATCCGCCGCAAGCCATGACCAGATACCCAGTCCGACTCTCGTCAGGGTGAAATAGCCCAGGGAGAGCAACAGCATGTATCCAGCGAGTCTGAAACGGCTGGGTGAGGTAATTGATTGCTTAATTTGATTCAAGGGGATGGGTGCAGGGGTCGGGATATTAGTGCACCCAGAATAACCGGCGAAACTTAAGGAATTCTTAAGGCCTCCTGATTAAACAGGTTTTTTTCGTGCATGGAGAAACCCGCTCAGAGAGCAATTGCGCTCTGAGCGGGTTTCTCAACTATTTTATGCTTCGCTCATATTCTTGGCTTCCGTCAGCTTGAGCTGTAATTCCCTGATATGCCGCACTGCTTCGTTTATTCTGTTTCGCGCCTGCATGGGCAGGCTGCGATCATTTACAAGACGGTTGAGCTGCTTGATCATCTCATTACTTTTACTGTTCATGTACTCTCTATGAGTTAGTTTTAGCAATACAGGCCGTAGTCGTCGTTTAGCGGATCGATACGGTTCTTTCCAAAAGCTCACCTACAATCCGAGTAAATTCGCTAACCAGTTTTTATCGGTTACATCTGCTATGTCAGTATAATTTCCATTCGATCAGGGTTTAAACAAAGGATAAACCTGAATCGACTGATTGTGCCGTGTAGCCCTCAGCGCTAAAAATTCATATCCGAATTAACAGGGTGGAGGTCCAGGGTTTTGCCGATAAAAAATAACATTTAAGACCGGACGCCACATCCCCTATACAGGGTAAATAAATTGAAAATCTTAATCGAATCTCTAAAAAACTTGCGCAATGATAATCGAGAGTCGGGATTGGGTGGCGGGTTCGACTGACCGACGTAAATCAAAGGAATCAGCGTCGATTGATTTGGAGCGAGAACGGGGGCGGGTCTAGATTCGCGAAGCCCACCTTAAGGCCAGTGATTCTTTATTTCGGCTTCCGTAAGCGACGTCTGGTGAGCGCACAGGTACTAATCGATAAAGGGCAGGTTCCCCCTTTACCCATACAGAATGAAACTCCAGGGTGTATCTAGTCTTCCTGAAGCAGTTTTTGAATGAAGGATTTTAGCGGTGGTGTCATCTGCTGCTGGTTTTCGATGAATTCACTCACCAGTTCTTGAGTCACATAATCCAATGGCTGGGCTAAATCTGTGCTGCGCCTGCGGTTGTTATTATCTGTAACTTTGTGTCCTTCCACTCCTGTATTTGTGGCGTAATCGGTCATGGTAAACATCCAGGTCTAAGGTCTAACACGTACAAAATAGTTTTTTGGAATGGTTATTAGTGTGCTCCAAATCACATTAGACCGATTTTAACCCATATCGGGTAATAACTAAAACGAGGTGGTTTTGCAAAGTGCCTCATGGCGAGGAATGGCTCTACAGCGGGGTTTCAGGCCTGGCGGTAACCCCGGTCCCGGGCTGGTAGTCGTAGCCGGCAGGCCATTTTTTGGGAAATTTTGATAATATTCTTCGGTAGCACGAAAACACGTTTTGCCGAGATCAGGTCACAGTCGACTGAATAAAATATTCGGCATTATCCCACAGCCGTTTGGTCATGACTTCTTCGATAATCGAAGCGGCCTGGTGCACATCTTCAGTATCAATGTAGAGCGGGGTAAAGCCAAAACGCATAATATCGGGCGCACGAAAATCGCCTATAAGCCCTCTGTCGATCAGTGCCTTCATCGCCGCGTAGCCATGCTCGAAATGGAAAGATACCTGGCTACCCCGTTGCCTGCTGTCACGAGGGCTTGCCAGTTTGAGGTCGGGACAACCGTTTTCAACGAGCTCGATAAAAAGATCGGATAATTCAATGGATTTGGTACGGACATCATTCATATCAACCAGATCCCAGATATCCAGCGAGGCTTCGAGCGCTGCCAATTGAATAATGGGTGGTGTACCAACCCTCATCCGCTCGATGCCCGATCCTGGTCGGTACTCAGGATCAAAGGCAAAAGGCTGTTCATGACCGAGCCAGCCTGCAAGCGCTGGTCTTGCGCTATTGGCTAGCCTGGGGGCCAGATAAATAAAAGCCGGGCCACCTGGTCCCGAATTCAAATACTTGTAAGTGCAACCAACTGCAAAATCAGCATCGGCAGCACTGACATCCACTGGCAGCGCTCCGGCAGAATGAGCCAGGTCCCAGATTGTTAAAATCCCCTTTTCATGAGCTTTTCTGGTCAGGTCATTCATGTCATGAAGCCGACCCGTTTTATAATCGACTTCGGTGAGCAACAAAACGGCGACATCTTCTGTCAGGCAGTCTGCAACGGTTTCCGGCTCGCATAATTTGAGCCTGTGGCCCTTGTCGAGAGACTTGATGAGCCCTTCCGTCATGTAGAGGTCGCTCGGAAAATTGCCTGTATCAGATAGTATTATCTTGCGCTCAGCGTTGATTTCGAGCGCGGAAGCCAGGGCCTGGTAGACCTTTATGGACAGCGTGTCACCCACCATAACCGTGCCGGTCGGTGCACCGATAAGCTTGCCGATACGATCGCCAGTCCGGGAGGGCTGGTTCATCCATCCCGCCCTGTTCCAGCCGGTGATCAACATGTCACCCCATTCATCCCGCATCATTGTACTGACTCTGGCGACAGCGGCTTTGGGTAAAGGACCAAGCGAGTTACCGTCAAGATAAAACAGGCCTGCTGGCAATTGGAACAACGATTTAGTCCTGGCGAAGTCAGTCATGACGATGCTTGCTTGAGGATTACGACGGATATGGCTAGTCTAACAACTTAATCGAAGACAACAATCGAGGAATGCATTGATCGAGGACTGGGACGACGCGTATGCCAATGGGGCCTATATCGAAGCTGCTGCCGATTATCCGGAAAAATGGGCGCGCATGGCGGCCCGGTACCGTCAGCAGATGACAGCAATGCGGCTGGCTGATCTTGATATTGTGTATGGTGAAAGCGAGCGCCAAAGACTCGATATTTTCAGGCCGGAAAAGGATATCAGCGGTCTCGTGGTTTTTATGCATGGCGGCTACTGGCGCGCTTTTGACAAGTCCTACTGGTCTCATCTGGCGACGGCGGCGACTCGTCGGGGCTGGGCCGTCGCTGTGCCTTCTTATGATCTGGTGCCGACTGTTTCTATCAGCGAAATTACCCGGCAGACAGGGGCTGCAATTGGCAAGGCGGCATCCATGATTAATGGCTCGATCAGGTTAACAGGCCATTCCGCCGGGGGTCATCTTGTAACGCGCATGATTTGCCGGGACAGCCCGCTGTTACCGGCCCTCAGGCAACGAATCGATCGCGTGGTTTCGATTTCCGGCCTGCACGATATGCGCCCACTGTTAAAGACAGAAATGAACCACGATTTCCGCATGCAGGAAGCCGAAGCTATCGCTGAAAGTGCCGCACTTAACCAGCCTGTCGAAAATGTCGAACTGGTTTGCTGGGTCGGTGCCGATGAACGACCTGAATTTGTGCGTCAGTCGGAGTTGCTTGCCAACATCTGGACCGGTTTCGGCATCAAGACCGAGTTTCATCGTGCGCCAGGTCAACACCATTTTGATGTCATCGATGGACTGGAGGATCCCCAATCCGCATTAAGTGAAGCTTTGTTGCAATAGGTATTACTTCGTGAAAGGTCGTGACAGGCTGTGCCTCCCCGGTTGAACGGATACTTCAAGTCTCTTAAGTTACTTCATATCCCAGTTCTGCCATCGTCTCCGAGTATGCGTCGACCAGCGGTTTGAATCTTGCATCGTCTTGCACCCACTGGCGTGCTTTCCCAACCCGGAAAAAATCCACAGAATGAGCTTTTTCTGAAAAGCCTTTTTGCCGTTCCTGCTGTGACAAAGTCTTGAAGCTTGTTGCGGCGGAGATCTTGTCGATCGGTATTTTAGGGTCTATTTCCAAAAATGTGATGATCTCGTCGATGATTGCTTCAGGTTGGCTTAACAAGTCCTCATAGCGAATCAGCAACACTGGAAATGAAGCCGCCATCCACGAGCGAACATTCGCATTCCAGGATGCAATAAACTCGCTTCGCAAATAGTCCTGCAACTTGAAATTAAAATTTTTGTCGTTCATTAGCAGCTCAATTGCGGCAGGTAGATCGTGGTTAAAATGATGACTGTAAGAAATTGCCACATCTCTCGGGTCACGAACAATATAAATCGCCGACTGGGTGACAGTCGGGTGGGGAAATTTTGCTCCGCCAAAAGAGGCGCAAATGTTATGGGTTTTCAGGATCGCAGAGGAATTACCCGCATTCATTGAAATGGTGGTCTGGGTAGGTGGCCAGTATTGGGCTGCCTGGCTGGGATGGACGATCGTCTTGTCCCGATTCAAGTTTGAAACGCGAGCAGCAAAATTAGGTATGAAACTGCCAAGCTGGCTCAAATCGACGCTGCCGGTGACGGCACTTTGAATGATCGTCCGCACCCAGGTGTTGCCACTTTTAGGGTAGCTGGCGATCCAGATTAAATTTTTTTTCATAGTTACTTCCACCTGCGTATTCCGGATGCAGTGTATGTCGACTACCCCAATGGGACAACCCGGTTAGGTGGCACCAGATGAGCGGCCAGTTTGAAGCATACCTGACTGACGATTGTCACGATTACAGTCAAATTGTTTTGCCTGGATCTCCCGGCAGATGGGACTGGATTGATACCGGGGGCATGGGTATGCGGCGAATTTGGGCTAATAACAATTGTTGAGCTGCAAATAGCATGGGATATACTCGGCACAGTCGAGCCAGCACCGGTTCGAAGTCCGCCCTGCCGGGTACGAACATATCAGGAGACACATGAACGAAGCACTGCCATCACTAATGAGCGCGGTATATCTAACCGGACATGGCGGAATTGAGGTCTTGCAGTATCGCGAAGACGTACCGCTGCCAGAAATCACGGCTAACGAGGTACTGATTCGTGTCGCCGCGGCCGGGGTCAATAATACCGACATTAATACGCGTATTGGCTGGTACTCGAAAAAAGTTAGCGGCGCGACCAGTAATGGTGGTGCAGACGGCTTCGACGAGGTAGATGTTGACGATGCCAGTTGGTCCGGCGTGCCGATGGCGTTCCCGCGTATACAGGGCGCAGACTGCTGTGGTTTTATCGTGGCGGTGGGTGGCGAAGTCGATAATTCACGTATCGGGGAACGGGTAATCGTGCGCAACATGTTGCGCAGTTACGTCGATTACCGGCCTTTCGAGTGCTGGACGCTCGGCTCGGAATGCGATGGCGCTTTCGCACAGTACGTCAAAGCGCCGGCACGAGAAACCTGTAAAGTCGTATGCGACTGGTCAGACGCGGAACTCGCCTCGATCCCCTGTGCTTACTCGACTGCTGAAAATATGCTGCATCGCGCCGCGGTGGCTGCCGAACGGGTTCTCGTGACCGGCGCTTCCGGCGGTGTCGGGTCGGCCGCCGTTCAGCTCGCGAAACGACGCGGTGCGTATGTTATTGCTGTGGCCAGTGCAACCAAGGCCGGCGATCTATATGCTATCGGCGCGGATGAAGTGATCGACAGGAATGCCGACCTGGTCGCAGCCACAGGTGGTGACAGGGTCGATGTCGTTATCGATCTCGTCGCCGGGGAAGCCTGGTCGTCGCTGCTCGATGTGCTCAGGCGGGGCGGGCGTTATGTGACCGCGGGCGCTATTGCAGGGCCGCTGGTTGAACTCGACGTCAGGACCCTGTACCTCAAGGACCTGACCCTCATCGGCTGCACCTTCCAGGATGATATCGTGTTTGAAAATCTTGTCGGTTATATCGAAGCCGATGAAATCAAACCCCTGGTCGCGCAGACGTTCCCGTTAAAAGAGATCGGCGCGGCGCAGGAGCTGTTTCTAGCCAAGAAATTTACCGGTAAACTGGTTCTTGTTCCGCCAGCCTGAAGAGAACCGAGACCAGGATAATCCTGCATGAGTACTAAAATTCTTTTGAGTACCCTGAACGCCCGCTACATGCACTGTGCGTTCGCGTTGCGATACTTGTTTGCCAACCTCGGTGAACTGCAGGCGCAGGCGCAGATCCGGGAATTCACCATTCAGCAGCGGCCTATCGACATCGTCGAACAGTTGCTTGAGCAAAAGCCGAAAATAATTGGCTTCAGTGTTTATATCTGGAATGTTAGCGAAACCAGCCGGGTGATCGAATTGTTGAAGCAGGTGGCGCCCGAAGTCATGGTTGTCGTTGGCGGTCCTGAAGTCAGCTTTGCCGATGATTTACCGACGCTCGCCGATCAGGTGGATTACATCATCACGGGTCCCGGTGAAATAAGCTTCCGTCAACTTTGTAACGACCTGCTCGACGGTAAGCCGATGGCGTCAAATATCATCGCCGGCAGGGCGGCCAATCTCGATGAGCTCGAACTGCCGTATGCCTGGTACGACGCTGAGGACATTCGCAACCGGTTGATATATGTCGAGGCTTCGCGTGGCTGTCCGTTCAAGTGCGAATTCTGCCTGTCATCGCTGGATAAAACCGCACGGCCATTCGAATTGCAGCGCTTTCTCGATGCGATGGATGATTTGTACCAACGTGGCGCGCGTAACTTTAAATTCATTGACCGTACCTTCAACCTGAAGGTCAGTACCAGCATTGCGATCCTGGAGTTTTTCCTCGAGCGGATGGGCGATGATCTGTACCTGCACTTCGAAGTTATTCCTGACCACCTTCCGGAAAAGCTCAAACAGGTTCTGGCACGGTTTCCACCCGGGTCGCTGCAGTTCGAAATTGGTGTGCAAACCTTTGATCCCGAGATCCAGCAAACCATCAGTCGCAAGCAGAGTAACGAAAAGACCTGCGCTAACCTGAAGTGGTTGCGCGACAACACCGGCGCGCATATTCACGCTGACCTGATCTTCGGTCTGCCGGGGGATACGCTGGATAACTTTGCCCGGAGTTTCGATCAGCTGGTGGCCTTGAATCCGCAGGAAGTCCAGCTCGGAATTCTGAAGCGGCTGCGCGGTGCCCCGATCAACCGGCACAACGAGGCATTCCAGTTGCGTTATAATCCGGCGGCGCCGTATAACATTCTGAGCACTCGTGACATCGATTTTGCCACCATGCAGCGCGTCAATCGTTTCGCCCGATTCTGGGATATGATCGGTAACTCGGGCCGCTTTAAAAACACGCTACCGTTGCTGCTGGCGCAACGACCTTTCCACAACTTCCTCGAACTAAGCGACAGCCTTTATGAAATTGCGGGTAGTAGCTGGAAGATTTCGTTGCGCAGATTATTCGCTCTGCTATTCGTTGCCTTGACCGAGCAACTAAAACTGCGCCCTGATCAGGTTCGTCAGGCGCTCGACGCAGATTTCAAACTGTCAGGGCAGAAAGGCGCTATCGATTTCAACAGCCCGAAGCTTGAAATCGTGAGCAGTGCCGGTGTTGCCAATAAACGGCAACGTCAACATGAACGGGTTAACGGTTAAGCGGACGGTTTGGCCAAAGAATCTGCACCCCAAGCCCGAAAAAATCCTAATCTCCGAGCGCGACGCCTTGTTGTAATGCCCTGGCTCGACGGCGGCGATAGGCAGGCACGAAGATCAGTAGCAACCCGAAAATCAGCAGGCATAATGTCATTGGTCGTTCGTACATAAAGGCGATCCCGTCGGTCAGATTCACCGAGCGGGCAAAATTGTTCTCCATCATGCCGCCGAGAATGAAACCGATGAGTAAAGGTGGCAGGGGATAATCCGCAAAACGCAGTATGGTTGCACAAACCCCGAGTCCGACCAGCAACAGCAGCTCGGTAGCATTGTTCTGGCCGATGTAGGCGCCAACCATGGTAAAGAACAGGATGAACGGGATCAGGTAGTTGCGCGGCACTGTGAGTAATTTTGCGATGTAAGGGATAAGCGGCAGGTTAAGAATCAACAACACGGCGTTGCCGATGTACATTGAAATGATCACCGACCAGAACACCGAGGGATTATCGATCATCAACCGCGGTCCCGGGTTTACGTTCAGTGCTATCAGGGCGCCGAGTAAAATCGCGGTGGTGCCGGATCCGGGTATACCCAGTGTTAACAGCGGTACGAATGATCCTGTGCAGGCTGCATTGTTGGCGGTTTCCGGCGCAGCCAGTCCCTTGATCGACCCCTTGCCAAATTCTTCCTGTTCCTCGCCTTTGGCAATATTACGTTCCACCGCGTAACCGAGAAACGACGCCAGTGTCGCGCCAGCTCCCGGCATTACGCCGATCAGAAATCCCTGCACCGACTGGCGCGCTATCACGGGAGCGATGGCGCGGGCTTCTGCGCGGGTTATGCGCAAGTCCTTGATGGCTTCATTCTTGCCATCCGATTCCGCCCGCCTGGGATCGAGCACCAGGTAGAGCGCCTCCGGCAGGGCGAACAGTTCGCTGGCTGCATGGCGCGGGGCTTTACGAACGGCGTATTCAATGAAACGAGATGTATCTGCAATGGCATCGCACCGCTGCCGCACGTCGTCGACCAATCCGGGGGCCGTCCTTTTCAACTTGCGTTCTACGCCCTCAACAATCACACCGCCCCCGATAGTTCGGACGGGCGAGAGCGACCGAATGATAAAATGGTCTCCCGGCCCGGCCACCAGCGGAGTTTTCGTGTAGAACTGCGCCAGACACTCCTGGCCCGCGGTCGCGTGGTTGTCTTCTAGCAAGTAGACGTTGGCCGTTACTTCAGATGTGCCGGTGTGAAATTTCAGTTGCGCACCGTTCTTCAGTGAAATCTGGTCGTGAGCAAGAAGCTGCAACCGGACAACGAACCAATGCTGGGGACTGAAATAGTCTGGGATCGTGACCACGTGCCCACGACGAATCTGTTTGGCGTCCCAGTGCCGCACGTTGATGGCGGCACATTGCCCCGCCTTCACCAGGTCGCTCGATCGCCCATAGACCTCGACTTGGCGAATCCTTGCCGCTGCAGCCGCGGCAGGAGCACCACTTCGTCGTCCATTCCGACCGATCCGCAGACGGGAACTCCGGCCACGACCGTACCGAAGCCTCGGGCCGAGAATGCCCGGTCGACCGGCAAACGAAATACGCCATCGAGCGGGCGGGGCTGGAGCGACTCGAGCAGACCGGAGAGTGTGGAATAAAGTTGATCGAAGCCTTCCCCGGTAATACTCGAGATCGGACAGATGGGAGCCTCCTCGAGGAAGGTTCCCCGCAGAAACTCCCGCGTCTCCTCCTCGGCCAGTTCGCGGTGTTCCTGCGACGCGGTCGATCTTGGTGAGCGCGACGAAGCCTGGCGCACACCCAGCAACGTGAGGATCTCCAGGTGCTCCCGCGTTTGCGGCATCACGCCGTCGTCGGCGGCGACCACGAGCAACACGGCGTCCATACCGCGGCCCCGGCAACCATCGTCTTGATGAAGTTCTCATGGCCGGGCACGTCGACGATACCGACTTCCAAGATCGGCGATCTTGCAGGGGGCGTATCCCAAGATCGATCGACAACCCCCGCTCCTTCTCCTCTTTGAGTCGATCGGTGTCGCAGCCGGTAAGCAGCTTGACCAGGGCCGTCTTGCCGTGGTCGACATGCCCTGCAGTGCCGAGTGTAATATTGATTTGCGAGCCTGGCATATGGCGACTCATCCCTCCGTGCCGAGCACGTCGACCAGCCCATCAACCAAAGCCTCTTCTTCGTCATCCAGCACGGTGCGCGGATCGATCAATACACGTTCTGCCTTCAATCTCGTACAGATGGGTGGGCGGCGAAGTCGCAGTCGTCTACCAAACTCGCGGGGCGACATGGTCTTCGGCACGATTACGATCAGTTGTGTGGGAAGCCTTTGCCCTGGTAGCGAGCCGCTGCCCATCTGCGAATACCCTTTCGCGAACGAAATACTCGCGGCGACTGGCCGCTGCGGTCAGCACAGCGACTATGCGGTCCGCCTGCCGCAAAATATCCTGCCGGCCGCGGGCAAGCATGCGCAAAGTCGGGATCTCTCGGATCGCCCGTGCCTGATCAAAGAACAGCGGCAAAGTCGCCTCCAACGCCGCGAGCGTCGTTTTCCCGGTGCGCACAATGCGGGCCATTGGGTTCTTCCGGACGGCCTGTACCCATTTTGCCTGTCCCAGAATGATTCCCCCCTGCGGGCCACCAATCAGCTTGTCGGCGCTGCAACTGATCAAGTGGCGCGCGGCGCGAACAGAATCCATGAGTGTGGGTTCATACTTCAATCCGAACTGCGATACGTCGAGCAGTGGGCCGGCCCCCAAGTCGTCGTACACGATGATCCCGTGTCTGCGCGATTTCGACTAGCGTGTTGAGCGGCACCTCGCTCGTGAACCCGGTAATTTTGTAGTTACTCGGATGAACTCGCATGATCGCGGCCGTGTTCTCGGTAATCGCTCGCTCGTAGTCGCGTGGGTGGGTCTTGTTTGTCGTGCCCACGTCAACCAGCTTGGCACCGCTGATCTCCATCACTTCGGGTAGACGGAAAGAACCACCGATCTCCACCAACTGGCCCCGCGAGACAATTACCTCCTTACCGGCCGCAATGGTGTTCAACACCAGCGAAGTGGCCGCCGCATTGTTGTTCACCACGGTGGCAGCCTCGGCACCGGTCAGTTGCTGCAGGAGCCATTGAATGCGGGCGTCACGCGATCCGCGCCGACCCGTTTCCAGGTCAACCTGCAATACGGAATAACCCGACAAATCTTCGACAAGATGTTTCACGGCCGACGGTGCAAGCACGGTGGCGCCCCAAACCGGTGTGCAGGATGACTCCCGTCGCGTTGATAACCTTCTGGTATTGAGGCTCCATGGCGGCATCAAGGTCCGCCACGGCCTGCGCTACGATGCGGTGGTGCAGTGACTGTTGATCCGCCTTGTCGGGCGACTCCGCCGAGCAGCGCGTTGCGGCACACGGGTCACCGTTTTCCGCACCGCGGCTCGCAACACATCTCGCGGCAATCGTTCGGCCCATTGCTGCAGCTGCGGGTCTGCCAACAACACTTCCACCGATGGGATATTTCGAAGTAGATCGTGCTTGGGAGAAGACATCGCGCATTCCCTATCGCGCCGCAGCAATCACGAACGTCCACGCGGACACTAGGCAGCAAAACCACGCAGCGGATTGAGTGGGTGCGAGCCGCGCCTGCCGAATTTTAACTCGCCGTTTGAACGACAGTCAAGCGACTGAGAGGTGCGTCAAGAAGGAGTTGGTGGTTACGCCGGGCACTGGCAGACAGCACGCTGCCAACACCGTTTTCTTCATTTACCTTTCACTTTGCACCGCCAGCGATTACAACACTGGTGGAGGGCCGAGCTGTCACGGTGGTGATACGCGTCCTGATCTCGGGATATGCGTCGGCAGTGTGGCCTTCGCACAACTGGTCAAAACGAATGTCGATTTGGAGCGGAACTGATGCACCAGTGCAGCGAGATTCAATTGTCTGACGTGCAGAATGTCTACAGTGGTCCTGAGTTCAAGTTGTGGGAATTGTTAATGGGGCAACAGGTTCACGTTGGCGGCCTGCAATCTTCCGAGACCCTGGCAGAGGCGGCGGGAATTCACCAGGAATCCGTCGGTGTGGACCTCTGCTGTTGTACGGGCGCCGGCATGCGGTACCTGATACGCCACCGACAGGTGCAGAAAATGATCGGCGTGGATGCGACGGCGGCGGTGGTCGAGTTGGGCTTACAGCGTTGCCGTGAGGAAGGTTTCGTCGATCAGATAGAACTCGTTGTTGCCGACGCTTGTGCAACCGGGCTGGCCAATCACGTTGCGGATTTCGTGTGGGGAGAGGACGCGTGGTGTTATGTCGTCGATAAGACAAGCCTCATTGAGGAAGCGGCAAGATTGGTGAAACCTGGTGGCGTGATCGCCTTCACCGACTGGGTAGAGGGTGCGACGGAAATGAGCGACGCTGAGGCACAACGACTACTCCGTTTCATGAAGTTTCCCAATCTCCAAAACCTTGACGGATACGCTCAACTACTTGCAGCGAACCAGTGCCAGGTGACTACGTGCGAGGAGACCGGCCTGTTCACCAAGTACATCGACTTCTACCTTTCCATGCTGCAGATGCAACTGACGTCCGACGCCCTGCGAATCGTTGGGTACAACGAAGAGCTATTCCAATCGCTCGGCGGAGAGATGGCGTTCATGCGGCAACTGGCACAGGAAGGAAAGATTGTCCAGGGACGAGTGGTGGCACGCAAGAACGCAACATCCTCCTAGGATATGCGTATCGCTTATCTGGCATTGGCCTGTCGCTGAGGGGTAACGATA